>CAXTPE010000101.1:0-9269 GCA_964245925.1 uncultured Sphingomonadaceae bacterium
CGAGGCGCTGGGGATCGCCGTGCGCTCGCCGGTGTCGCTCAGCGGCGCCGACGAGCAGGCGGCTTTCGCGGCGCTGGACGCGGACGTGGCGGTGGTCGCGGCCTATGGTCTGATCCTGCCGCGCGCGATCCTCGATGCGCCGCGGCACGGCTGCCTCAACGTCCACGCCTCGCTGCTGCCGCGCTGGCGCGGCGCCGCGCCGATCCAGCGCGCGATCCTCGCCGGCGACGCCGAGACCGGCGTGACGATCATGCGGATGGAGCGCGGCCTCGATACCGGGCCGATGCTGCTCGCCGGCCGCACCCGCTGCCGCGGGAAGACGGCTGGAACCCTGACCGGAGAATTGTCGGAACTCGGCGCCAGGCTGATGACGCGGGTGCTCGCCGACCTGCAAGCCCATCCGGAAGTCCCGCAATCCGAGCTGGAGGTCACGCACGCCGCGAAGATCGAGAAGGCGGATGCCCGCATCGACTTCGGCAGGAGCGCCGAGGAGATCGAGCGGCAGGTGGCGGCGTTCAATCCCGCGCCGGGAGCGTTCTTCGAATATCGGGGCGAGCGGATCAGGATCCTGGTCGCCGACCGGGACGACGGCGATGGCCCTCCGGGACTGGTGCTGAACGATCGCCTTCGCATCGCCTGCGGACGAGATGCGGTCAGCCCGGTCAGGGTGCAGCGCGCCGGGCGTGGCGAGATGTCGGTCGACGAGCTGCTGCGCGGCTTCCCGATCCCGGCGGGGACGCGGCTCTGACGCGCTTGCGCCTCACCATCGAATATGACGGCCGGCCGTTCATGGGCTGGCAGCGGCAGGCGCACGGGCCCAGCGTGCAGGGCGCGATCGAGGCGGCGGCGCTGGCGGTCACCGGCGAGACGGCGACGGTCCACGCCGCCGGGCGCACCGATGCCGGCGTCCACGCGCTCGCCATGGCGGCGCATCTCGACATCGCGCGGGACATCGCGCCGTTCCGGCTGATGGCGGCGCTGAACGCGCTGCTGCGGCCGGCGCCGGTCGCGGTGCTCGCCTGCGCGCGCGTGGCGGACGACTGGCACGCGCGCTTCTCCTGCACCGGCCGGCGCTATCTGTACCGGATCGTCGAGCGCCGCGCGCCGCTGACGCTCGACGCCGGCCGCGCCTGGCGGGTGGCGCCGCCGCTCGACGCCGACGCGATGCACGCCGCCGCGCAGCGCCTCGTCGGCTCCCGCGACTTCACCACCTTCCGCTCGGCGCATTGCCAGTCGGCGAGCGCCGTGAAGACGCTCGACCGGCTCGACGTGCGGCGCGTCGCGGGCGGGATCGAGATCGAGGCGGCGGCGCGCTCCTTCCTCCATCACCAGGTGCGCTCGATGGTCGGCTGCCTCGTGCTGGTCGGGCGGGGCAGGTGGCGCGCGGACGATCTCGGCGCGGCGCTGGCGGCACGGAACCGCGCCCGGCTCGGCCTGAACGCGCCGCCCGACGGGCTGTATTTCGTCGCGGCGAGCTATCCATGACACCGCATCGTCACGGCCGAACGCCGCGCCTAGACCCCGAACAGCCCCGCCAGCGACCTGTCCAGCATCAGCAACTGCCACAGCAGCCGGCCATGATCGCTCCGCCCGCCGCGGTGCTCGCTCACGATCGCCCCCAGCGCGTCGCCGTCGAACCACCCCGTCCGCGCCAGCGCCGAGCCCTGGGCGATCGCCTGCGCGGCGCCGGCCAGCGGCCCGCGGAACCAGGCCGAGATCGGCGTCACGAAGCCCATCTTCGGCCGGTAGAGGATGTCGTCGGGCAGGTAGCGCCTGAGCGCGCGCTTCATCAGCCATTTGCCCTGCCCGCCGCGCACCCGCAGATCGAGCGGCAGTGCCGCGGCGAACTCCACCAGCCGGTGATCGAGCAGCGGCTCGCGCGCTTCCAGGCTCACCGCCATGCTCATCCGGTCGATCTTGGTCAGGATGTCGCCGGGCAGCCAGATCTTGAGGTCGGCATATTGCGCGCGGCCGAGCGCATCGGCCGCCGGCGCGTCGCGCATCGCCAGATGATAGCGCGTCTCGGCGCGGTGATCGCCCAGCAGCCGCACCGCCTCGTCCGAATAGAGCCGCCCGCGCACCCCCGGCGGCGTCACCCCCACCGCCAGCGCATAGGCCTGCTCGGGCGACATCGCGAGCGCCTGGAGCGTGGTCTTGGCGCGCAGGCGGCGCGGCGCCCAGTCGGCCTTGGGATAGAGCCGGCCGAGCGCGCCCAGCAGCGGCTCGCGGATGCGCCCGGGCACGAGGCCCCGCGCGCGCTCCTCGGCGGCGAAGAAGCGGTGGCGGCGATAGCCCGCGAACGCCTCGTCGGCGCCATCGCCCGACAGCGCGACCGTCACCTTCTCGCGCGCGAGCTGGCAGACGCGGTAGGTCGGCAGCGCGGAGGCATCCGCGAACGGCTCGTCGAAATGATGCACGAGCGTATCGACCAGGTCGAAGTCGCCGGCCGAGACGATGCGGCTGGAATGCGCGGTGGCGAAGCGCTCGGCGATCCGCTCGGCATGGGCGGTCTCGTCGAGCGCCGCCTCGTCGAAGCCGATCGAGCAGGTCCGCACCGCCGCGCGGCTCGCCTCCGCCATCAGCGCCACCACCGCGGAGGAATCGACCCCGCCCGACAGGAACGCGCCGAGCGGCACGTCCGCCACCATCCGCGAGGTAACGCCCGCGCGCATCCGCTCCAGCAGCTCCGCCTCCAGCGCGCCCAGCGATCCGCGCGCCTCGGCCGTGAAGCGCACGTCCCACCATTGCGATGGCTCGGGCAGCGGCCTGCCGCGCGTGAGCGTGAGATGGTGCCCCGCCGGCAGCTTGCGCACGCCCGCGATCAGGCAGGCGTCGTCGGGCACATAGCCGAGCCCGAGGAAATCCTCGACCGCGGTGATGTCGGGCGCGCGGCGGAACAGCGGGTGCGCCAGCAGCCCCTTGAGCTCGGAGGCGAACAGCACCGCGCCGTCGCTCAGCCGCGCATAATGGAGCGGCTTCACGCCCAGCCGGTCGCGCGCCAGGAACAGGCTCTGGGTGGCGGCGTCGTGCAGCGCGAAGGCGAACATGCCGTTCAGCCGGTCGAGGCAGGCCCCGCCCCATTGCCGATAGGCGGCGAGGATCACCTCGGTGTCGGATCGGGTGCGGAAAGCGTGCCCCAGCGCCTCCAGCGTGGCCCGCACCTCGCGGAAATTGTAGATCTCGCCGTTGAAGACGATGACGTGGCGCCCGTCCGCCGATGCCATCGGCTGGTCGCCGGTGGCGAGATCGATGATCGCGAGGCGGCGATGGCCCAGGCCCACGCCGGGCGCCGTCCACACCGCCGCGCCGTCCGGGCCGCGATGCGCGAGCGCGTCGGTCATCGCGGTGACGCGGATGGGATCGACCGGCTTCTGGGTCTCCAGATGGAAGATGCCGGCGATGCCGCACATCAGCGCGGCCCCGCCGCGCGGTCCATGAGCCCGTCGATGTCCCCCAGCGCCGCGAGCAGCGCGTCCGCCGCCGGGCGCCCGCCCTGCGCCGCGTCCGCCGACACGAGCAGCGCGACCGCGCGCCGCGGCCCGCCGGCGAGCCGTATCCTCAGCGTCTCGAGCTTGACCGCGACCTCGCCGCCGGTGGTGATCCGGCCGACCCGGTAGAAGCTCAGCACCGCGCGGCTCGCCTGCCCCGGCCCCGAGATCAGCTCGGCCTTGCCGCGCGGCGGATCGGGCAGCCCGCGCGCCCAGGCCCAGGCGCCGTCCGGATCGATCGCGCCCTGGCCGAAGCCGGTCAGCCGGCGGCCGGCGTCCTGGCTGCGGAACACCGCGAGCACCAGATCGGCGCTCCGCCCCCGGCCATCGGCATAGCGCCCCGCCAGCACGCGATCGGCGCCGGCGAAGCGCGCGCGCCACGGCACGCCCGACACCGGCACCGGCCGCCAGCCGGGCACCCGCGGCAGCGAGGCGGCCGGCAGCGGCGGCGTCCCGGCGGCGATCGCATGGCTCCAGGCGATCGGCAGCAGCGCGATCCCCAGCGCCGCGCCGGCGATCAGCGCGAGCGGGCGGCGTGGCGCGGCCCCGCGCGCGGCGACGGCTTCCGGCAACCCCGGATCCTCGAAGAACGGCCAGGCGATGGCGAGCATCAGCGCGATCACGGCGGCGAAGAAGAACCAGCCGTAGACGATATGATCGAAGCCGGTGGCATAGCGCGCGCCGAACAGGTGGGCGATGTAGATCGTCCCCCAGGCGCGCACGCCATTGGCGAGGATCGGCAGCACCACGCAGGCGGCGAGGAAGACGACGCGCCGGATCCAGCCGGTGAAGCAGAGGTTGGCGGCGAGCACGCCCAGCGCGACCATCGCGATCAGGAACTTGACCCCCGAGCAGGCGGCGGCGACCTCGAACCATCCGTCCGGCGTGGTGATGAACACACCCTCCAGCCGCGCCGGCACGCCGGAGACATGCAGCAGCGCCATGCTGAGCCCGGCGGTCACGGTCTGGAGCGGCGGGATCAGGAAATCTCCCGCCGGCACCAGGAAGAGCGCGAAGCCGAGCGGGAAGACCAGGATGCGCAGCGCCGCCGGCCCCAGCAGCGCCGCGATCGCGCCTTCCAGCATCAGCAGCAGCGCGAACTGGCGGATCACCGCCGCCGCCGCCGCCTCCCCCACCAGCCAGCCGAGCGCGCCGGCGGCGATCGCGATCAGCCCGGGCGTCCAGGTCTCCGGCGGCGTCGCGCGGAGCGCCGGCAACCGTATCCACACCAGCCAGGCGAGGATCGGCGGGATGGCGAGGCAATGCTCGTAGGTCGAGCTGTTCCACCATTGATCCGCGATGTCGGCGGCATCGCCGGCGAACAGCAGCAGCAGCGCCGCGATCGTCCCGGCGAGCGCGGCGCCATGCGCGGGCCAGCCGGTCGGCTGCGACAGGCGCCGCGCGGGCCGGGTCGCCTCGGCCATGCTCATGCCGCGAGCAGCGCGTCGAGCGCCGCCAGCCGCGCCGCCCAGCCGTAGCGCGCCTCGACGCGCGCGCGCGCGGCGGCACCCAGCGCGGCGGCGCGGGGCGGATCGGCGAGCAGCGCCAGTACCGCGTCCGCCTCGGCCCGCGCGCCGTCGGCGACGAGCAGGTCGCGGCCCGGGACCGCGTCGATCCCCTCGAAGGCGGCCGGCGAGGCGACGATCGCGCGCGCCATCGCCATCGCCTCCAGCAGCTTGTTCTGGATGCCGCGCGCGAGCCGCAGCGGCGCCACCACCACGTCGGCCGCCGCCAGCCAGCCGCGCACGTCCGGCACCGTGCCGGTGACGGTCACGCCTCCGTTCGCGCCTCCGTCCGCGCCCGTGCCCGCCAGCCGCCGCACGGCCGGCGCGGGATCGCGGCCGACGATGGCGAAGCGCGCCTCGGGCCGGGCCGCGCGGATCAGCGGCATCGCCTGCTCGGCGAAGATCGTGACGGCCTCGATATTGGGGCGATAGTCCATCTGGCCGGTGAAGACGATCAGCGGCCCCGGCCCGGCGTCGGGCGCCGGCGGGAAGGCCGGATCATAGCGTGCGAGATCGATGCCGTTCTCGACCACCGCGACCCTCGCGCACGGCGCGGCGCGCGCGAACAGCGTTGCCTCGGCGGCGCTGACGAAGATCGACGCATCCGCCCGCGCCGCGACGTCGCGCTCGAACGCGGCCAGCCGCCGCGCCTCGCGCGCGTCGAGCCATGCCGCCGGCCCCCGCCGTTGCGCCGCATAGGCCGCGAACTTCGCCGAATCCATATCGACGAAATCCATCAGGAAGCGCCGCCCGTCCAGCGCTTCCGGCACGAACCGCGCCATCTGCCCCGAGAAGGCGACGATCGTGTCGATCGCCGCGGTGGCCAGCGTCCGCTCGACGAAGCGCCGCATGCCCGGCGAGGCGAACGCCGCCACCGAGAGCGGCTGACCCGTCAGCAACCCGCGCGCCATCGCCGGCGCCCGGGCCGGCCGCCGCTCGACATGCACGCTGCTGACGGTTTCCCGCAGCGCGTGAACATGCGTTTGATCGTCAGCATGGTCAGCAAAGGCGCCGAGATGCACCCTCCCCCGCCCCGCCAGATGCCGCAGCATGTGGAACGAGCGCATCTTGTCGCCGCGGTCCGGCGGATAGGGAACGCGGTGCGCCAGGAACAGGATGTCGCCCATCAGGCCCGGTCCATCATCCAAGGCCGCGCGCGATTCGCGGCCCCACGACATTGGCGAGGCCAAGCGGCAGCCGCTGCCAGAGCGCGACCTGCAACCGATATTTCGGGCTGAGCGGATTGATCTCGCGCGCCGCCTCCCCCGGCCGGGCGCGCACCGCATAGGACAGCGGCTCGGGCGCGAACCCCCAGTTCCTCTTGTACGCGAACGCGCCGGTGCCGGGCTTCGATCGCCCGAAGTCGAACCGGAGGCACCCGCGCTCGCGGGCATGGCGCATCAGCGCGAAATAGAGCAGCTCGTTGGCGCGCAAGCCCCGCGCCGCCTGGCGGCCTCCGCCCCAATAGGGCAGCACCGCGCCGCGATGATAGAAGCTCAGCACGCTGGCGACGGCGGCGCCCTCGTGGCGGACGGTCAGGATGTCGGCATCCTCGCCGAACGCATCGAGCATCGCCGCGAACAGCTTGCGCGGGAACACCGGCGTGCCGAGGTTGCGCACCATCTCGGAATAGACCGCGTAATGCGCCGCGAGATCGCGCGCGCCCCTGCCGGTCTCCACGGTCATGCCGGCGGCGAGCGCGCGGCGCACCTCGGCGCGCTGCTTGCGCGGGATGGCGAGCAGCTCGATTTCGTCGTCCGCCGCGAGGCGTCGCGCGAAGCCGGCGTGCGCGCCCGTCCTGCGCTGCCAGCCGTCGCCCTCCGGGAGCTGGCCGCCGCGCAGCTCCAGCGTCGGGCAGGAGAGCCGGCCAGCGAGGCGCCAGGCGGCCTCGGCGAGCGCGTCGCCCGTCGCCGCATCGTCGGCGAGCACGCCGCCGCCGACCGCGAAGCCCGCCGAGCAGAGCGCCCGCCCGAACAGCGCCGAATGCACCTCGGTGAGCGGCACCATCCCCGCGATCCGCCCGCCGCGCCCGGCCACCAGCACATGCCCGCGCTGCCCGCAGCCCTCGGCGACGCCGCGCGCCCAGGCGGAGAGGTGGAAGGGCGTGCCGTCGCCATGGGCGCGCACATAGGCGTCGAGCGCCGCCGCCTCGGCCGGGGCGGCGAGCCGGATCGCGCTCGGCTGCGTCATCGCGTTCACGCCGGCCGCCTCGCGATCGTCTGGCCTGCCACCACCGCATCGACGCGGTCCCACGCGAAATCGCCCAGCAGCCGTTCCAGCTTGGCTTCCATCGCGCCGAGCCGGCTGTAGTGGCGCAGCCTCGACTTGAGCGGCGCCCGGGCCATGCGCGGCTGATCGGGATCGACCTCCCAGGGATGAAAGTAGAACACCGCCGGCCGCTGCTCGGCGCCGTTGACCCGCGCCACCGCCCAGCGGCTCACCGCATAGGGATAGAGCCGGAAGAAGCCGCCGCCGCCCGCCGCGAACCGCCGGCCGCCGACCTCGGCGGTCGTCACCGGCAGCTCGACCAGCGGGCTCCCGGCGAGCGGCCGGTAGGCGAAGCGCGGCGCCTCGGGCCAGCCGTAATGATCGTGCGCGACCGGCGCGACGCTGGAGGAATAGGCATAGCCCTCCTCGGCGAGGATCGGGTGCGCCCAGGCCGAGCGGGCGTCGATCGAGAAGCTCGGCGCGCGATAGCCGGTGACCGCCACGCCGGCGGCATCCTCGATCGCGGCGCGGGCGCGGCGGATGTCGGCGCGGAACTGGCGGGCGTCCATGCGGAAGACGCGCAGATGATCCCAGCCGTGGCTGGCGATCTCATGCCCCTCGGCGACGATGCGGCGGATGAGCGCGGGCTGGCGCTCCGCCACCCAGCCGAGCGTGAAGAAGGTGCCCTTCACGCCGGCGCGCGCGAACAGGTCGAGCACGCGGCTGGTATTGGCGGCGACGCGGCTCTCCAGCGCCGGCCAGTCGTCGCGGGTCAGCACGGTCTCGAACGCGCCGACCTGGAACCACTCCTCGATGTCGACCGAGAGCGCGTTGGCGAGGCGCGGCGCGGCCGTCATCGGCGCAGCGTTGCTCAGGCGGCGTCGGAGCGGCTGAACTCGGCGACGCGCTCCTCGGCCGGCTCCTCGTGCGGCGCCGCGCGCGTCTGCTCGTCGCGCTCGATCCAGTCGACCAGCAGCGTCAGCACGCGCCTGAGCGCGCCCTCCTGCTCCTCCAGCCGCTCCTCCAGCGCGGTGATGCGGCGCTGGAGATGCGCGCTGTCGCCGGCCGGCTCGGCCGCGCCGTCGTTGGCGGCCGGCGCCTCGTCGAACGGCAGGACCGGGTCTGCCTCGATCGCCGCATCGATCGCGGCGGCGGCGGCGGCCGGCGCCGGGATCGGCGCCTTGGACGGCGGCGAATCGGCGGCCATGTCGCCGGCGACATCGTCGATCGTCGCGGTGTCGATGGCGGTGAGCTGCTCCAGCCCGGCCTGCAGCAGCACCCGGCTCGCCAGCGTGTTCAGCCGGCGCGGCACGCCGTCCGAATGGCGATGGAGCGCCGCGAACGCCTCGGCGGTGAAGCCGGGATTGCCCTCCCAGCCGACCAGCTTCAGCCGGTGCAGCACATAGGGCTCGATCTCGTCCGGCTCCATCGGCGTCAGGTGGTGCGTCGCGATCACGCGCTGGCGGAGCTGCTCGAGCCGCTCCGAATGCTGGAGGCGGTCGCGGAACTCGGGCTGGCCGAGCAGGAAGATCTGCACCAGCGCGCGTTCGCCCGACTGGAAGTTGGAGAGCATGCGCAGCTCCTCCAGCGAGGAGGTCGGCAGGTTCTGCGCCTCGTCGACGATCAGCAGCGTGCGGCGGCCCTCGGCGGCGAAGGTGCGCAGCGTCCGCTCGATGCGGTCGAGCAGCTGCGCCTTGGCGAGCCCCTCGGTGGCGAGGCCGAGCGCCTGCGCGGTCAGCCGCAGCATGTCCTCGCCCTCGACCTGGGTGGAGACCAGCTTGACCGCGTTGAGGCGGGCGCGGTCGATCGTCGCCATGAGATGGCCGACCAGCGTGGTCTTGCCCGCGCCGACCTCGCCGGTGATGACGATGAAGCCCTCGCCCTGCGCCAGGCCATAGCCGAGATAGGCCATGGCGGTGCGGTGGGTCGCGCTGTCGAAATAGAAGCGCGGATCGGGCGTCAGCGCGAAGGGACGCGCGCTCAGGCCGTAATGATCGGTGTACATGGCTTGTCCCAAGCGTCCCTCAGAAATCATAGCGCGCCCCCACCAGCACCGACGCCGACACAG
>CAXTPE010000102.1:0-9200 GCA_964245925.1 uncultured Sphingomonadaceae bacterium
GAACTCGTACATGCCGACCCGCTCGGCGAGCGGCGCGTAGATGTCCATCGTCTCCTTGGCGATCCGGCGGCGCTTCTCGGGGCTGGGGATGTGGTGCAGCGTGCGCATGTTGTGCAGCCGGTCGGCGAGCTTCACCAGCAGCACGCGGATGTCGCCGGACATCGCGAGCAGGAACTTGCGGAGGTTCTCCGCCGCCCGCTCGTTCTCGCTCTGCGCCTCGATCTTGGAGAGCTTGGTGACGCCGTCGACCAGCCGCGCGACATTGGCGCCGAACAGGCGCTCGATCTGCTCGTGCGTCGCCAGCGTGTCCTCGATGGTGTCGTGGAGGATGGCGGTGGCGATCGTCTCGTCGTCGAGCTGGAGATCGGTGAGGATGCCGGCGACCTCGATCGGATGGCTGAAATAGGGATCGCCGGACGCGCGCTTCTGGCTCCCATGTGCCTGCATCGAGAACACATAGGCGCGGTTGATGAGCGCCTCGTCGGCCTGCGGATCGTAGCGGCGCACCCGCTCGACGAGTTCATATTGCCTGAGCACGCGCCATGATGTCGTCAGCGGACGCCCAAGTGCAAGCGAAACGGGAGGGTTTGCCGCCGGGCGGATACGCAAGCCGCGATTGCCGCTTCAACGCGGTCCGATTCGGGCGTAATATCGCGCGATGATACCGTCCGACCCGGCCCAGCGCTCGGCGCTGACCTGCGGGCTCCCGAGCGCGCTCGACGCGATGGGGGAGCGCTGGTCGTTCCTGATCCTTCGCGGCGCGTTTCACGGGCTGGCGCATTTCGAGGAGTTCCAGGCGACGCTCGGGATCGCGCGCAACATCCTGGCCAACCGGCTGGCCCGGCTGGTCGATCACGGCATATTGTCGCGCAGCCCCTGCGACGACGATCGCCGCAAGGTCGAATATCTGCTGACCGAGAAGGGCGAGGCGCTGCTGCCGACGCTGATCGCGCTGCGCCAGTGGGGCGAGCGCTGGGGCTGCGGCGTGCCCAGCAACCCGGTGCTGGTCGACCGGCGCGACGGCCGCCCCGTCGAGCCGATGATCGTGCGGGCGGCCGACGGGCGAACGCTCCGGCTCCACGACATGCGCTGGGCGGACCGCAGCGAAGTCCCGGCGCGGGACGCCGCGGGCGAGCGCGCCCGGACCAGGGCGCAGACGGCGGCCTAGGCTCGCCGCCGGGCGCTACTCGTAGTCGCCGCCGCTGTTCTGGTTGCGCGGCGGCGCGGCGGCGGTGAGCCGCAGCGCCTCGGCCGAGGCGGCGAGGCTGCCGAGCTCGTCCGGCGCGTCCTCGTCGTCGATCTGCACGCGCTGGAGCGCCTGCACCGCGCCTTCGGCGAGCTGATCGGGACGCACCGTCTCCTCGGCGATCTCGCGCAGCGCGACGACCGGGTTCTTGTCGCGGTCGCGATCGATGGTGAGCTCCGCCCCACCGGAAATCTGCCGCGCGCGATGCGCCGCGAGCAGCACGAGATCGAAGCGGTTGGGAACCTTGTCGACGCAATCCTCGACCGTGACGCGCGCCATCTGCCGCTCCGTATCTAAAGCTCTCGGGAAACGCGGGCGGCTAACAGCACGGGCGCGCCAAGTCAACGCAAGCGCGCGCTTGCGGCGCGGCCCCGCCGGCCGCATCTGCCGGCGATGGCGGACGACGACGCGACCCGGTTCGAGGTGGAGGGCAATCGCCTCGTCCCGCTCGCCGACGCGCGCACCCGCCGCGAGGCGCTGCTCCAGCTCATCGCCGGCGCACGCCGCACGCTGCGCTTGCTCTACTATATCTTCCGTGACGACGCGCTCGGCCGCGAGGTGCGTGACGCGCTCGCCGCCGCCGCGGCGCGCGGCGTGCGGGTCGCGCTGCTGATCGACGGCTTCGGCAGCGAGGCTACCGACGACGCCTTCTTCCGGCCGCTGATCGACGCCGGCGCGGAAGTCCGCCGCTTCCATCCGCGCTGGGGCCGGCGCTACCTGCTGCGCAACCACCAGAAGCTCGCGCTCGCCGACGAGGAGCGGATCATCGTCGGCGGCTTCAACATCGCCGCCGCCTATTTCGATGAAGGCGCCGATGGCTGGCGCGACTTCGGGCTGCTCGTCGAGGGGCCGGCGGCGGCGCCCATGGCGGACTATTTCGATCTGCTGCTCGCCTGGACGCGCAAGCCCCGCGCGAAGGTCCGCACATTGCGCCGCGCGCTGAAACGCTGGAGCGAGCGGGAGGGGCGGGTGCGCTGGCTGCTCGGCGGGCCGGCCCACCGCCTCTCGCCCTGGGCGCGCGCGGTGCGCGGCGATCTCATGACGGCGCGGCGCTGCGATCTGATCGCCGCCTATTTCGCGCCCAACCCGGGGATGCTGCGGCGGATCGAGCGCGTCGCCCGCCGCAACCGCGACGCCGGTGACCCGGACGGCGGCGCGCGCCTGCTCACCGCGGCGAAGTCCGACAACGTCACCACCATCGCGGCGGCGCGGCACTGCTACGCCCGGCTGCTCCGCCGCGGCGTGCGGGTGTTCGAATATCAGCCGGCGCGGCTGCACACCAAGCTGCTCGTGATCGACGACGCGGTCCATGTCGGATCGGCCAATCTCGACATGCGCAGCCTCTTCCTCAACCTCGAGCTGATGCTGCGGATCGAGGACGCGGGCTTCGCGGCGGCGATGCGGCGCTACGTCGATGGCGAAACCGCCGAGTCGCGCGAGATCACGCCCGCCGCCTATCGCGCGCATGCCGGCTGGCTCGACCGGCTGCGCTGGCGGCTTTCCTATTATGTCGTCGCGGTGCTCGATCCGGCGCTGACCCGGCGACTCAACTTCGGCACCGACGGCAGCGAGCTCGGCTGACCGGCGTTCTTCACAACGCCGGTTCCAGCCCGCTCCCTTCAGTCCTTCCAGGCCCAGTAGAGCTGGCAGGGCGGCACGTTGAACAGCTCGAAGCCATGGTCGATCCGCTCGAAGGCGGGCGCCAGGAAGTCGCGCACCCTGGGGTTGAACTGGTAGACGAGGAAGGCGCCGCCCGGCCGCAGCACCTTGGCGGTGCCATGCGCGATCGCCGGGCCGACACCCGCCGGCAGCGTCGAGAACGGCAGCCCCGAGAGCACATAGTCGGCATGTTCGAAGCCGAGCTCGCGCACGATGTCCCCGACGTCGGCGGCCGACGCGTTCACCAGCCGCAGCCGGCTGTCGGTGATGCGGTGCCGGAGATAGTCGACGAACGCCGGGTTGGTATCGATCGCCAGCAGCGTCGCGTCCGGCGCCAGCCGATCGAGCACCGGCTGGGTGAAGGTGCCGACGCCCGGGCCATATTCGACGAAGAGCTTCGTGGCCTTCCAGTCGACCGGGCCGAGCATCTTGTCGATGCACATGCGCGACGAGGGGATGATCGACCCCACCATCACCGGACGCTTGAGGAACTCGCGGAAGAAGGTCGCGGCCGGACCGCGGGGCCGACGGCGGGTGTCGTCGGCCGTATTTGCGGAAGAACCCGTCATCTCATCTCCACGAACGCTTGGCCGATGGCTGGTCGCAAAAGAACGACCGGAACGCAAGTTCCCCGCGCGAAACGGACCACGGCCGCGGCGAACCGTTGGGCGCGCGCCGGCGCGAGGCGCCCAAGCACGAAAAAAACGGCCGACCCAAGGGCCGGCCGAAAGTCTTAGGAGAGGATGCCTGAAAGGCACGCCCTTGATGCGGCCACGCCGGCCATTGTGCAAGTGCGAAATGATAAAAGCCGCTTGCAAATCGTGCAACTCTCCATAGCCTGTCGGTATCCGGACCGCTCCGCCCCGCAACGGGCCGGGCGATCTATCTTGCGGTGCACAACGCGCCGCCGGCCGAACCGAAGGAGGAGCGCCGATGCGCCGCCTGCCGCCGCTCACCGCCATCGAGGCGTTCGTCCAGGTCGCGCGGCTCGGCTCGGTGAAGGCCGCCGCCGAGCAGCTCGCGCTGTCCTCGCCCGCGCTCAGCCGCCGCGTCCAGACGCTGGAGCGCTTCGTCGGCCGGCCGTTGTTCGAGCGGCGCCACCAGGCAATGCTGCTGAACGCCGAGGGCGCCGCCCTGCTCGACCGGATCGCGCCGGCGATCGCGGCGCTCGGCGAGGCGATCGACGCGACGCGCGGCGATTCGGCGCAGCTCCGCCTGAAGCTCGGCGTGCTGCCGCTGTTCGCCTCGCAGCAGCTGATGGGCCGGCTGCCGGACCTGCGCCGCCGCCAGCCCGAGCTCCATATCGACATCGACACCGCGCCGCATGCGCTCGCGCGGCTCGGCGACGAGCTCGATGCCGCGATCGTCGTGGCGAGCGAGATCGATCCGGCGCTCTACAGCCGGCGGCTCGATCGCAACCGGGTGGTGCCGCTCGGGGTGCGCGACCTCAAGGTCGCCGGCCAGCCGCTGCGCCGGCCCGAGCAGCTCGCCCAGGCGACCATCCTGCTCCACCGCGATCTGCCCGAGACGTTCGACATCTGGCGCACCGGGATCGGCATGCCCGATCTCCAGCCGGCCACGATCGATCATTTCGACTCGGGCCAGCTCATCCTCGAGGCCGCGGCGGAGGGGCTCGGCGTCGCCTTCATGCTCGATTCGCATCTCGAGGCCGCGCAGGATCCGCGCCTCGTCAGCCTGTTCGACCGCGAGGTCGAGAGCGACTACAGCTACTGGTTCGTCTGCCGCCGCACCGCGATCGCGCGGCGCCCGGTGCGGCTCTTCCACGACTGGCTGGTGGCGGGGCTGAAGGAAGAGGGGCTGCGCGCGGCGTGATCGTGCCGCGCGCCGTCCTCGTCAGGCGTCCGCGCTCACCTTCGCGGTGACGATCCTGCCGGGCGCCTTGGGCGGCTCGCCCTTCGGCAGCGCGTCGACCAGCTCCATGCCCGAGACCACCTCGCCCCACACGGTGTACTGCCGGTCGAGGAAGGTCGCGTCGTCGAAGCAGATGAAGAACTGGCTGTTGGCGCTGTCGGGGCTCTGCGAGCGCGCCATCGAGCAGACGCCGCGGACATGCTTCTCGCCGGAGAACTCGGCCTTCAGATCGGGCTTCTTGGAGCCGCCCATGCCGGTGCCGGTGGGATCGCCGCCCTGCGCCATGAAGCCCGGGATGACGCGATGGAACACGACGCCGTCGTAGAAGCCCTCGCCCGCCAGCTCCCGGATGCGCGCGACATGGCCGGGCGCGAGATCGGGGCGCAGCCTGATCGTCACGTCGCCGGTCCGCCCGCCGGCGTCGAGGGTCAGCACGAGGATATTGTCGTCGGCCATGGGTCTCTCCTGAAGAAGTGGATGCGCGATTAGGCGGCGAGCGCGGCCGGCGCCAGCCCGAACGCCTGCGCCACGAGCCGGTAGCTGCGCACGCGGGCGGCATGATCGTGAAGGATGTTGACCAGCATCAGCTCGTCCGCGCCATATTCGCCGGCGACGGCGCGGAGCTGGCGCGCCACCTCGCCGGGCGCGCCAAGCACCATGCGGCGCTGCCGCCGCGTCGCCTGGGGATGCGCGGCCGTCCAGGCCAGCGCCGTCTCGACCGACGGCACCGGGATCAGCCGGCCGGTGACGAGATGCGCGAACATCATCGCCGAGGAGGACGCCAGCCGCTCGGCCTCCGCCGCGCTCGGCGCCGCGATCGTCCACACCGCCGCCATCACATAAGGCTGGCCGAGCATCGCCGACGGCACGAACCGCCGCCGGTAGATGTCGGCGAGTGGCGCCGCGTCCGAGTTGATGAAGTCGGCGATGCAATAGGGCAGCCCTGCCTCGGCCGCCCAGCGCGCGCTGTCCGGCGAGGAGCCGAGCAGCCACAGCGCCGGCGCGCCGCCGCCCGACGGCAGCGTCGCGCGCAGCGGCGCGAACGGATGGTCGTCCGGCAGCCCGCCGCCCGGCGCCAGATAGGCGGTCAGCTCGGCGAGCTGGTTGGGGAAATCGTCCGGGGGGATGCGCCGCGTCCGGTCGCGCTGGAGCGCATAGGCGGTGCGCTGGTCCGATCCCGGCGCGCGGCCGAGACCGAGGTCGATCCGCCCGGGCGCCATCGCAGTCAACAGGCTGAACGTCTCGGCGACCTTGAACGCCGAATAATGCGGCAGCATGATCCCGCCCGAGCCGATCCGCATGTGCCTGGTGGCGAGCGCGACGGGGCCGATCAGCGCCTCGGGCGCGGCGCCCGCCAGCGCGGGCGTGGCATGATGCTCGGCGAGCCAGTAGCGGTGATAGCCGAGCGCGTCCGCCTCGCGCGCGAGATCGAGGGTGTTGCGGATCGCCTGCGACGCGTCGGAGCCTTCGGCGATCGGCGTCTGATCGAGCACGGACAGGATGGGTGCGGGGAGGATGGGCGGTTCGGCCATCCCGTCCATCTAGGCATCCGCGCCCGCCACGCCTAGAGGGGCCCGGGGCTCCCCTCCGGCAAGGCCAGGTCGACATGAGCGAAGCCGGGCACGAAGCGACCATCGCGCTCATGGCGCCCGCCGCCGAGCCGAGCCACGACGAGGACAACCGCCTCACCGCGCACTTCATCGACGAGGTGATCGACCGCGTCGAGAACGGCGACGCCGAGGGCGCGCGGGCGATGGTGGAGCCGCTTCACCCGGCCGACATCGCCGATCTGTTCGAGTTCGCGCCCGCCGACGCGCGCCGCCCGCTCGCCGACGCGCTCGCTGACCTGCTCGACGGCGACGTGCTCGCCGAGATGAACGACTGGGTGCGCGACGAGCTGATGGAGGCGCTCGCCCCCCAGCAGGTCGCCGACATCGCCGCCGAGCTCGATACCGACGACGCCGTCGCGATCATCGAGGATCTGGAGCCGGAGGACCGGCGCGAGGTGCTCCGCGCGATGGAGCCGGACGATCGCGCCGCGATCGAGGAGGCGCTCTCCCATCCGGAGGAGTCCGCCGGCCGGCTCATGCAGCGCGACCTCATCGCGGTACCCGAGCCGTGGAGCGTCGGCGACGTGCTCGACTATCTGCGCTCCAACGAGGACTTGACCACCGACTTCTGGGAGATCTTCGTCGTCGATGCGGCGCATCATCCGGTCGGCACCTGCAAGCTCTCCTGGGTGCTGCGCACGCCGCGCGGCGTCGCCATCGCCGACGTGATGCAGCGCGAGCAGACCCTGCTCCCGATCGACATGGACCAGGAGGAGGTCGCGCTCCGCTTCCAGAAATATGCGCTGATCTCGGCGGCGGTGGTGGACACCTCCGGCCGCCTCGTCGGCATGATCACGGTCGACGACGTCGTCCACATCATCCAGCAGGAGGCCGGCGAGGACGCGCTGCGGCTTTCGGGCGCGGGCGACGGCGACATCAACCAGCCGCTGCGCTTCACCGTCCGCACCCGGCTCGTCTGGCTGGTGGTCAACCTCGCCACCGCGATGGTGGCGGCAGCGGTCGTCGGGCTCTTCGACGGCGAGATCGCGCGCTATGCGCTGCTCGCGGCGCTGATGGGGATCGTCTCGGGGATGGGCGGCAATGCCGGCACCCAGACGCTCGCGGTGGTGGTGCGCGCGCTCGCCACCAACCAGCTCACCTCGTCCAACACTTGGCGGATGATCGTGCGCGAGTTCCGCATCGCGCTCGCCAACGGGCTGCTGCTCGGGCTGCTGATCGGCATCGGCTCCTGGCTGCTCTACGGGCGCGCCGATCTCGCGATCGTGTTCGGCTCGGCGATCCTCATCAACAATCTGGTCGCCGGCCTGTCCGGCGTGCTGATCCCGATCGGGCTGGATCGCGCGGGCGTCGACCCGGCGGTGTCGTCGGCGGTGTTCGTGACGATGTGCACCGATTGCATGGGCTTCTTCTCCTTCCTCGGCCTGGCGACGCTGTTCCTGCGCTGAGCCGCTTGACGCCGCGCCGCCGAGCGCCACATCGCGGGCATGCCGCTCCACATCACCAAGGTCGCGGTCGGTTGCGCGGATGCCGACGTGCTCGCCGAGCGGCTGCTCGGGCGCGCGTCGAACGGCGCGTCGACGGTGTTCACCCGCTACCGGCCGAAGCGGGCGGACGAGGTGATCGGCGGATCGCTCTACTGGATCATCAAGCATCGGCTGGTGGTGCGCTCGCCGATCCTCGGCTTTGATGAGGCTGACGATGGCAAACGCTGCGTCATAAGGGTGGCCGAGCGGCTGGTGACGGTTCGCGCGCTGCCGCGCCGCGCGCACCAGGGCTGGCGCTACCTCGAGGCGGGGGACGCGCCCGCCGATCTGCTGACGGGTGACGAAGACGACGATCTCGCCGCCCTGCCGCGCCACCTCGCCGAGGAGCTGTCCGCGCTCGCGCTGCTGTGACCTACTCGACCTCGCGGCCGCAGCGCACCTCGCCCGAACCGGCCTGGGCGACCGCGCAGGCCGCGGGGCCGGCGACCGTCACGTCGCCCGAGCCGGCGCTCGCCACCTTGGCGGTGCGCGTCGCGGTGATGGCGAGATCGCCCGAGCCCTGCAGCGAGAGCGTCGCGTCGCCGACGCTCAGCGCGGTGGCGGCGAGATCGCCCGAGCCCTGCACCGAGGCGTCGGCCTGCATCGCGCGGCCGGCGAGCGTCATGCTGCCCGAGCCGGCGATCGCGACGCCGAGCTTCTCGGCCTGGAGCTGCGCCACCGCAAGATCGCCCGAGCCGGAGATGGCGAGCTGGAGCTCGGCCGCCTTGAGCCGATCGACCGTCATGCCGCCGGAGCCGGTGAGCGCGATGCCGCGCAGCATCGGCACGGTGACGGCGAGCGTCACCTTGCCCGCCGCGCCGCCGCCGCCCGGCCAGCCGCCCCAGCCGGCATGGTCCGGCTGGATCACCAGCGTGTCGCCGCGCACCTCGACATCGAGCCGGTCGAGCGCCGCCGGCGTCCCGCGCGCGCGCACCGACGCCGCCGGGCCGACCCGCACGACAACGTCGAACGGCCCCTCGGCGCGGATGCGATCGAAGTCGGTGACGGTATAGCCGCGATCGGCGGCGGACGCCGGGGCGCATGCAGCGACGATCAGCATCGGCAGGAAGCGGAACGCGCGCATGGCGACCCCGGATAGTGCGTTGCCGCTATGATGGAGCGCCGCGCCCCGCGTCAGGCCGGCTGCTTCACGACTCCCGCCGCCGCCGCGGCCACCGCCTTGCGCAGGATGTCGAGGATCTTCTCCTGCGCTGTCGGCTCGTCGACCTGCTCCATCGCGGCGAGCTCGCGCGCCAGCCGGCTGGTGGCGCCCTCGAAGATCTGCCGCTCGGAATAGCTCTGCTCGGGCTGGTCCTCGGCGCGGAACAG
>CAXTPE010000103.1:0-9053 GCA_964245925.1 uncultured Sphingomonadaceae bacterium
TCGCGCCGAGCATGATCGACGAGTTCCCGATCCTGTTCGTCGCCGCCGCGCTGGCGAGCGGGCAGACCATCGCGCGCGGGCTGGCCGAGCTGCGCGTCAAGGAATCCGATCGGCTGACGGTCATGGCGGAAGGGCTGCGCGCGATCGGCGCGCGCGTCGAGGAGCTCGACGACGGGCTGGTCATCGACGGCACCGGCGGCGAAACGCTGCCCGGCGGCGCCACCATCGCCGCGAGGCTCGATCACCGCATCGCGATGAGCTTCGCCGTCGCCGGTCTCGCCTCCCGCGCGCCGGTCGGCATCGACGACATGGCGCCGGTCGCCACGAGCTTCCCGGGCTTCGTCGCGCTGATGCTCTCGCTGGGCGCGCAAGCCGCGTGATAATCGCGGTCGACGGCCCCGCCGCCTCGGGCAAGGGCACGATCGCGAAAGCGCTCGCCCGCCGCTACGGCCTGCCGCACCTCGATACCGGGCTGCTCTATCGCGCGGTCGGCCTGGCGGTCTTGCGCGCCGGCGGCGATCCCGCCGACGCGGACGCAGCGCTCGCCGCCGCCGGCTTCGGCGACGCGCTGCTGGCCGATCCCGCGCTCCGCAGCGAGGCCGCCGGGCGCGCCGCATCGATCGTCTCGGCGCATGCCGCGGTCCGCGCCGCGCTGCTCGAGCGCCAGCGCGCCTTCGCCGGCCAGCCCGGCGGCGCGGTGCTCGACGGGCGCGACATCGGCACGGTGATCGCGCCCGACGCGCGGGCCAAGCTGTTCGTCACCGCCGCGCCCGAGGTCCGCGCGCGGCGCCGCTTCGACGAACTGGCCGACGCCGAGACCGGCTACGACGCGGTGCTGGCCGACATCCTCGCCCGCGACGCGCGCGACATGGGGCGGGGCGCGGCGCCGCTCCGGCGGGCGGCGGACGCGGTGCTGCTCGATACCAGCGAGCTGGACGTGGCGACGGCGATCGAGCGGGCGGTGGCGATCGTCGCGGCGGCGGGAGGCTGAACGAACGCGGAAGCCGGTTCCGGATCGCCCCGCCTTGCCCCAGCGCCCCTCCTCCGCTATGGCACGGCCATCCGGCGGGCGTTGCCCGCGGTGGCAGGCGCGGAGCGGAGGGGCAGGGCCTCGTCCGCCACGCGCCCTTTTCGCATGGCAGCCATGCCGGAAGGAGCCGCCGCGAGCCAGCACGCGCCGGATGTCGCGTCCGGCACGGGGCCGCCGCGGCAGCATTCGGCCAAAGACCTCCGGGAACACCGGACGGCCGGCAACGAACGAACACAAGGAATACCGAAGCTTATGGCATCTGCGGCAGCACCGACCCGCGACGATTTCGCGGCCCTCCTCGAGCAGAGCCTCGGCAATGCCGAGAGTTTCGAGGGCCGCGTGGTGAAGGGCACCGTCACCGGCATCGAGAATGATCTCGCCGTGATCGACGTTGGCCTCAAGTCCGAAGGGCGCGTGCCGCTCCGCGAGTTCGCCGCACCCGGCCAGAAGGCCGATCTCAAGATCGGCGACGAGGTGGAGGTGTTCGTCGATCGCGTCGAGAACAGCCATGGCGAGGCGATGCTGAGCCGTGACCGCGCCCGCCGCGAGGCCGCGTGGGACAAGCTCGAGACCGACTTCTCCAAGGCCGAGCGTGTCGAGGGCATCATCTTCGGCCGGGTCAAGGGCGGGTTCACGGTCGATCTCAACGGCGCCGTCGCCTTCCTCCCCGGTTCGCAGGTCGACATCCGCCCGGTCCGCGACGTCACCCCGCTGATGGACCTGCCGCAGCCCTTCCAGATCCTCAAGATGGACCGCCGCCGCGGCAACATCGTCGTGTCGCGCCGCGCGGTGCTCGAGGAGACCCGCGCCGAGCAGCGCACCGGGCTGATCCAGTCGCTCCACGAGGGCCAGATCATCGAGGGCGTCGTCAAGAACATCACCGACTATGGCGCCTTCGTCGATCTCGGCGGGATCGATGGCCTGCTGCATGTCACCGACATGAGCTACAAGCGCGTCAACCACCCCTCCGAGGTCATCAACATCGGCGATACGGTGCGCGTCCAGATCATCCGCATCAACCGCGAGACGCAGCGCATCAGCCTCGGCATGAAGCAGCTCGAGAGCGATCCGTGGGAGGGCGCTTCGGGCAAATATCCGATCGAGGGCCGGTTCACCGGCCGCGTCACCAACATCACCGAATATGGCGCCTTCGTCGAGCTGGAGCCGGGCATCGAGGGCCTCGTCCACGTCTCCGAGATGAGCTGGACCAAGAAGAACGTCCATCCCGGCAAGATCGTCTCGACCAGCCAGGAGGTCGATGTCGTCATCCTCGAGGTCGACGAGGACAAGCGCCGCATCAGCCTCGGCCTCAAGCAGGCCCAGCAGAATCCCTGGGAGGCTTTCGCCGAGCGCCATCCGGTCGGCTCCGAGGTCGAGGGCGAGGTCAAGAACGCCACCGAGTTCGGGCTGTTCATCGGGCTCGACGGCGATGTCGACGGCATGGTCCATATGTCGGACATCGCCTGGGGCGCGACCGGCGAGGACGCGCTCGCGCTGCACCACAAGGGCGAGACGGTGCGCGCGCAGGTGCTCGACATCGATGCCGAGAAAGAGCGCATCAGCCTCGGCATGAAGCAGCTCGAGCGCGGCGGCGTCAGCAGCGCGCCGGCGGCCGGCGGCGGCGATGCCGGCGGCAGGCTCAACCGCAACGCGATCGTCACCGTGACCGTGCTGAACGTCAGCGATGCCGGGCTGGACGTGCAGGTCGGCGACGACGGGCCGACCGGCTTCGTCAAGCGGGTCGATCTCAGCCGCGACCGCGACGAGCAGCGCCCCGAGCGCTACCAGGTCGGGCAGAAGTTCGATGCGATGGTGTCCGGCACGGATCGCTCGAAGAAGCCGACCTTCTCGGTCAAGGCGATGCAGATCGCCGAGGAGAAGCAGGCGGTCGCGCAATATGGGTCGTCCGATTCGGGCGCGTCGCTCGGCGACATCCTCGGCGAGGCGCTGAAAGCCCGGCAGGACGCCCGATAGTCCTAAGCTGGCGCACCCATTGACGAAAAAAGCCCGCGGGCCGGCGGCGAACCATCGCTTCCGGCCCGTGACTTTAACCTCGATCTATGTCAGATCGCTCGCGACAGGGCGCATCGTGCCGCATCGCGCGGCGGTCGGCGGCCGTCGGAGGAGTGGCGATGATCCGATCGGAGCTCGTTCAGAAGCTCGCTAGGGACAATCCCGGACTCTCGCTGCGCGAGATCGAGCGGATCGTCGGCATCGTGTTCGATCGGATGGTCGACCAGCTCGTCACCGGCGGCCGGGTCGAGCTGCGCGGCTTCGGCGCCTTCTCGACCCGCGCGCGCGACGCCCGCATCGGCCGCAACCCGCGCACCGGCACGGTGGTCGACGTCGAGGCCAAGCGCGTGCCCTATTTCAAGCCCGGCAAGGAAATGCGCGCGCGCCTCAACGTCTGAGCCCGCTTGACGCGGGCGCGCCGCCTGCCATCGCTGCTGGCCATGCGCGGACGTGGCGGAATGGTAGACGCCGGGGACTTAAAATCCTCTTCCGAAAGGAGTGCGGGTTCGAGTCCCGCCGTCCGCACCCAGCCTTCCGGTCGTTGCGAGCTGGACGACCCGGCTCCGCCTGGCTTCCGTCAGGATGGAAGCAGGCCGATCCGCGGATTGTCGTGAAGAGCATGCGCCGCTAGACGCGGCCATGAGCTTCTTCGAAAGCCTGGTGGCGCTGATGATGGCGGCGATCCTGCTGCTGCAGGTGTCGCGGCGGCTGGCGCTGCCCTATCCGGCGATGCTGGCGGCGGCGGGCGTGATGCTCGCGCTGATCCCGGGGGTGCCATCGATCAAGCTCGATCCGGCGACGGCGCTGGCGCTGTTCATCGCGCCCGCGCTGGTCGATGCGGCGTTCGATTTTCCGGTCGGCGCGGTGTGGCGGCTGTGGCGGCCGCTGGTCGCGCTGGCGGTGGTCGCGGTGCTGCTGACCGCCGGCGCGGTCGCGTGGCTGGGGATGAGCGTCGCCGGTCTCCCGCTCGCCGCCGCGCTGGCGCTCGGCGCCATCGTCGCGCCGCCGGATGCCGCGGCGGCGATCGCCGTGCTCGGCGCCGTCGACATGCCGCGCCGTTCGGTGGCGGTGCTGAAGGGCGAGAGCCTGCTCAACGATGCGTTGGCGCTGCTGCTGTTCAGCGCCGCCACCGCGGTGCAGGCGCACGGCGGCATCGACGGCGGGCTGGCGCTGCGGCTCGGCGTGGCGGCGCCGGGCGGCATCCTCCTCGGCATCGCGCTCGCCTGGATCAACAAGCGCGTATCGCCGCTGGTGAGCGGGACGCTGGGCGGCAATCTGCTGGAGTTCGCCACCACCTTCGCGGTGTGGATCGTCGCCGAGCGGCTGGGGCTCTCGCCGGTGCTCTGCCTCGTCGCCTTCGCCATGACGCTCGCGCGATCGGCGGGGCTCCGGCAGTCTCCGCGCATGCGGGTGCATTCCTTCGCGGTGTGGAGCTCGGTGGTGTTCCTGCTGAACGTGCTGGCCTTCCTGCTGATGGGCATGCAGGTCCGCAGCATCGTCGGTGGGCTGACGGCGGACCGGCTGCGCGAGGCGGCGAGCTTTGCCGGGCTGGTGATCGCCGCGGTGATCGGCGTCCGCCTGCTGTGGGTGCTCGCGTACAATCGCCTCGCCGTGCGCCTGCAGTTCCTGCGCGGGGACTTCGCGCCGGCGAGCCTCGCCCAGGGCCTGCTGGTCGGCTGGTGCGGGATGCGCGGGCTCGTCACGCTCGCCACCGCCTTCGCGCTTCCCGCCGGCTTCCCGCAGCGCGACCTGATCGTGCTCACCGCGTTCGCGGTGGTGCTTGCCACGCTCGTCGTGCAGGGGCTGACGCTGGCGCCGCTGGTCCGCCTGCTGAAGCTGGATGACGGCGACGAGCAGGTGCGCGAGCTGTCGCGGGCGCGGGCCGAGCTTGCCGAGGCGGCGCTCGCATCGCTGCGGGGGCGCGAGGGCAAGGACGCCGAGCAGCTCCGCCACGGCTTCGAGCTGGCGCGCGACGCCGCCCGCTCCGGGCGCGAGGAGCGGGTCGAGCGCAAGCGCGCGCTGGGGCTCGCGGTGATCGACCGCCAGCGCCGATGCCTGGAGGCGCTGCGCAGGCGGCACGCGATCAGCCCCGACAGCTATGCGACGCTTCAGGAAGAGCTGGACTTCCGGCAGATCGCCATCACGAGCGAGGGCGAACGCCGGATCGAGGAAAGCTGACAGGATCGCGATGGCACAGGAGTATGACGTGGCGATCGTCGGCGCGGGAGCCGCCGGCATAGCGGCGGCCTGCCGTGTCGCCTCGGCGGGCCGAAGCGCGATCCTGATCGAAGCCAGCCAGCGGGTCGGCGGCCGCGCGTACACGCGGACGATCGCGGGCATGCCGCTCGATCTCGGCTGCGGCTGGCTGCACTCCGCCGAGCGCAACCCGTTCGTCGCGCTGGCGGAAGCGAGCGGCCTGGCGGTGGACCGCGCGCCAGCCGCCTGGCGCGAGCAATATCGCGAGCTCGGCTTCCCGGCAGCCGAGCAGCACGCCGCCGCCGAGGCGCTGGATGCGTGGCAGGGCCGGCTAGAGCGCGATCCCCCGCCAAGCGACCGCGCCGCCGACGCGCTCGAGCCCGGCAACCGCTGGAACGCCTATATCGATGCGCTGAGCGGCTACATCAACGCCACCGGGCTGGCGCGGCTCTCGGTGGCCGACTATCTCGCCTATGATCGCGCCGCGAGCGAGACCAACTGGCGGGTGCCGGAAGGCTATGGCACGCTGATCGCGGCACAGCTCCCGCGGGTGCCCGTGAAGCTCTCGACGCCGGTGACCGCCATCGACCTCGATGGCGCCAGGGTTCGCCTCGCGACGCGCGACGGGACGATCGCCGCCACGGTCGCGATCGTCACGGTGTCGACCGCCGTGCTGTCCTCGGGGCGCATCCGCTTCACCCCGGCGATCGACGAGCACGCCCATGCCGCCGCGCAGGTGCCACTCGGCCTCGCCGACAAGATCTTCCTGCGCCTGGCGGAAGGGCACGGGCTGGCGCCGGAGACGCACCTGCTGGGCAACCCGCACACAAGCTGCACCGGCAGCTATTATCTGATGCCGTTCGGGCGCCCCCTGATCGAAGGCTTTCTCGGCGGCGCCTGCGCCGAGCAGCTCGAGCGCGACGGGCTGGACGGCGCCTTCGCCTTCGCGGCCGACGAGCTCGCCGCGCTGCTGGGAAGCCGTATCCGCGGCAAGCTGCGCCTGCTCGCCGGTTCGGCATGGCGGCAGGCGGACGGCATCGGCGGATCGTACAGCCACGCCCTGCCCGGGCACGCGCCCCGCCGGGCGGTGCTGGCACGACCCGTCGGCGGCAGGCTCTTCTTCGCCGGCGAGGCGACCGATCCGATCGATTACTCGACCGCGCACGGCGCCTGGCAGAGCGGCCGACGCGCCGCCACGGAAGCGCTGGCGGCGCTTTGACCGGGCGATGCCCATCATGTTGACATTCGATCGACGGATCGATCAACATGCCCGCCGGCCGGAGGAGGACAAGGTGGACAGCACGATGCCGGACACCCCCTCGTGGCAGGCGCCGGGCGTACCCTCGCCGCTCGCCACGGCGGCGGCCTAGCCATGGACATCCGCCGCATCCAGCCGGGGCCGCGCATGAGCCAGGCGGTGATTCACAACGGCACCGTCTATCTGGCCGGCCAGGTCGCCTTCGGTGCGATGGGCGCGGGTATCACCGAACAGATGCACGACACCCTCGCGCGCACCGATGCGCTGCTGGCGGAAGCCGGCTCGGCGCGGGACCGCATCCTCTCCGCCACCGTCTGGCTGGCGGACATGGCCGACTTCGCCGAGATGAACGCGGTGTGGGACGCGTGGCTGCCGGCCGGCGCCGCGCCGGCGCGCGCCACGGTCGAGGCCCGCATGGCGACGCCGGACTTCCGCGTCGAGATCGCCTTCGTGGCGGCGCTCTGACATCACGGCGCCCTGGACGAAAGTGGCCCGGGACATTCAACGCCCGTTCTGTCATAGCGCCCGCATGCCGACGCTCATGGCCGCGCCACGACCGCCGGCCGATCGCAGGAAAGGCGAAAAGCATGATCTATCGCTCGCTCGGCCAGGGTCTGAAGGTCTCGGCGATCGGCATCGGCTGCATGCCGATGATAAGCGGCGGCAACATCGTCTATGGCCGTGCCGATCGCGGCGAATCGATCGCCGCCATCCACGCGGCGATCGATCTCGGCATCACCTTCTTCGACACCGCCGAGATGTACGGCCCGTTCACTAACGAGGAGCTGGTCGGCGAGGCGATCAGGGGCAGGCGGGACGGCCTGGTCATCGCGACCAAGTTCGCGATGCGGTGGAACGGCAGCGAGATGGCCGGTCTCGATGGCAGCCCCGCGAACGCGCGCCGGGCGTGCGAGGCCTCGCTGAAGCGGCTCGGCGTCGAGACGATCGACCTGTTCTACCAGCACCGCGTCGATCCGGACGTCCCGATCGAGGAGACGGTGGGCGGCATGGCCGAGCTGGTGCGGGAGGGCAAGGTCCGCCACATCGCGCTGTCCGAGGCCGGCGTCGAGACGCTGCGCCGCGCCGCGGCGGTGCATCCCATCGCCGCGCTGCAGACCGAATATTCGATCTGGGAACGCGATGTCGAGGACGAGATCCTGCCGGTCTGCCGCGAGCTCGGCATCGGCTTCGTGCCCTACAGCCCGCTCGGGCGCGGCTTTCTGGCAGGCGGCATCCGCGGCGTCACGGATCTTCCCGCCGATGACTGGCGGCACAATGATCCGCGCTACTCGCCGGAAAACCTGCCCAAGAACCTCGCGATCGTCGACACGGTGGCGGCGGTCGCGAAGCGGCACGGCATCTCGAATGCACAGGTCGCGCTTGCCTGGCTGCTTTCCCGGGGCAGCGACGTGGTGCCGATCCCCGGCATCAAGCGGCGGGAGACGCTGCGGGATTCGGCCGGCGCCCCGGACGTGACCCTCGACGGCGCCGACCTGGCCGAGCTGGACGCGGCCGCGCCGAGCGGCACGACCGCCGGTCAGCGCTATGCCGAGCGTGGGATGAAGATGGTCAAGCTATAAAGTCGGATGACATCGGGCGGGATCGCTGTTTTCTCCTCGTCGTCCCCGCCTGCGCGGGAATGACGAAAAGCAGGTCAAGCTAATGTCGCCGTGCTCTGAAATGACGAAGATGGGAACCATCGATCCGTTCACGCCATCCGACCTGGAGCCGTTCGCGCCCGGATCGATTCATCCGACATCCGCCCATGTCGAGCGCAGTCGAGGCACGGCAGCCACGGACTCCGGATCGCCGCGCCGGTGCAAAGCCTGCCCGCGCTCCCATATCCTCGGCTGAAGGAGTTCCGCGCGATGACCGTCAAGCCGAAGCCGTTCGATGCGCTCGCCGCGCGCCTGCCGACCAGCCGCGATCCCGCCGACGTGCGGCGCCGCGTCGAGGCGATGGAGCATCTGCTCGAGGGCCTGTTCGTCGTTCCCGGCACCAACCGGCGTATCGGCCTCGACGTGATCCTCGACGTGCTACCCTTCGCCGGCGATCTGGTCGGCACCGCGCTCGGCGCCTGGATCGTCTGGGAGGCGCGCAACCTCGGCATGTCGAAGTGGCAGATCGCGCGGATGGCAGGCAATGTCGGCTTCGACACGCTGCTCGGCGCGATCCCGCTGATCGGCGCGATCCCGGACTTCTTCTTCCGCTCGAACAGCATGAACCTGAAGATCATCCGCCGTCATCTCGATCGGCATCATCCCGCGACCGCGACGATCGAGGCCGCGCCGATCGGCCCTTCGCCGCGCCTGCCGCGCTGACGCCGTCCTCGATCCTGAGCGGGGACGCCGCCGCCGCGCCCTCCGCACCGGCCGGACAGGCGGACGGGCGGCGATCGCGCCCGAGGCACAGCCGCACCTCCTCGAGCCATCCGTGCCGGTTCGCCGCGATCCGCAGCATCGCCGCGGCCATGCCAGGATTGGCGGCCGCGAACGCCTGCGCGAAGCGGCCGGCGGTCAGCCCGCGCGCGAGGGACAGCGCCGCCATGTCGGGGAA
>CAXTPE010000104.1:0-9027 GCA_964245925.1 uncultured Sphingomonadaceae bacterium
GAGGCGACCGGCTACATGGTCCGCGCCGCCTTCCTGATGGACCGGCTGATGGCGCGGGTGGGGCTCTCGGGCCGCGCCTTCATCCCGCTGCTGTCCTCCTTCGCCTGCGCGGTGCCCGGCATCATGGCGACGCGCACGATCGACGACCCCAAGGACCGGCTCACCACCATCCTGATCGCGCCGCTGATGACCTGCTCGGCGAGGCTCCCGGTCTATGCCGTCATCATCGCCGCGTTCGTGCCCGCGCGCGACGTCGGCTTCGGCATCGGCCTGCAGGGCCTCGTGCTGTTCGCGCTCTATGCGATGGGCATCGTCGGCGCGCTCGGCGCCGCCTTCGTGCTCAGGCGGACGATCACCCGGGGCAAGCCGCCCGGCTTCCTGATGGAGATGCCGAAATACCAGTTGCCCGCCTGGCGCGATCTCGCGATCGGGCTGTGGGGGCGGGCGCTGATCTTCCTCAAGCGCGCCGGCACGATCATCGCCTTCACCACCGTGGTGCTGTGGGCGCTGCTGAGCTTCCCCAAGCCGCCGGAGGGCAGCGCCGCCAACCCGATCTCCTACTCGATCGCCGGCCGCATCGCCGACGGGATCGCGCCGGCGTTCCATCCGATCGGCTTCGATCGCGACATCGTCCTCGCGCTGATCCCGGCGATGGCGGCGCGCGAGGTCGCGGTATCGGCGCTGGCGACGGTCTATTCGATCCAGTCCGGCGCAGGCGGAGCAAACGCCGCGCCGGACGATCCGGGGCTCGACCGCGGCCTCGTCTCGCGGCTGCGCGGCAAATGGCCGCTGCCGACCGCGCTCGCCTTTCTCGTCTGGTTCGTGTTCGCCCCCCAGTGCATCTCGACGCTGGCGGTGACGAAGCGCGAGACCAACGGCTGGACATGGCCGGCGTTCATGCTCGGCTATCTCTTCGTGCTCGCCTATCTTGCTGCCGGGGCGACTTTCTGGTTAGCCACCGCCCTCGGACTTTGAGGGAGAGCGGCACGATGGCCGGCAGCGTCAACAAGGTGATCCTCGTCGGCAATCTCGGCCGAGATCCCGAGTCGCGCAGCTTCCAGAACGGCGGCAAGGTCGTCGAGCTGCGCATCGCCACCTCGGAGACCTGGAAGGACAAGGGCTCGGGCGAGCGCCGCGAGAAGACCGAGTGGCATACCGTCAAGATCTTCAACGACGGACTCGCCGGCACCGCGGAGCGCTATCTGCGCAAGGGCAGCAAGGTCTATATCGAGGGCGCGCTCACGACCCGCAAATGGCAGGACCAGTCCGGCGCGGACCGCTATTCGACCGAGGTGGTGCTGCAGGGCTTCAACGGCCAGCTCGTGATGCTCGACGGCCGCGGCGAGGGCGGCGGCGGCGGCGGCAGCCAGGGCGGCGGCGATGACGAAGGCGGCTATGGCGGCGGCGGCGGCTCGGCCTTCGGCGGCGGACGGAGCAGCGGCGGCGGCAATCGCGGCGGCGGCGCGCCCGCCGGCGGCGCGTTCGACGCCGACCTCGACGACGACGTCCCGTTCTGACCGAACCCAGCCGTCATCCCGGCGTTCGCCGGATGACGAGGAAGAACCGTTAGCCGCCCTTCCCCAGCAGCGCCGCCAGCCCGGCGAGCGCGCCGGGTTTCTCCTCGCCCTCGCGCAGCACGCCGGCCTCGCGCAGCCGCGCGTCCGCCTCCGCGCGGCGCGGGAACGGATCGAGCGCCAGCGCGAAGCTCTCGGCGGCGGCCTCGCCGATGTCGATCGCCTGCCCGTCGTGCTCGATCAGGTCGAGATCGTCCGCCGCCAGCTCCACCTCGCCGGCGGCCGCGCCGGACGCGGCCACGAAGCGCAGCGCGACGGTCTCGTCCACCACCGCCGGCACCGGCTCGCCGGTCGCGACGCACGCCTGCGTCGCGCGCCCGAGCACGCGGCCCCGCGCCAGCACCGCCTCGCCCTCGCGCGCCAGCACCAGCTCGGCCGAGAGCGCGGCGATGTCCGGCAGGCCGAAGCGCGCGGCCAGCGCGGCGCGCTCGCCGGCCTCGGCACGGATCGCGATCCGGTGCGGCACCGTCCCGATCATGTCGAGCCGCACCGGCCGGCAGAACTCGGCCGCGCTCACCCGATGTCGCCCGCCAGCAGGCGCGCCGCCGGGATCGCCGCCAGCCGCGCGGCGAGCGCCCGGAAGCGCGCCTCGCCATGCGCCAGCGCGCCGGGACCGACCGGCTCGCCGCGATGGAGGTTGCGCGCCAGCGCGGCGGCGAGGTCGCCGCCCGGCGCCAGCCCGTCGCGATAGGCGCCGAGCCGGCCGCCCAAGGCGCCCATCATCAGCCCGATGCGCTTGCCGACGACGAGATCGCCGATGCCGTCCTCGCGCAACTGCCCGTCCATGTCGCGCACGAACACCTCGGTGAGCCGCGCCGCCGGCTCGCGGCCCGCCCCGCCCTCGCGCTCGAGCCGCAGCAGCACGAGGCCGAGCACCCCCGCCACCATCTCGAAGCGGCCTTCCCTGGTATCGGCGACGCCGCCGGCGCGATACCAGCCGGGATCGCGCGCCTCGGCGACGATCGCATCGTAGAGCGCGCGATAACCGGCACCGGCCGGCGCGCGCCCGGTCAGGCGGGCGATCAGCGACATGGACGGACGGGGCGGGGCGGGATCATGGAAAGTCTCCGAAGCCTTCCGCGCTTGCCTCGGGAAGCCGGGCCGGCATATTGAGCCACGGGCCCGCGCTTGCAAGCCGGCGCCTCGGGAGATTGACGCGATGACGGCGATGGTGCGGCGGCTGGCGCTGCCGGTGGCGATCCTCTGCGGCGCCGCGCTGACCGGCGGATGCACCCGGGTGCGCACGCACCAGGGCTATGTCGCGGACAAGGCGCTGATCGCGACGATCTCGCCCGGCGTCGACAACCGCGCGTCGGTCGAGCGGACGCTCGGGCGGCCGAGCTTCGCGGGCGAGTTCGATCCCGACCGGAGCTGGTATTATGTGTCGCGCGACACGCGGCAATTCTCGTTCGGCACGCCGAAGCCGGTCGCGCAATCGGTGCTGATCGTCCATTTCGATCCGGCCGGCAACGTCAGCTCGGTCGAGCATACCGGCCTGGAGAAGATCGCCAGGATCGATCCCGTCCGCGACAAGACGCCGACGCTCGGCCGCAAGGCCAATTTCTTCCGCGACCTGTTCACCAACGTCGGCACCGGCGCCCCGGCGGGAGCGGGCGCGCCGACGTCGGACAATCCGGGCCAGTAGGCGGTCAGGCCGATAGCGTTTACGCCGTCAGCGCGCGATGCCGCCCGCCGCGAGCACCGCGAGCGTCACCAGCTCGGACGCGGTCGAGGTCATCGAGGCGATCTGCACCGGGCTCGCCATGTTCACCAGCATCGGCCCGATCACCGAGTCGCCGCCCAGCTCCTTCAGCAGCTTGGCGGAGAGATTGGCCGATTGCAGCCCCGGCATGACCAGCACATTGGCCGGCCCGGACAGCCGGCTGAACGGGTAGAAGGCCTGCATCTTCGGGTTGAGCGCGACGTCCGGCGCGATCTCGCCCTCATATTCGAAGCTCACCCCGCGCTGGTCGAGGATCGCCACCGCGTCGCGAATATTCTCGAGCCAGCTTCCCGGCGGGTTGCCGAACGTCGAGTAGCTGAGGAAGGCGACGCGCGGCTCCTGCCCCATCCGCTTGGCGACGGTCGCGGTCTGCTCGGCGATGTCGGCGAGCTGCTCGGGGGTCGGCCGCTCGTTGACGGTGGTGTCGGCCATGAAGACGGTGTGGCTGCGGCCGACGAGGACGTGGATGCCGAACGGGCGCTGGCCGGCGACGCTGTCGATCACCAGCCGCACGTCCTTGAGCGTCTGCCGGTAGTGGCGGGTGACGCCGGTAATCATCACGTCCGCCTCGCCGAGCGCGAGGAGCAGCGCGCCGAACACGTTGCGGTCCTGGTTGACCATCCGCTCGCAGTCACGCCGCATGTAGCCGCGCCGCTGGAGCCGCGCGTAGAGATGCTCGACCATGCGCGGCACGAGCGGCGAGACGCGGCTGTTGTGCAGCTCGAAGCTCTCGGGATCGTCGACGCCGAGCGCGCGCAGCCGATCGGGCACGTCGTCGCGGCCGACCAGCACGGGGATGCCGTAGCCGCCGTCGCGGAACTGGATCGCGGCGCGCAGCACCACCTCCTCCTCGCCCTCGGCGAAGATCACGCGCTTGGGATGCGCGCGCGCCGCCTCATAGGCGAGCGTCAGCACCGAGGTGGTCGGGTTGAGCCTGGCCTTGAGGCTCTCCCGGTAGGCGGCGAGATCGAGAATCGGCCGCGTCGCCACGCCCGAGTCCATCGCCGCCCTGGCGACCGCGACCGGCACCACCTCCATCAGGCGGGGATCGAACGGCGCCGGGATGATATAGTCCGCGCCGAAGCTGTGCGACCTGCCACCATAGGCCGCCGCCACCTCCTCCGGCACCTGCTGGCGCGCGAGATCGGCGAGCGCCTGCGCCGCCGCGATCTTCATCTCGTCGTTGATGCTGGTCGCGCGCACGTCGAGCGCGCCGCGGAAGATGAACGGGAAGCCCAGCACGTTGTTGACCTGGTTGGGATAGTCCGATCGGCCGGTGGCGACGATCGCGTCGGGCCGCGCCGCCCTGGCTTCCGGCGGCGTGATCTCGGGATCGGGATTGGCCATCGCGAAGATGATCGGCCGGGCGGCCATGTCCCTGACCATCTCGGGCTTGAGCGCGCCGGCGGCGGACAGGCCGAGGAAGATGTCGGCGCCGACCAGCGCCTCGGTGAGCGTGCGCGCCGGCGTATCGGCGGCGTGCGCGGACTTCCACTGGTCGACGTCCTCGCGCCCGCGCCAGATCACGCCCTTGCGATCGCACATGATGACATGGTCGCCGCGCACCCCCATCGCCTTGATGAGCGCGGTGCAGGCGATCGCGGCGGCGCCGGCGCCGTTCACGACGACCTTGACGTCCGCCATCCGCCGCCCGGTGAGCATCACCGCGTTGATGAGACCGGCGGCGGTGATGATCGCGGTGCCGTGCTGGTCGTCGTGGAACACCGGGATGTTCATGCGCTCGCGCAGCGTCTGCTCGATGATGAAGCAGTCGGGCGCGGCGATGTCCTCGAGGTTGATGCCGCCGAAGCTCGGCTCCATCAGCTCGACCGCGTCGATGAAGCGGTCGACGTCCTCGGTCTTCAGCTCGATGTCGATCGAATCGACGTCGGCGAAGCGCTTGAACAGCACCGCCTTGCCCTCCATCACCGGCTTGGAGGCCAGCGCGCCGAGATTGCCGAGGCCCAGGATCGCGGTGCCGTTCGAGATCACCGCGACGAGATTGCCCTTGGCGGTATAGTCATAGGCGGTGGCGGGATCGGCGGCGATCGCGCGCACCGGCACGGCGACGCCCGGCGAATAGGCGAGGGAGAGGTCGCGCTGGGTCGCCATCGGCTTGGTGGCGACGATCTCGATCTTGCCGGGCCGCCCCATCGAGTGGAACAGCAGCGCCTCGCGTTCGGAGAACTGGACGTTCGATCCTTCGCTCATCGCATGTTCTCCGCCATCGTCGCGCGTGTCCGGCTCTAGGAGCATGGCCGATCGCGCGGCAAGCCGCTAATCGCCGTGACCATGGCCGATCGCGACCGCCCCGCCACCGCCGACGCGCCCGACACGCCGATGTTCGCGCAATATCGCGCGCTGAAGGCGGAAAGCCCGGACTGTCTGCTGTTCTTCCGCATGGGCGATTTCTTCGAGCTGTTCTTCACCGACGCCGGGATCGCGGCCGCGTGCCTCGACATCGCGCTCACCTCGCGCGGCGACGGCGCGGCGATGTGCGGCGTGCCGGTGCATGCCGCCGACGCCTATCTCGCCCGGCTGATCCGCGCCGGCCACCGCGTCGCCATCGCCGACCAGGTCGAGACGCCGGCCGAGGCGAGGCGGCGCGCCGGCGCGAAGGCGCTGGTCGAGCGGCGCATCGTCCGCATCGTCACCGCCGGCACGCTGACCGAGGAGACGCTGCTCGACGCGCGCGCGTCCAACTGGCTGGCGGCGGTGTGCGTCGCGGGCGGCCTGGCGGGGATCGCGGCGGCCGACATCTCGACCGGGCGGCTGGAGCTGACCGAGGTGCCGCGCGAAAACCTCGCCGCCGAGCTCGCCCGGATCGCGCCCGCCGAGACGATCGCGCCGGAGGGGCTCGACGCCGCGCCGGCCGGCGCGATCCCCTGCCCGCCCCGCGCATTCGATGCCGGCGCCGCCGAGCGGGGCCTCAAGGCGCGCTTCGGCGTCGCGACGCTCGATGGCTATGGCCGCTTCGGCCGCGTAGCGCTCGCCGCCTGCGGCGGGCTGCTCGCCTATCTCGACCGTTCCGCGCGCGGTGCAGCACTTCTCCTCCAGCCGCCGACCACGCGCGATGCCGGCGACCATATGCTGATCGACGCGGCGACGCGGGAGAGCCTGGAGCTGGTCCGCACGCGGGCCGGCGAGCGGCGCGGCAGCCTGCTGGCGTGCGTCGACCGCACCGTCACCGGCGCGGGCGCGCGGCTGCTCGCCGCCGATCTTTCGGCACCGCTGGGAACGGCGTCGCCGATCGAGGCGCGTCTCGCGATGGTCGCCTGGCTGGAGGGCGATGCGGCGCTGCGCGAGGAGGTGCGCGCGACGCTGAAGGCGCTGCCCGACATCGGCCGCGCGCTCGGGCGACTCGTCGCCGGGCGCGGCAGCCCACGCGATCTCGGCATGCTGCGCGACGGCTTGGCCGGCGCACGGCTGCTGCGCGAGCGGATCGGGCGGCTGGTCGCGATTCCCTCGCTCGCCGCATCGCTGCTGCCGCCGCTCGATGGCCATGGCGCGCTGGTCGAGCTGCTCGCGCGCGCGCTGGTGCCGGCGCCGCCGATCGACGCTTCGGCTGGCGGCTATATAGCGCAGGGCCATGATGCCGCGCTCGACGAGCTGCGCGCCACCGCCGGCGACGGCCGCCGCGCCATCGCCGCGCTGGAGGCGCGCTATCGGGAGCGGACCGGCATCGCCCGGCTCAAGATCCGCCACAATGCGGTGCTGGGCTATCATATCGAGGTGCCGCAGAAGGATGCCGATCCGCTGATGCGCGCGGAGAGCGGCTTCACCCACCGCCAGACGCTCGCCGGCGTCGTCCGGTTCAACGCGGCCGACCTGCACGAGCAGGCGCAGCGCGTCGCCCAGGCCGGCGCGCATGCGCTCGCGGCCGAGGCGGCGCATCTGGAGGAGCTGTGCGCCGCCGCCGCCGCGCGCGGCATCGCCATCGCCGCGACCGCGGAGGCGCTCGCCCGCTTCGATGTCGCGGCCGGGCTGGCGGAGCGCGCCGCGGAAGGCGGCTGGTCTCGCCCCGCGATCGTCGCGCATCCCTGCCTCGAGATCGCCGGCGGGCGGCACCCGGTCGTCGAGGCGGCGGTAGCGGCTGGCGGCGCGCGCTTCGTGGCCAACGACTGCCGGCTGTCGCGGGCGAACCGGCTCTGGCTGATCGGCGGCCCCAACATGGGCGGCAAATCGACCTTCCTGCGCCAGAACGCGGTCATCGCGGTGCTCGCCCAGGCCGGCAGCTTCGTCCCCGCGAGCTCGGCGACGCTCGGGCTGGTGGATCGCCTGTTCAGCCGTGTCGGCGCGGCCGACGACCTGGCGAAGGGCCGCTCGACCTTCATGGTCGAGATGATCGAGACCGCCGCGATCCTGACGCAAGCCACCGATCGCAGCCTCGTCGTGCTGGACGAGATCGGCCGCGGCACCTCGACCTATGACGGGCTCGCGATCGCCTGGGGCGTGGTCGAGGCGATTCACGCGCTGGGGGTCCGCTGCCTGTTCGCGACCCATTATCACGAGCTGGCGCGGCTGGCGTCGCGGCTGGAGGCGCTCTCGCTCCACCATGTCCGCGCGCGCGAATACAAGGGCGATCTGATCCTGCTCCACGAGGTCGCCGACGGGCCGGCCGACCGCAGCTACGGCATCGCCGTCGCGCGCCTCGCCGGCGTGCCGGCGGCGGTGCTGGCGCGCGCCAAGGAGGTGCTGGCGCGGCTGGAGAAGGGCCGCGAGCGCACCGGCGGGATCGCCGCCGGGCTCGACGACCTGCCGCTGTTCGCAGCGCTCGCCGAGCCGCCGCCGCCCGATCCGCTGCGCAACATGCTGCATGCGGTCGACGCCGACGCGCTGAGCCCGCGCGACGCGCTGGAGCTGGTCTACCGGCTGAAGACGCTGATCGGTTGACCCCTCCCGTCCCGGCGAAATCCGGGGCGACGGGGAGACGGCCAGCCCTCTCGCGATCTTCACCTTTCGCACCTATCTGGGCGCTTGTCATGGCTACCCGTTTCGAGCACCTCGCCAACCGCCGCGCGATCATCGACCGGCGCGCCGTCGCCGACAGTCTCGCGGCGCTCCCCCCGCAGGCGGCGTTGCGCATGGCCGGTGTCGCCTGCCTGCGCGCGGCGATGGCGGACGGCCGCGCCGAGATCGCGCGTCGCCTCGCCGAGCATCCGGCGCGCGGATCGGAAGCCGCCGCCGCTTATGCCTTCCTCACCGATCAGCTGCTCCGCCTCGCCTATGACTTCACCACCGAACGGCTCTATCCGCACGGCAATCCCACCGCCGGCGAGCGCCTCGTGCTGGTCGCGGTCGGCGGCTACGGCCGCGCCGAGATGGCGCCCTTCTCGGATGTCGATATCGCCTTCCTCACGCCGGTGCGGCGCACCGCCTGGTGCGAGCAGGTAATCGAGGCGATGCTCTACACCTTGTGGGATCTGGGCCTGAAGGTCGGTCATTCCAGCCGCTCGCTCGACGAGATGGTGAAGATGGCGAAATCCGATCTCACCATCCGCACCGCGCTGCTGGAAGGCCGCTACGTCTGGGGCGACCAGGCGCTCTACGACGAGGCCTCGCGCCGCTTCGACGCGCAGGTGGTGTCCGGCACCGCCCGCGCCTTCGTCGCCGACAAGCTCGCCGAGCGTGATGTCCGCCACAAGCGGATGGGCGACAGCCGCTATGTCGTCGAGCCCAATCTCAAGGAGGGCAAGGGCGGCCTGCGCGATCTCCACACGCTGTTCTGGA
>CAXTPE010000105.1:0-8934 GCA_964245925.1 uncultured Sphingomonadaceae bacterium
CGCTCGACGCCGCCGATCCGCTGCGGCCGTTCCGCGAGCGCTTTCAGCTTCCCGAGGGCATGATCTATCTCGACGGCAACTCGCTCGGCCCGCTGCCGCGCGCGACCATCGGCCGGATGAGCGGGGTCGTCGCTCGCGAATGGGGAGCGGGGCTGGTCGGAAGCTGGAACGCGGCCGACTGGATCGGCGCGCCGCAGCGCATCGGCGCCAGGATCGCGAAGCTGCTCGGCGCCGGCGCGGACGAGGTGATCGTCAGCGATTCGACCTCGGTCAATCTCTTCAAGCTGATCGTCGCGGCCTGCGAGCTCGCCCCGCCAGGCGCGAGCGTCATCGCCGAGGCCGGCGACTTCCCGACCGACCTCCACGTCGCCCGCCGCGCCGCCGCGCTGACCGGGCGCCCGTTCGCAGCAGTCCCGCGCGATGCGCTGGACACGGCGATCGCGCGGGGAGCCGGCGTCACCGCGCTCGCCCATGTCCATTATCGCTCGGGCGCGCGCCACGATCTCGCCGCGCTGACCGCCCGCGCGCGCGCCGCCGGCTGCCGGATCGTGTGGGATCTGAGCCACAGCGTCGGCGCGATCCCGATCGATCTCGCCGCGGCGGGTGCCGAGCTGGCGGTCGGCTGCGGCTATAAATTTCTCAACGGGGGGCCGGGCGCGCCCGGCTTCCTTCATGTGGCGCGCGAGCTCCAGCCACGCCTCGCCTCGCCGATCGCGGGCTGGTTCGGCCACGCCGCGCCGTTCGCCTTCGAGGAGGGCTACACGCCCGCGCCGGGCATCGCCCGGTTCCTCGCCGGCACGCCGCCGATGCTGAGCCTGCTGGCGCTGGAGTGCGGCGTCGAGCTGATGCTGGAGGCGGACGGCGCCGCGCTCCAGCACAAGGCGGCGGCGCTGTTCGATCTGTTCGCGACGCTCGCGAACGCCCGCGCGCCCGCGCTCGCGCTGGTCACGCCGCGCGCCGCGGCGGCGCGCGGCAGCCACATCGCCTTCACGCATCCGCACGCCCATGCCATCGTCCAGGCGCTGATCGCGCGCGGCGTGATCGGCGACTTCCGCGCGCCCGATGTCGCCCGCTTCGGGCTGACCCCGCTGTATCTGTCGCACGAGGACGTCTGGCGCGCGGTCGACATCCTCGCCGACGTGCTCGACGGCGAGACATGGCGCGATCCCCGCTTCGCGGCGCGCAGCCTGGTGACCTAGGGCGCGTATCGGTTGGGTCGGTTCATTCCAGCATCCGTTCGTGTCGACGAACGGGATGTGAAGGCCGTGGCATCGACCGTCTATTTCGCCGCCGCCAGCAGCGGCGCCATGCGCCTGGCGGCGAGCGGCGGCAGCTTGACCGCGCGCGCCGCCGCGAGGTTCGGCGACGGACCCTTGCCGGCCTGGACGAGCCCGATCATGCCCATCGAGAGATGCGGCTGGCAGGCGATCCCGTAGACGCCGGGCTTGCCGACGGTGAGCGCCAGCTCCTTGCCCATCGCGCCCTTCGCCGGGGCGATGCCGTCCGGCAGCATGCCGAGGATGGTCTCGGCATTATGGCTCGGATCGGCGGGCACGAAGCGGACGGTGTCGCCGACCGCGGCCGTCACGAACGCCGGCTCGAACACCATCAGCCCGCCCGACGCGCCGACGGTCTTCATCTGGACGACGATGTCCTTCGCCGCCGCCGGCTGCGCGAACACCACCGCCAGCAGCCCCGCGCCGGCCGTCATGGCGCCTCCGATCCTCGTCATGCCTGCCACGCTCCGCCTGATGCCGTTTCCTCTTAGCCATTGCGGATGAACCCGCAATCGCGGGCGTGCGCGGCGATTGCCGCTGGCGGAACCGCGCGGTTCTGATCCATGAAGCCGCAAGGCGACGAGAGGGATGGCATGGCCGGGGAGTTGATCGAGGTTCCGTCGGCGTGGGCGAAGCGCGCGGCGATCGACGACGCCACCTATCGCGCCGATCATGCCCGCTCGCTCGACGAACCGGACGCTTTCTGGCGCGAGCAGGCGAAGCGGCTCGACTGGATCGCGGCGCCCACCCGGATCGACGAGAGCAGCTTCGCGGAAGCCGATTTCGCCATCCGCTGGTTCGCCGACGGGGTGCTCAACGTCGCCGCCAACTGCCTCGACCGGCATCTCGCCACCCGCGCCGACCAGACCGCGATCCTCTGGGAGCCCGACGATCCCGCCGAGCCGCCACGCGCGCTCGGCTATGCGGAGCTGCATGGCGAGGTCTGCCGCTTCGCCAATGTTCTCAAGGCGGCCGGCGCGCGGCGCGGCGACCGGGTGACGCTCTATCTGCCGATGATCCCGGAAGCCGCGATCGCGATGCTCGCCTGCGCGCGGATCGGCGCGGTTCATTCGGTGGTGTTCGGCGGCTTCTCGCCGGACGCGCTCGCCGGACGCATCCGCGACTGCGACTCGGCCATCGTCGTCACCGCCGACGAGGGCCGGCGCGGCGGCAAGCGCGTGCCGCTCAAGGCCAATGTCGACGCGGCGCTCGCGGAGTGCGCCGGCGTCCGCGCGGTGATCGTGGTGCGCGCGACCGGCACGCAGGTGCCGATGACCGCGGGGCGCGACATCTGGCTCCACGAGGCCGCCGCCGCCGTGCCCGACGAGTGCGCGCCCGAACCGATGGGCGCCGAGGATCCGCTGTTCATCCTCTACACCTCGGGCTCGACCGGCAAGCCCAAGGGCGTCGTCCATAGCGGCGGCGGCTATCTGCTATGGGCGGCGATGACCCACGCGATCTGCTTCGACTATCGCGCGCCCGAGGTGTTCTGGTGCGCCGCCGACGTCGGCTGGGTCACGGGGCACACCTATATCGTCTACGGCGCGCTCGCCAACGGCGCCACCACGCTGATGTTCGAGGGCCTGCCGAACTGGCCGACGCCGAGCCGCATCTGGGAGGTGATCGACCGCCACCAGGTGACGACGCTGTTCACCGCGCCGACCGTGCTGCGCGCGCTGATGCGCGAGGGCGACGGGTTCGTGCACGCCACCGATCGCTCCTCGCTGACGCTGCTCGGCTCGGTCGGCGAGCCGATCAACCCGGAGGCATGGCGCTGGTATCATGACGTCGTCGGCGGCGGCCGCTGCCCGATCATCGACATGTGGTGGCAGACCGAGACCGGCGGCGGCATGATCTCGCCGCTGCCCGGCGCCACCGCGCTCAAGCCCGGCTCGGCGACCCGCCCGCTCTACGGCGTCGAGCCGCGCATCGTCGATGGCGAGGGCCGGGTGCTGGAAGGCGCGGCGGAAGGCAATCTCGTCATCGCGCGCTCCTGGCCCGGGCAGATGCGCACCGTCTGGGGCGATCATGCGCGCTTCTTCCAGACCTATTTCGCCGCCTTCCCCGGCAGCTATTTCACCGGCGACGGCGCGCGCCGGGACGCCGCCGGCTATTACTGGATCACGGGGCGCGTCGACGATGTCATCAACGTCTCGGGCCACCGCATGGGCACCGCCGAGGTCGAGAGCGCGCTGGTGCTGCATCCGCAGGTGGCGGAGGCCGCGGTCGTCGGCATGCCGCATGAGGTGAAGGGCCAGGGCATCTACGCCTATGTGACGCTGAACGCCGGCGAGGAGCCCGGCGACGCGCTGCGCAAGGCGTTGCGCGACTGGGTGCGCCGCGAGATCGGCCCGATCGCGACGCCGGACGCGATCCAGTTCGCGCCCGGCCTCCCCAAGACGCGCTCGGGCAAGATCATGCGCCGCATTCTGCGCAAGATCGCCGAGGGCGACGTCTCGACGCTCGGCGACACCTCGACGCTCGCCGATCCATCGGTGGTCGACGACCTGATCGCCAACCGGACGACCTGAGCCGCCCCCCCTCCCCGTGGGAGAGGGCTTAGGGCACGCTTGCCTATCACCGTCCGGCCACCTATCTTCGCGCCACGATCGTAATTCGGATCGGGGCTGAAGCGTCTGGACGCGGGGGCGGTACCCGCCAGCTCCACCATGGCTTTTGCGCGGACTCATTCCGCGCAGGCGCGATGATGGGGCTGAAATAGGTTCGACAGGCGGGGATGATCTCGGGACGCGATCCGTCTGGGCCGGTCGTCATCCGGTCAAGCTCGCTAGATGCGAACGACAACGAGCCGGTAACGGCAATGGCGATCGCCGCCTAAACAGCGGTGATACGTGGCGGCACGGGGAGCGCCGGGCAACAGAAGCTCCCCACCTTCCCATGTCTGGCTCTCTATCCGGCCTCGCATAAGCGGTCAGCCCGGCCGGAGCCCCGTCACCACCAGCGCCTCGCGGAACGGCAGGCGGCCGACTTCGGCGTGCCCCTCGTCCTCGATGACGAGAAAGCAACTCAGGCACAGCCGCCCCTCGCCCACCTCGGCGCTCATCACCTGCCGCGCCGCCGCGAGCGCGACCGCGCGCGCCGCCGCCAGATCGGCGAGCAGCCGCCCCTCGTCGTCCTCGGTGACGGTCCCGCACTCGTGCAGATGGAAATAGAATCGCCGCATCGATGCACGGTAGCACCGATCCGGCTCCCGATTGCTGCGCTATCTTGCCTGGCGGCGGATCGATCATCGCGAGGCGGGGAGCTGACGGAGCGGGACTTCCCTCGGCGGAGACTATGGATCCCCGCCTTCACGGGGATGGCGGTAGCAGGTAAGGCCGATGCCACCTACTACGAATATCAGCGCGCCTCTATATTCCTCATATAACGCCATCCACATTGTTACGTCGAGCTATATCCATAGTGGATCATATCCTCTATATTATGTCCGTATTGCTCGTCATCCGAAATGTTCAGTAAAGATTAGCCTCTCTGATCCAGCCTTCACTTGCCGATCCGACTTTCTGCTCAAGCGGACGAGCGGGATGCGGATCGTTCTCGTCAGGGAGAGTTGGCATGGTTTACAAGAGCGTCCCGCTTCGCACCGATCTTCGCACCGCGATCGCGATCGCCATGGCGGCGGGCGGCGCCTGCGTCGCCTGCCGCGCGGATGCCCAGGCGGCGACCCCGAACCTCGTCAGCGCCTGCTCGGGCGTCAGCCTGCCGCGCTCGGCGGTCACGGGCATCCTCGCGCCGGTGGCGAACGGGATCGCCGCGCCGACCCAAGCCACCGTCAACAATCTGCTCACCAGGCTCGGCATGCTGCCGGTCGTCCCCGCGCTGAACATCGACACCGCCACGCTGCTCGCCGATGCCGCGTCCGGCGCGCCGATCACCCTCCAGACGCTCGCCGCCAACGGCACCGTCGTCGGCCCGAGCGACCGCTGCGACCTGCAGGCCGATTCGTTCGGCCTCCACACCCAGGGCGGCATCGCGATCGGCGGCAACCGCATCACCGGGCTCGGCACCAACGGCCTCGACGCGTCCGCCGGCTCCGCCGACGCGATCGCGCTCGGCAACGGCGCGCAGACGAGCGCGCCGGCGACCGGCGCCATCGCGCTCGGCACGAACGCCGACGCCTCGGCCGCCAACGGCATCGCGCTCGGCGCGGGCAGCGTGTCGGCGCGCGGCGCGCTCGCCGGCTATGCCGCGCTCGGTCTCGCCGCGCCGCAGGCCTCGGCGGGCGAGCTGTCGGTCGGCGCGGCGGGTGCCGAGCGGCAGATCACCAACGTCGCCGCCGGCAGCGCCGCGACCGACGCGGTCAATGTCGGCCAGCTCGCCGGCGTCGATGCGCGCGTGACCACCACCGCCACCGCCGTCACCAACCTGACGCTGGACGTTCAGGACGGCGCGGTCGGCCCCGTGCGCTACGCCAATCCGCTGACGCCCACCGTCCCCAACGGCGGCATCCCCACCAACGACCTCACGCTGGTCGGCGCCGTGGCCGCGCCGGTCGGGCTGCACAATGTGCGCGCCGGCACGGTCGCGGCCGGCTCCACCGACGCGGTCAACGGCGGCCAGCTCTATGCACTCGGCTATGACGTCGACACGCTGAGCGGCCTCGCGGTCCAATATGACGATGCCACCCACCGGCGGGTCACGCTCGGCGGCGCGGAGGCGCCCGCGGTCAAGCTCGGCAATGTCGCGGCGGCGACGCTCGGCGCGGGATCGACCGAGGCGGTCAACGGCGCCCAGCTCGCGGCGCTCGGTGCCGGCGCGGCTGCGGCGCTCGGCGGCGGCTCGCATTATGATCCGGTGACGAACAGCTTCGCCACCGAGCTCACCTATGACGGCCGCCAATATGCGAGCGTGCAGGCGGCGTTCGACGCGGTCGGCGTCGCGGCGGGGGGCGCCACGCGCTACTTCCACGCCAATTCGACGCTCGCCGACAGCGCGGCGGTCGGCGCGGACAGCGTCGCGATCGGGCCGGCGGCGGTCGCCACGGCGGCGAACAGCATCGCGATCGGCAGCGGCGCGAGCGCCGCGCGCGGCGGCGTGGCGGGCTATGCCGCGACCGGCCTCGCGACGCCGCAGACGTCGGCCGGCGAGGTCTCGGTCGGCGGCGCCGGCGCCGAGCGCCAGATCACCAATGTCGCCGCCGGATCGGCCGCGACCGATGCGGTCAACGTCGCCCAGCTCCAGGGCGTCGCCGGCCAGATCGCCACGCTCGGCGATGGCGGCGTGCGGTATGACGGCGCCGCCAGGACCCGCGTGACGCTCGGCGGCGCCGGCGGCACGACCGTCACCAACGTCCGCGCCGGCACGCTCGCCGCCACCTCGACCGAGGCCGTCAACGGCGCCCAGCTCTATGCCACCAATGTCAATGTCGCCAACAACACCACCGCGATCGCGAACCTGGCCATCAACGTCGCCAACGGCCCGGTGCGCTATTCCGACCCCGCCAGCTCGACGACGCCGAACGGCGGCACGCGCACCAACGACGCGACGCTGGTCGGCGCGGCCGCCGGCGCGGTCGGCCTGCACAATGTCGCCGACGGCACGATCGCGGCGGGATCGACCGACGCGGTCAACGGCGGCCAGGTCTACCGGCTGGCGCTCGGCGCGGTGAACGCGGTCTCCTACGACACCGACGCGGCGGGCAATCGCACCAACATCGTGACGCTGACCGGCGGCGATCCCGCCGCGCCGGTGAGCGTCCGCAACGTCGCCGCCGGCACCGTGGCCGCCGGATCGACGCAGGCCGTGAACGGCGGCCAGCTCTACGCCACCGGCCAGGCGGCGGCGGCCGCGCAATCGACCGCGAACGACGCGCTCGATCTCGGCCGCAACTCGGTCCAGTACGACGATGGCGGCCACCGCGAGGTCAGCTTCGGCGGCGGTGGCGCCGGCGGGCCGGTGACGCTCCACAACGTCGCGCCCGGCATCTCGCCGACCGACGCGGTCAACGTCGCCCAGCTCGGTGCCGGTATCGGCAGCGCGGTCAGTCAGTCGAACGCCTATACCGACACGCGGATCGCCGCGATCGGCTATGACCTGCGCCATGTCCGGCGCGATGCCGATGCCGGCACGGCGGGGGCGCTGGCGGCGGTCGGGCTGCCGCAGGCCTATACGGCGGGCAAGGGCATGCTCTCCATGGCGATGGGCGCCTATGGCGGCCAGACCGCGTTCGCGGTCGGCATGTCCAAGGCGATGAGCGACGGCCACACCGTCGTGAAGCTCAGCGGCACCTACGACACCCGCAACCGCACGGGCGCGAGCGCGGGCGTGGGCTACCAGTTCTGAGCGGCCGGAGCGGAATCGGGCCGCTCCGATTACCCATCCGCGTTCGTGTCGAGCGAAGTCGAGACGCGGCGACGGGGGCCGGCCCTCGACTTCGCTCGGGACGAACGGGAGTAGCCGAGACGTGTCGCCTTGCTCGCGCGCTCAGCCGCTCGCTCGCTCCCGCGTCGCGCTGAGCCGGACGTCGGGCGAACGCTCGGCGACATAGCTCACCTCCCAGGCGTCCCGCGCCAGGAACACCGGCGCGCCGTCGCGATCCTCGGCCATCGCCCCGCGCCGGCCCTCCGCGAACGCCTTCAGCGTGGCGGGATCGTCGGCCGACAGCCAGCGCGCGGTATCGAACGGCGCCGGCTCGAACTCCGCCGGCACGCCATATTCCGCCTCCAGCCTGGAGATCAGCACCTCGAGCTGGAGCTGCCCCACCACGCCGACGATCCACTGCGCGCCGATCTGCGGCTTGAAGAGCTGGGTCACGCCCTCCTCGGCCATGTCGGTGAGCGCGGTCCTGAGCTGCTTGGTCTTGGTGGGATCGAGCAGGCGGACGCGGCGCAGGATCTCCGGCGCGAAGTTCGGGATGCCGGTGAAGGTGATCGCCTCGCCCTCGGTGAGCGTGTCGCCGACCCGGAGCGTGCCGTGGTTGGGGATGCCGATGATGTCGCCGGGCAGCGCCTCCTCGACAAGCTCGCGGTCCTGCGCGAAGAAGAAGATCGGCGCGGTGATCGCGATCTGCTTGCCGGTCTGCACCTGCCGGAGCTTCATGCCGCGCCGGAACGTCCCCGAGCAGAGCCGCAGGAAGGCGATGCGGTCGCGGTGCTGCGGGTTCATGTTGGCCTGCACCTTGAACACGAAGCCGGCGACGCTCGCCTCCTCGGGCGCGATGTCGCGCGGGCTGGCCGGCTGGGTGCGCGGCGACGGGGCATGGGTAGCGACCGCCTCGATCAGCGCCTCGACGCCATAGTCGCGCAGCGCCGATCCGAAGATCACCGGCGTCTGGCTGCCGGCGCGATAGGCCGCCGCGTCGAACCCGCCATAACCGCCGAGCGCCAGCTCCGCCTCCTCGTGGAGCCGCGCCGCGCCTGCCGCCGAGACCAGCGCCTCCAGCCGCGGATCGTCGATCCCGGACAGCCGCTCGTCGGGCCGGCCGGGCCGGGAGAGCGTGTCGGCGCGCAGATCGTAGAGCCCCTCATAATCGCCGCCCATGCCGACCGGCCAGTTCATCGGCGTCACGTCCAAGGCCAGCTTGTCGGCGATCTCGTCGAGCAGCGCATAGGCAGCCAGCCCTTCGCGATCGACCTTGTTGATGCAGGTGATGATCGGCACGTCGCGCAAGCGGCAGAACTCGAACAGCTTGCGGGTC
>CAXTPE010000106.1:0-8858 GCA_964245925.1 uncultured Sphingomonadaceae bacterium
GCCACGGCGCGACCGGCAAGGGCAACGACCAGGTCCGCTTCGAGCTCGGCTATTATGCGCTCGCCCCCGACATCCGCGTGATCGCGCCCTGGCGCGAGTGGGATCTGACGAGCCGCACCCGCCTCATCGAATATGCCGAAGCGCACCAGATCCCGGTGCCGAAGGACAAGCGCGGCGAGAGCCCCTTCTCGACCGACGCCAACCTCCTCCACACCTCGTCCGAGGGCAAGGTGCTGGAAGACCCGTGGGACGAGGTGCCGGACTATGTCTACTCGCGCACCGGCAGCCCCGAGGATGCCCCCGACGCGCCGGAATATATCACCCTCGATTTCGAGCGCGGCGACGGCGTCGCGCTGAACGGCGAGGGGATGAGCCCGGCGACGCTGCTGGCGGCGCTCAACGATCTCGGCCGCGCCCACGGCATCGGCCGGCTCGATCTCGTCGAGAACCGCTTCGTCGGCATGAAGAGCCGCGGCCTGTACGAGACGCCGGGCGGCACCATCTATCTGGCCGCGCATCGCGGCATCGAGCAGCTCACCCTCGATCGCGGCGCCGCCCATCTCAAGGACGAGCTGGCGCCGCGCTACGCCGAGCTGATCTACAACGGCCTGTGGTTCTCGCCCGAGCGCGAGATGCTCCAGGCGGCGATCGATCATTCGCAGACCAAGGTGAGCGGCACGGTGCGGCTCAAGCTCTACAAGGGTTCGGCGAGCGTCGTCGGCCGCCGCTCGCCGAACAGCCTTTATTCGGAGAAGGTCGTCACCTTCGAGGACGACGCCGGCGCCTATGACCAGCGCGACGCCGAGGGCTTCATCAAGCTGAACGCGCTACGGCTGCGCCTGCTGGGCCGGCGCGACCGCTGAGACCCGTCAGCGGTCGGGCATGCGCCGCTGGAGCCCGACGAGGTCGATCGCGCCGCGCCGCCAGTGGCCGATCGTGACGCGGTCGGCGGAGAGCGCCTTCAGCATCAGGTCGCCCTTGTCATAGGCCCAGGGGCCGAGGCGGAGCAGCCAGATGGTGTCGGGCGCGCGCGCCGCCGGGCTGGCGGCGAGCCGCGCGATGTCGTCCGGATAGAGCGAGACGACGCCGCGGCTGCCGGTCGGGTGGAAGCCGCGCGCATGGGTCGCGGGGATCTCGACGGGAACCGACCGCACCTTCATCGTCCACGCAAGATCGCGCACGGCATAGCGGAACGGCAGCGCGCCCTCGTTGGGATAGGCCCAGACCTCGTCGCCCTGGTGCACGCGCGGCCGCAGCCAGCGCACCGTGCCGTACCAGTCCTGCGGCGGCGGCCAACGCGTCATCTGCATGTCGATCAGCGCCATTGACAGGAGCAGCGCCAGCGTCGGCAGGGAGAGCAGCCAGCGCAGGTGCGGGCGCGGCGGCGGCGTGGCGGCGCGCGCGATCAGCAGCAGCGCCGGCACCGTCACCGGCGAGACGGTCCGCACGATGAACACCGGCGAGACCGTCACGGTGAGCAGCAGCGCCGCCGCCGTCGGCAGCAGCGCGAGGATCGCGAGCGCGAGCCCGGCGCCACGCCAGCGCCGGTCGATGAGCAGCATGGCGAGCCCGGCCGCGATCAGTGCCGCCGCGATCAGCCGCGCGTCGCGGTTCCAGGTGCCGTAGATCGACCCCAGGTTGATCCAGAGCAGCTCGGGCTTCCACTCCAGCCAGGTCGAGGCGACCCAGGTCGGGGCCTGATCGAGCAGGATGAGCACGCCCGGCAGCCAGACGATGCCGACGACCAGATGCGCGCCGACCAGCCACATCCAGTCGGCGCGGCCCAGCGCGCGCCAGGGCAGCACGCAGAGCAGCGCCAGCCCCATCGCGCCGGCGAACAGCGGCCCCAGGCTGTGCAGCCACAGCATCGCCGCCTCGGCCGCGCAGAACAGCGCCAGCGATCCGCGCGGCAGCGCGCCGTCGCGGCCGGCGCGCGCGATCCGCAGCAGCGGGATCAGCGCGGCGCCATAGACGCACGCCATCACCGGATAGGGCCGCACCTGGCGCGCCATCTCGATCAGCAGCGGATCGAGCGCGACCAGCAGCAGCATCGTCGTCGCCAGCCACGACCGCTCCACCCGGCCGATCGCCAGCAGCCGGCCGAGCGCGTCCGCCGCGCCCCAGGCCGCCGCCAGCGTGGCGAACGCGAACAGCGCGCCGAGCGTGCGCAGCGCCGGCACGCCGTCGCCGGCCATGCCGCGCCACAGGTGCAGCAGCGAATAATAGACCGGCGGGTGCGTCTCGTAGGTCGGCACCACCTGCCAGAGGAAGCGCCAGCCGTGCGCGGCGGCGAACGCGCTATAGGCCTCGTCGAGCCACAGCGGATCGCTGCCCAGCCGCCACAGCCGGAAATAGCCCGCCGCCGCAAGCGCGAGCACGGCGACGGCGAGCGCGACGGAGCGCGGCCAGTGCTGCCCGGAGCGAACGGACCGGGTGCTCTCCGGCGGCGAGACGGGCGCGTGCATCATCGCCGTCGCTGTAGCGGAGCACCGCGCCGCCGTCATCGTGGGTTGCGGCGGCGTTAACCACCGAAATGGGTTAACGGCGGCGGGCGGATCAGGCTTCCAGCGGCACGTCCCAATAGAGCCAGTCGCGCCAGCTCTCGTGGAGATGGTTGGGCGGGAAGCGGCGGCCGTTCTCCTGGAGCTGCCAGCTCGTCGGCCGATAGGGCTCGTGATGGAGCCGCAAGCCCGCCTGGCGCGGGGTGCGGCCGCCCTTGCGCAGGTTGCACGGCGCGCAGGCGGTGGCGACATTCTCCCAGGTGGTGCGGCCGCCCTGCGCGCGCGGGACGACATGATCGAAGGTGAGATCCTCGGCCGCGCCGCAGTACTGGCAGGCGAAGGCGTCGCGCAGGAAGAGGTTGAAGCGGGTGAAGGCGGGATGCTGCGAGGGGCGGATGAACTGGCGGAGCGCGATCACCGAGGGCAGCCGCATCGCCATGCTCGCGCTGCGCACCTCGCGGTCATAATGGGCGACGATGTCGACGCGTTCGAGGAACACCGCCTTGACCGCGGTCTGCCACGGCCACAGGCTGAGCGGATAATAGCTGAGCGGGGTATAATCGGCATTGAGGACGAGGCTGGGGCAGCTCTCGGGATGGCGGAGCGAAGGCGCCGGCTGCAGGACATCGGGATGATACAACGCGCGCCCTCCTCACGAAGCCGCCGCACCTGCTTGCCCGCCTGTCGCACCCAGGACGCGCATGCCGGCATGCGGCGCGCCTCCAGTCTCACGGCTCCACTGAAGGCGAAGCGTGACGCGCGCATGACAGCATCCCGCGCGACTCGCCGTCAAGCGCCTTGTTGGCGCGGGTGAGCAGGATCACCACCCGCTTCGCGCCGAGCCCGACCGGCGCGCTCCACCTGGGCCACGCCTGGTCCGCCGTGCGCGCGCATGATCTCGCGCGGGACAGCGGCGGCGCCTTCCGCCTGCGCATCGAGGACATCGATCCGGGCCGATCGCGCGAGGCGTTCGTCGCCGGGATCGAGGACGACCTGCGCTGGCTCGGCCTCGCCTGGGACGGGCCGGTCGTCCGCCAGTCCGCCCGGCTGCGCCTGTATGCCGAGGCGCTCGGCCGGCTGAAGCGTGACGGCCTCGTCTATCCCTGCTTCTGCACCCGCGCCGAGATCGCCGCCAGCGCCGCCGCCCCGCACGCACACGCGCCGGTCTATCCCGGCACCTGCCGCGCGCTGGCGCCAGCGGAGCGGACGGCGCGGATGGCGGCCGAGCCGCATTGCTGGCGGCTCGACGTGGCGGCGGCGGCCGCACGCGCCGGCCCGCTCGCCTGGCACGACGCCGCCGCCGGGATCGTGATCGCCGCGCCCGAGGCGCAGGGCGATGTCGTGCTCGCGCGCAAGGATGCGCCGGTCTCCTATCATCTCGCCGTCACCGTGGACGACGCCGCGCAGGGCGTCACCGACGTGGTGCGCGGCGTCGACCTGTTCGCGTCGACCCATGTCCACCGGCTGCTCCAGGCGCTGCTCGGCCTGCCGACGCCGCGCTACCACCACCACCCGCTGCTGCTCGGCCCCGACGGCACGCGGCTCGCCAAGCGCGGCGGCGCGCCGTCGCTCGCCGAGCTGCGGCGCCGCGGCGCCGATCCGCGCACGCTTGCGGCCGATCTGCGCGCCGGGCGCATGGCGGTTGGCTTTGCGCCCGCGAACCCCTAGATAGCGTCCCATGAGCGTCATCCTCGTCATCCTGCTGGTGCTGGCGATGCTCGCGACGGTGGCCGCGCTGGTGCGCGGCATCGTCATCTTCCTGCGGACCAGCGAGCGCGACCTGATGGGCGGCGGCCCCAATGTCTCGGGAATGAAGCAGAACAAGGCGATGCAGTCGCGCGTCATGTTCCAGGCGATCGCGATCGTGATCGTGGTGCTGCTGCTGATGCTGGGCCATCGGAGCGGCAGCTAGACCCGCCGCCGACGATCATGGTCCGCCTCAACCGCATCTATACCCGCACCGGCGACGACGGCACGACCGGCCTCGTCGATGGCTCGCGCGTGGCGAAGGACGCCGCGCGGATGGCCGCGATCGGCGAGGTCGACGAGCTCAACTCGCTGATCGGCGTCGCCGTCCAGCATGCCGACGACGAGACTGGGGCGATGCTCGGCCGCATCCAGAACGAGCTGTTCGATCTCGGCGCCGACCTCGCGACGCCGGGCGAGGAGTTCGCGCCTTCCGAGATGGTGCTCCGCATCGTGCCGTCCCAGGTCGCGCGGCTCGAGCGCGAGATCGACCGGATGAACGACGCGCTGGCGCCGCTGCGCAGCTTCGTGCTGCCGGGCGGGACGGCGGCGGCGGCGCATGTCCATGTCGCGCGCGCCGCGACGCGCCGGGCGGAGCGCGCCGCGGTGGCGGCGGCGCGCGCGGTGGCGCTCAATCCGGCGGCGCTCGCCTATCTCAACCGGCTGTCCGATCACCTGTTCGTGCTCGCCCGCGCGCTCAACGCGGCGGACGGCGGCGACGTGCTCTGGCAGCCGGGCGCGACGCGCGAAAGCTGACGCGGCGCAACCATCGGCTTGGCATGGCGTTTCGAGCGGCCTGGACAAGGGGGGGTTAAGATGGCGACGCTCGCGCACGGCCTGCCGGCCTCCTCGCCGCTCGCCGACCGCTTTGCCCGCGTCCGCGACCTGACGGTGGCGCTGGCGGCACCGCTCTCCGATGCCGACGCGTCCGCCCAGCCGATGCCGGACGCGTCGCCCGCGAAGTGGCATCTCGCGCATGTCACCTGGTTCTTCGAGACCTTCGTGCTGCGCGATCATGTCGCGGACTATGTCGCGCACGATCCGCGTTTCGCCTTCCTGTTCAACAGCTATTACGAGGCGGAAGGCGAGCGGATCTCGCGCGCGCGGCGGGGCATGCTGACGCGGCCGCGGCTCGACGAGGTGCTTGCCTATCGCGCGCGGGTCGACGCGGCGGTGATCGCGGCGCTCGACACGCTGCCCGAGGCGGCGAGGATGCTGGTCGAGCTCGGCCTGCACCACGAGCAGCAGCACCAGGAGCTGCTGATTACCGACGTGCTCAACCTCTTCGCCGAGAACCCCCTGTCGCCCGCGATCTGGGATCCGCCACCGACCGCGCTCGGAGAGGCGCCGGCGCCGCTCGGCTGGGTGGCGGGACGCACCGGCATCGTCGAGATCGGCCATGACGGAACAGGCTTCGGCTTCGATTGCGAGGGGCCGCGCCACGCGACGCTGCTCCACCCCCATGCGCTGGCCGATCGGCTCGTCACCAACGGCGAGTGGGCGGCGTTCGTCGCCGATGGCGGCTATGCGGCGCCGGCGCTCTGGCTTTCGGATGGCTGGGCCTGGGTGCGCGAGAACGCGATCACCGCCCCGCTCTACTGGCGGCGCGATGGCGACGGGCGCTGGCTGGAGCGTTTCGGGCTGGACGGCAGGCGGGCGATGGACCTCGCCGCGCCCGTCCGCCACATCAGCTATTACGAGGCCGACGCCTATGCGCGCTGGGCCGGCGCGCGGCTCCCCACCGAGGCCGAATGGGAGAGCGCCGCGCAGGCGATCGATCCGCTCTCCGGCAACCAGCTCGACGCCGCCGGCCCGGTCCGGCCGCTGCCGGCGCGGCCGGGCGCCGGGCTGCGGCAGATGTTCGGCGACGTCTGGGAATGGACCCGGAGCGCCTATCTTCCCTATCCCGGCTTCCGCCCGGCCGAGGGCGCGGTCGGCGAGTACAACGGCAAGTTCATGTCCGGCCAGTTCGTGCTCAAGGGCGCGAGCTGCGCGACGCCGCGCGGCCATTCGCGCGCCTCCTATCGCAACTTCTTCTATCCCTACCAGCGCTGGCAGTTCACCGGGCTGCGGCTGGCGAAGGATGCCTGATCCCGGCCGGCGCCATGTCCCGATCGACATCTCCGCTGCCGAGGGTGGAGCCCACCGTCCTCTTTGCCTAAGGGGCGGAGCATGACCGATCCGGCCGCCGTTCCCGATCCCGATCCCCGCGCCCCCGACCCGCACGCGCCCGATCCGGCGATGCTCGCCAAGGCGGAGACGCTGGTCGAGGCGCTGCCCTATCTCCAGCGCTATGCCGGCGCGACCTTCGTTGTGAAATATGGCGGCCATGCGATGGGCGATCCCGCCGGCGCGCGCAGCTTCGCGGCCGACATCGTGCTCTTGAAGCAGGTCGGCATCAACCCGATTGTCGTCCATGGCGGCGGGCCGCAGATCGGCGCGATGCTGAAGCGGCTGGGCGTCGAATCGCGCTTCGTCGACGGGCTGCGCGTCACCGACGCCGAGACCGCGAAGGTCGCCGAGATGGTGCTCGCCGGATCGATCAACAAGGACATCGTCGCCTGGCTGGGAACCGCGGGGGGCCGCGCGGTCGGCATCTCCGGCAAGGACGCCTGGCTCGTCACCGCGCGGAAGATCGGCGCGCGCGCGGCCGATCCGAACGTGGGCATCGAGCGCAACGTCGATCTCGGCTATGTCGGCGAGCCGGTGGCGGTCGACCGCACCCTGCTCGACACGCTGTCGGCGGCCGGCATCATCCCGGTGGTGGCGCCGATCGCGATCGGGACCGACGGCTACACCTACAACATCAACGCCGATACGATGGCGGGCGCGATCGCCGGCGCGATGGGTGCCGCGCGCTTCTTCCTGCTCACCGACGTCGCCGGCGTGATGGACAAGGACAGGCGGCTGCTGACCGATCTCACGCCGGAGGACGTCACCCGGCTGCGCGCCGACGGCACCATCACCGGCGGCATGATCCCCAAGGTCGAGACCTGCGTGAACGCGGTCGCGGCCGGCGTCGGCGCCGCCGTCATCCTCGACGGGCGGGTGCGCCACGCGATGCTGCTCGAGATCTTCACCCGCAAGGGCGCCGGCACGCTGATCGGCCGGCGCTGAGGATTGGCGGCGGCCGGGCGCTCGCCTAGATACGGGTCGCCACAGCCAGGAACTCGTCTCATGATCGCCGTCCTCGACATCCTCAACATGCTGCTGAACGTACTGTGGTGGATCATCGTCATCCAGGCGATCCTCTCCTGGCTGGTCGCGTTCAACGTCATCAACACCCACAATGATTTCGTCCGCCAGGCGCTCTACGCGCTCGATCGGCTGACCGAGCCGCTCTACCGCCCGATCCGCCGCGTGCTGCCCGATTTCGGCGGGCTCGACTTCTCGCCGTTCGTGGTGCTGCTGCTGATCGCGATCCTCCAGCGGCTGATCGTCCACGCCGCGATCGGAGACATCGGCTGACCGCCGCGATCATCGACGGCAAGGCGCATGCCGCCGTGCTGCGCGCCCGCGTCGCCGGTCTGGCCGCCGGCTTCGCGCGCGCCGCCGCGCGGCCGCCGGGCCTGGCCGTCGTGCTGGTCGGCGAGGACGCGGCGAGCCAGGTCTATGTCGGCGCCAAGGCGCGCGCGACCCGCGAGGCCGGCATGGCGAGCTTCGAGCACCGCCTGCCCGCCGACACCGCGCAGGACGCGCTGGTCGCGCTGGTCCGCACGCTCAACGCCGATCCGGCGGTCGACGGCATTCTCGTCCAGTTGCCGCTGCCGCCGCAGATCGACGGGCAGGCGGTGATCGCGGCGATCGACCCCGACAAGGACGTCGACGGCTTCACCACCACCAGCGCCGGCCGGCTCGCGGTCGGCCAGGAGGGGTTCGTGCCCTGCACCCCGCTCGGCTGCCTCGCGATGCTCAAGGACGTGCATGGCGGCCGGCTCGCGGGGCTCGAGGCGGTGGTGATCGGCCGCTCGAACATCGTCGGCAAGCCGATGGCGCAGCTCCTGCTGCGCGAGAGCTGCACCGTCACCATCGCGCATTCGCGCACGCGCGGCCTGCCCGAGGTCGTGCGCCGCGCCGACATCGTCGTGGCGGCGGTCGGCATCCCGGACATGGTGCGCGGCGACTGGATCAAGCCGGGCGCGACCGTGATCGACGTCGGCATCAACCGCATCGACGCCGGCGGCGGCAAGACCCGCCTCGTCGGCGACGTCGCCTTCGAGGAGGCGCGCGAGACCGCCGGCGCGATCACGCCGGTGCCGGGCGGGGTCGGCCCGATGACGATCGCGATGCTGCTGCGGAACACGCTGGTCGCCGCGCACCGCAACGCCGGCGCGGCGCTCGCGAGCGACGCGATCTGAGCGCGCTGTTCCTCTCGGCGTTCGTCACCTTCTTCGTGGTGATCGATCCGCCCGGCTGCGCGCCGATCTTCGCGAGCCTCACCACCGGCGCGCCGGCCGCGCACCGCCGCGAGATGGCGCTGCGCGCGACGCTGGTGGCGGCGCTCATCCTGCTCGCCTTCGCGCTGCTCGGCGCCGACATCCTCGCGACGCTCGGCATCAGCCTCGCCGCCTTCCGCATCGCCGGCGGCATCATGCTCTTCCTGATCGCGCT
>CAXTPE010000107.1:0-8713 GCA_964245925.1 uncultured Sphingomonadaceae bacterium
GGCGGCGGCGAAGCCGGATCGGCCTGCGCGATCGCGGCGGTGGACGCCATGAGCGCGGCCAGCGCCGCGGCGGTCGACCTGCGGCGCGATAGGATGTTCATGATGCTTCCCTCCGATGCTTTTTATTGTTCATTCGCCTTGGCCGGTTCGCTCGCAGCCAGCGGGTCAGCCGGCGCCGGCGGCCTTGCGCAGCGCCTCGATCAGCAGCGGCGCGCGCCGGTAGACCGGATCGTCGGGGCCCATGGTGCCGACCGGATTGGCGCGGACGATGTCGAGGCTGCCGTCGCTCGGCGGGAACTGCTGGACCCAGTCGATGCAGAGCGACCGATGGCTGAACAGCCACTTGCCGGCGACGCGGCGGTAGCTGTCGAAATGGCGATTGATGACGATCATATTGTACGGCGCGTCCGCCTTCAGGCGGAGATAGGCCGTCCCGCGCGACTCGCTCTCGGCCGTGTCGCCGTCGACGGCGCACAGCATGTTGGTGAGGAAGTGGGTGGTGATGTCGAACGCATCCTGCACGTCGTGCAGCCATGTGATGTATCCATCGACCGGCCCGTTGTAGAGGCCATGGTCGTCGATCGCGTCATCGGTGTAGAGGCTGCGGAGCAGCGGATAGTCGCGGCGGTCCGCCGCATGGACGAACCGGCTGTGCAGGTCTTCCAGCTCGCGTTGAATCTCGATGGCGATCATCGTCGACTTCCCCTCTGCGGCCCGCTTGACGGGTTCTACGTCGTCAGCATCGCGGCGAGCCGGAGCCTCGACAAGTCGGCCGATCATGCAAATCGCGCCAAAACTGCGCCCGGACAGTCGGCCATGCCATCCGGCAGCGTCGCTCAGCTCCCCTGGGCGGCCATGTCGGGCGTCATCGTCGCGGCCAGCACGTTCCTGCCGTCCCAGTCGCGCGCGGCCTGCTCCATGAAGAGGACATTGTCGTCCAGCCCGGGAAGCAGCGCCTCGGCGATCTCGAACATGAGCCCGCCCGGCGCGCCGGTCTCGAAATAGGCGAAATGCGTGCCGAATGCGCGCGAGGCGCCCTCGTGGACCAGCACGAAACCCCGATCGATCAGCGACTGGCGCTTCGCGTCGTAGGCGGCATGATCGGCGAACCAGGAGGCGACATGCTGCGCGCCCTCGCGGTCCGAATCGAGGAACTCGCGATAGGCGCTCGGCACGTCGTTGTGCTGCTGGATCAGCTCGATCTGGAGCGGCCCCGAATGCGCGAAGCACAATGTCACCTCGGGGGGCGGGCTCGGCCTGCCGCGATAGATGAAGTCGTCGAAGGTGAACTCCATCGTGAAGAACGGGCCGACCCCGATCTTGCCCCATTCGCGCATCGCCGCATCGGCATCGCGCACCACCATGCCGAGCTGCCGGATCCCGCCGAATATGATGCTCATCTCATGCTGCCTCTTCGAGTTTTTCGTTGGTGGCGCCAGCCAGGATGATGTCGGCCGCGCGCCAGGCGATTGCCATGACCGGGCCGTTGGTGTTGCCGGAAACCTGCGTGGGCATGATCGAGCAGTCGACCACGCGCAGCCCGTCGATGCCGCGGACGCGAAGCTCGGGATCGACGACCGAGGCCGGATCGGCGCCCATCCGGCAGGTGCCGACGGTGTGCATGCAGGTGCCGTCCTGGTGGCAGGAGGCGATGATCTCGGCATCCGACTGGACCGACGGGCCGGGATAGGTCTCCTCCGTCACGAAGCCCGCGAGCGCCGGCTGGGCGAGCAGCCGGCGGGCGTAGCGGAACAGGTTGACGATCACGCTGCGGTCATGCTCGGTCGTCAGGAAATTGGCGCGGATCGACGGCGGATCGCGCGGATCGCGCGAGGTGATCCGGATTTCGCCCTGGCTGTCCGATCGCAGCGGATAGCCCATGAAGGCCAGGCCGGGCTTCTTCTCGGGCCGGTACGATGTCGCCGTCGCATCGGGCGACAGCGCCCAGAAGGTGAGCTGCGCGTCGGGACGGTCGAGTTCGGGCGAGGTCCGCACGAAGGCGTTGATGTCGTAGGTCGATGCCATCGGCCCGCCGCGCGTCAGGAAATAGCGCGCGCCGTTGAGATAGGTCCGCCAGCCCTGGAACTCGCGGTTCAGGCTGTGATCCGTCACCCGGCTCATCAGCATGATGGTCTTGTGCTCGCGCGCGTTGCGGCCGACGTCGGGGCTCTCCCGTATGATCGGGATGCCGAGCGACCGGAGCAGCTCGCCCGGTCCGATGCCCGAATGCTGGAGGATCACGGGCGACTGGAGCGCGCCGCTCGATAGGATGACCTCGCGCCGCGCCAGGTAGCGGCGGGTCTCCTCGCCGTGCAGGCAGGTCACGCCGGTCGCTCGCCGGTCCGAGCAGTCGACGCGGCTGACGAGCGTATCGGTCATGATCGTGAGATTGGAGCGCCCGCGCGCCGGCTTGAGGAAGGCGTCGGCCGCGCTGACCCGGCGTCCCTTCCTGATCGTGCGCGGACTGTAGCCGATGCCTTCCTGGTCCTCGCGGTTGAGATCCTCGCGCACCGGCAGACCGATCTGCGCGCCCGCCGCCAGGATCGCGTCGGTCAGCGGCGTGCGCGTCTTCTGGATCGAGATGTGGACCGGCCCGCCGACGCCGCGCACGCCATCGCCGCCGAGCTCATGATCCTCGATCGCGTGGAAGGCGCGCGACATTCCCGCCCAGCCCCAGCCGCGGCAGCCGAGCGCCTCCCAGTCGTCATAATCCTGCGGCTGGCCGCGGAAGTAGAGCATGCCGTTGAGCGAGCTCGATCCGCCCAGCATCTTGCCGCGGACCCACATGTGCTGCTTGCCCGAGGTCGGATCGGGCTCGAGCGCATAGTTCCACACGCGCTTGGGATCGAGGAAGGTCTTGAAGAGGCCCATCGGCATCGAGATGAACGCGCCCGAGGAGTCCGGTCCCGCCTCGATCAGCAGGACGCTGAAGCGGCCGTTCTCGGACAGGCGGGATGCGAGCACGCAGCCGGCCGAGCCGGCGCCGACGATGATGAAGTCGAATTCGCCGTCCGCCGCAGCCGCCATCGTCCGCCCTCTTCGCCCATGGTGTCGGGATCTCCGTCCCGGTCCGGCAAGCTGGAGCGGCGACTTCGCGCGTCAGCTTGCCTGGCGGGCGTTCTTCATCGGGCGGGGCAGGGGTTCAACATTCCTCGCAGGCAATTCGCGCCAGTTGTGGTGCATGGCTGGCGGGCAGGGCCGTCAGGTCAGCGCCATCGACGGCGCCAGGGCGGTGGCGTCGCGCCGCTCGGGCTTGGCGGGGCGGCAGGCCTGCGTCCATTCGCCGACCGACTGGCCCGTCCAGCCGTGGAACGCGCGGCGGAAGCTGCCGGCGTCGTGGAAGCCGAGCGCGAAGGCGATGTTCTTCACGTCGAGCAGCTTCTCGTTCAGCAGGGTCATGGCATGCCGGCAGCGGAAACGCTCGACCAGCATCTGATAGCTCAAGCCTTCTTCCTGCAGCGCACGTTGCAGCGCGCGCCGGCTCAACCCCAGGTGGCTCGCCATGTCCGCGACCGACGGCATCCGCCCGGTGGAACCGAGCATCAGATCCTCGAGCTGCTCGCTCACCGGCCGATCGCGCGACACCGACGCGAGGAGCTTGGCGCACTGGCGATCGAGGATGTCGCGCAGGTCCGCGTCGCGGGCCGGAATCGGTCGGTCGAGGTCGCTCCGCTCGCCGTGATAGGTCGCGTGCCCGGCGTTGAAGCGGACATGCTCGGTCCGCATCAGCCGGCAATGCTGCGAATCGGCCGGCCGCGCATAGGGCAGGTCGATCCGCAGCGTGTGCGGCGGGTGGCCGGTTAGATCCTCGATGACCGCCTGGAGGCCGGTGATCGAGGCCTCCAGGCAGAAGTGCAGCGCCGGCGGCGTCATCAGCCGGCGCGACACGAAGTGCATCTGCCAGGCGTCACCCGCCTCGCTGATCGACGTGATGAGCGGATGGCCCGCGACCAGGCAATAGCGGTTCCAATGGTCGAACGCGTCGCGCAGCGTCGCCGTGCTCATCATCGAATAGCCGACGATGCCGAAATCGCGCACCTTGGCGAGGCTGCCGCATTCCATCGCGAAGCCTGGCGGGGTGCGCCGCGCGACGAGATCGAACAGCGCCACCATCCGATCCAGATCCATCGGCTCGAGCGTCTCGACCTCGCGCCAGCCCGTGCCGCTGCCCTCCAGGATCGCCTCGGGAGACATTCCCAGGTCGCGCGCCGTAATCAGATACGCGCGGAGTTTTGAAGGCTTGAACATCGCTTCCTCCTCTCCTCGTCCGAACGCCCGCCGCAGTTCCTCGAAGCGCGGCGGGCCCGCCGCGCCGCACACTCGAACGCATGGCATGACGCGGAGCTTTGCGCTCTCTCATGATCCGAGCATCCGCCAAAAGCCCGGCGCCTGCAAGAACCGAGGTGCCGCCGCCCTGGCGGACGCGGGACAGTCGTCAGGGATCGCGTGTCGATCGCTTGACCTTGTTCGGCAGATCCTTGCCCCTGGTCCGGCGCGAGGGGAGCTGGACCGGGTTCTTCTTCTTCCATTCGGCCCAGGTCATCGGGCCGTCGGGCGTCTCGATGATCGTGTCGTCCATCCGCCGCGGCTCAGAACGCCACATAGGGGCCGAGCGTGCCCCCCGCGGTCCGGCCGGCGATCGCGGTGTAGACCTTGCGGCCGTAGAAGAACGGCAGGCCGAAATCGAAGCTGCTCGGATAGGGCATGAGATTGTCGAGCGCTTCCGGGTTGGCGCCGATGCCGGGCAGCGCGGCATTGGAGCCATTGAAGAGCGTCTTCGCGCTGGCAAGCGTGGAGTCCGCGTTCGCGCTGGCGCCGTTCCGCCCCCGGATCACCGGCCGCAGCGCGACCGGGGTGGCCGGGCAGTAGAAGCCGGTGAAGTCGTCGTCGGTGCATGGCGCGATGTCGGAGTCGACGAACAGATAGAGGTTGCTGCCGCTGTCGATGAAGCTGTCGCGCAGCGACTGGCCCTTGTACTCGGCGGTAAGCAGCCCGTCGGTGCTCGTGGTCAGCACCTTGGCCGAGCCGAGCGCGTTGTTGCTCTGCGTGCCGATCCCGAAGGTGAGGGTGCCCGATGCGGTCGCCTGCCCGCCGGCGGCGATGGCGGGAAGCGACAGGATCGTGCCGTTGCGGTCCGTGCCCATCGCCGCGACGGGGTTTGGGAGCTGCTTGAAGGGCGCCGCCTCGGACGCGGCCCGGGTGATGACGGCGCCGCAGCCCGACGACGGGCAATCATAATAGATCGCGCCGGAATAGCCGCCCGGCGTCGCGCAATAGCTCCCGCAGTCGGTCGTCGTCGTGCCGATGCCGATGATGCCGTTGCCGCCGATCTCCTGGATGGTCGCGAGGCTGTCGCCCCCGCCGGACGAGCATTCCGGCGGGATCGCGGCGAAGCGGCCGGTATCGCCGACGAGATGGAACGGCATGTCCGCCACCGCTTCGCCGCCGATCTTGAAGTCGGCCGAGCGGACCGAGCCGAACGCATAGCCGTCGACATAACCATAGCATTCGCCGACCGGATTGCCGCTCGCGTCCTGCTGCTGGGGAAAGGCGTCCCGCATCGCCGCGTTCAGCGCCGAGCGCACGATCCGCAAGCCGACCGAGCCGGTGTCGACCGTCACATGATCGATGGTCTGGCAGGTCGAGGTGCCGGGCACGCACAGCGTCACCGAGACATAGGGGATGTTGTCGGCGATATAGCCATCGGACCCTTGCGAGAGCGCGGCCGGGCCGGTGTCGATCGTCACCGTCGTGAAATTGTCCAGCACCTTGGCCGGCTTCGCGCCCTCCCCCGAGCCGCCGCCGCCACCGCCGCAGGCAGCGAGCGCGAGCAGCGCGAAGAGCGCGCAGCAGCGCTTCAGCCAGGCGATCGGAACATGCATGTCCATCCTTACTGGAGGTCCGCCGGGGAGAAGCCGGGGGGCACGATGTCGGCGAGATAGGCGACGCCGAAGAAGGCGCCGGGATGGCCCGCGCTGCGCACGACGAGATCGCCCTGGCGCATCGCGATCGGGCGCCGCGTCCGCCCGCGATGGCCGGAGCTGGCGATCCGGAACGTGTCGAAGCGGCTGCCGAGGAGCTGGCGCAGGTCGGGCCGCGCCGGCCCCCGCCAGCTCACCGCGAACACGGTGCCGTCGTCGCGCGCATATTCCCGGACGACGCCGCCGTTGACATCGGTCAGCGTGTGCGTGGTGTGCGTTCCTGCCGCCGCCGAGCTCATCCTGGCGGCAAGATGCACGCGGTCGGCCTCGACCGATGAAGCGGTGCCGCCGAGCACGGCGCCGGCGGCGCTCCCGATCATCCCGGCCGCGACGCCGATCGCCAGCCGGGCTGGTCCGTGACGCATGTTCTTTCCTGCTCGTGGCGCCGGGATGACGCGCGCATAATGTTGAACCGGCGCGCCCGCCGGCGCAAGCGGAGGAAAGTCGCCGGCTACCGGAAATGCCGCCGCCGCCGTGCGTTGGAATGCTTCCGCCCACCACTTCCGCCTGCCAGGAGCCGCCCCATGCCCCGCTCACATCCTCTCGCGCCGGTAGCGCTCGCGCTCGCGCTGTTCGCCGGCGAACGGGCGGGCGCGCAGGCGCTGACCCGGCCGAAGACCGTCGCGATCAGCGCCCATATCGTCGTCACCCAGCCGCTCGACGCCACGCCCGCGCGGATCGCGTCGCTGCGCGTGCCGCCCGGCTTCAAGGTCACCACCTGGGCGAGCGGCCTCGGCACCCCGCGCGCGATCGCGGTCGCGCCGAACGGCGACGTCTATGTGTCGGACACCCAGGCCCGGACGATCACGCTGCTGCGCGGCACCGCGACCGCGACATCGCGCAAGCTGGTACTCGCGGGGGTCAAGGACGTGCTCGGGCTCGCGCTCCACGACGGGAGACTCTATTATGCCGCCGGCACCGAGACCTTCGCCGCGCCGATCCTTGCCGATGGCTCGCTTGGGCCCGGGCAGCGTATCGCCGCCGATCTGCCCGACCTCGGCCAGCACAACGACCGCACCATCGGCTTCGGCCCGGACAACATGCTCTACGAAAGCGTCGGCTCGACCTGCAACGAGTGCGAAGAGCAGAACCCCGAGAGCGCCGCCATGCTGCGCATGAACCCGGACGGCACCGGCCGCGCGGTATTCGCGAGCGGGCTGCGCAACACCATCGGCTTCGCCTTCCGCCCCGGCACCACGGAGCTCTACGGCTGGGACGACGGCGTCGACTGGCTCGGCGACGATGCCCAGCGCGAGGAGCTCAACCTGATCGCGCGGGGGCGCGAATATGGCTGGCCCTATGTGTTAGGCGACGGCCAGCTCAACTATTACCGCGATCCGCCGAAGGGGCAGGGGACCGTCGCGCAATGGGACGCCGCCAGCGCGCGTCCGCTGCTGACCTACACCGCGCACGCGAGCGGGATGCAGCTCGCCTTCTACACCGGCGCGATGTTCCCGGCCGACTATCGCGGCGACGCCTTCGCGACGCTGCACGGCAGCTGGAACCGCAGCCCGCCGAGCGGCTATGAGGTGGTGCGGATCCATTTCGCGAACGGCAGACCGACGAGCATCCAGCCGTTCCTCACCGGCTTCCTCACCCGCTCGGGCGACCAGTGGGCGCGCTTCGCCCGGCCATTCGGGCTGGCGGTGCTGCCGGACGGATCGCTGCTGGTGGGCGAGGATCAGAACGGGATGATCTACCGGGTGAGCTACGCTGGCCGCTAGAGCGCGTTCCGACCAGTCTGGTTCGCCGCCGTCCGTTCGCCGCGAGCGCGGTCGAAGGACATGCCCCGACGGCAGCTGCGCTTCGACCTATCGGCCTCGCCCGGGAGAGCCTTCGCTCGGCACGAACGGCGGGCGGTCCCGATCGACAGGAAAGCGCGCCGGCCCATGCTGAGGCTGCGGCGCCGGGGCTTCGCGGCGATCAACTCGGAGGTGCGCGACGGCATTCTGCCGGCCGCGGACGCGGTCGCGCTGGTCCGCGACGCCGTCCCGCCGGTGCGGACCCAGCCGGCGCGCAACTATCGGCTGATCGCGCTCATCATCGCCTGCGCGCTCTTCATGGAGCAGATGGACGCGACCGTGCTCGCCACCGCGCTGCCGACGATGGCACGCGATTTCCGCGTGCCGGCGCCGAGCATGAGCATCGCGCTGACCTCCTATCTGCTCGCGCTCGCGATCTTCATCCCGGCGAGCGGCCGGCTGGCCGACCGCTTCGGATCGCGCACCATGTTCCGCGCCGCGATCCTGATCTTCGTCGCCGGATCGATGCTGTGCGGGCAGGCGACGAGCCTGACCTTCATGGTGCTCGCGCGCCTCGCGCAGGGCATCGGCGGCGCGATGATGATCCCGATCGGCCGGCTCGTGCTGCTCCGCTCGGTCGACAAGCGCGATCTGGTGTCGGCGTCGTCCTGGCTCATCATGCCGGCGCTGATCGGGCCGATCGTCGGGCCGCCGCTCGGCGGCTTCATCGTCACCTATCTGGACTGGCGCTGGATCTTCTACCTCAACCTGCCGATCGGGCTCATCGGCTTCGTGCTCGTCTCGCGGTTCATCGAGGAATATCGCGAGGAGGCGCCGGCGCGGTTCGACGTGCCGGGCTTCCTGCTGTCGGGCGCCGCGCTCGGCGGCCTGCTGTTCGGCTTCGAGATGGCGAGCCGGCCGGGGCGGGGCGGCGTCGCGCTCGCGATGATCGCGGCCGGCGCCGCGCTCGGCCTCGGCTATCTCCGCTAT
>CAXTPE010000108.1:0-8708 GCA_964245925.1 uncultured Sphingomonadaceae bacterium
CGCGTGCCGCCAGGCGTTGTCGAGCAGGTTGCCGATCATCTCGTCGAGATCCTGGGGATCGACCGCCACCGCCAGATCGGGCGCGATCGCGGCGGAGGCGCCGATCGCACGCTCGACGTGGATGCGTTGCAGGACGCCGATCAGATCGGCCACGGCGGGCGCGAGCATGGTGCGCGACCGATGCAGCCCGCCCGGCGCCGCGGCGCGCGCGCGGCCGAGATGGTGGCGGACGCGCCGGTCGATCCGCGTGACCATCTCGGCCAGGCTGCCGTCCGGGTCGCGCCCGCTTTCCGCCAGCCTGACGCCGAGCGCCGCGAGCGGCGTCTTGAGGCCATGGGCGAGGTTGGAGACATGCCGTCGGGCGTGCGCGAGGCCGGCCTCGTTCTGATCGATCAGCGCGTTGAGCTCGGCCGCCAGCGGCGCCAGCTCGTCGGGCTGGTCGAGGGGCACATGGCGCAGCCGCCCCGCCCGCACCTCGGCGAGCGAGGCGCGCAGGGTGCGCAGCGGGCGCAGGCCGAAGCGGAGCTGGAGGAAGGTCGCGAGCGCCAGCCCGGCGCCGAGCAGCCCGAGCGAGACCAGCAGCGGCACCATCGCCTCGCGCAGCGGCGCCAGCGCGATCCGGCGCGGGCCGCCCGCGGTCAGCGTCACCGGGCCTGCGGCGGTCGAGATGACGAGCTGGCGCGTGTGGACCCGCTCGCCGGAAGGCCCGCGCCCGTCGCCCGGGCGGGGGTGGCCCTGATCCCCGTCCGGCCGGCGCGGCGGGAAGTGGTCCGGGTGCCGGCGTGGCAGGTCGATCATGGCCCCGCCTGTCCACCTGCCGCGCGGGCCATCGGCGCGCCACCCCCAGCCCGAGCCGGCGCGCGCGAACGCCGGCAGATCGACGATGCGCGCGCGGTCGAGCGTGCCGTCGGGGCGCACCGCGCCCGCCAGCATGCCGATCTCGGCGTCGAGCTGCTGGTCGAGGCCGTGGATCACGAAGCGTTCGAGCACATGGCCGATGGTGAACGCGGCGAACGCCAGCGCCGCGATCGTGGTGAGCGCGGCGATGCCGAGCAGCCGGCCGGACAGCGAGCGCGGCCACAGCCTCATGGCCCGCCGCCGGTGAGCCGGTAGCCGCGCCCGCGCACCGTCTCGATCATGTCGGCGCCGATCTTGCGGCGGAGCCGGCCGATGATGACCTCGATCGAGTTGGAGTCGACGTCGGCGTCGCCCTCGTAGACGCGCTCGATCAGGTCGGCGCGCTCGACCACCACCTCGTGGCGGAGCATCAGCGCCGACAGTACCCGCCACTCGAACGCGGTAAGCTTCAGCGGCAGGCCGTGCAGCTCGAACGTGCCCAGTTGGGCGTCGAAGGCGAGCGGCCCGCAGGCGATCCGCGCGGCGGCATGGCCCGCCGCGCGCCGGACGAGCGCGCGCAGCCGCATGACGACCTCCTCGATGCGGAACGGCTTGGTGAGATAGTCGTCCGCGCCGGCCTTGAAGCCCGCGACCTTCTCCGACCAGCCGTCGCGCGCGGTGAGGATCAGCACGGGCAGATCGCGGCCGCCGGCGCGCCACTCGCGCAGGACGGAGATGCCGTCGCGGCGGGGCAGGCCGATGTCGAGCACGGCGACGTCGTAGCGCTCGGTCGCGCCGAGATGCGCGCCGTCCTCGCCGTTGTCCGCCACGTCGACCGCGAAATGCTCGGCGCGCAGCGCGCGCGCGATCCCCTCGGCCAGCGTGGCATCGTCCTCGACGAGCAATATCCGCAACCATCCGTCCTTTCAGCCTGGGAGGGTAGCCCCGCAACCCGAACCGAAACTGAACGACGCGGTTCAGCGAGGGGTGGGATGCGGGGTCTAGAAGGGCAGGGTCCAACCAAGAGGAACCGACCATGCCCGACAATCAAGACCCGATCGATCATCCCCGTCCCTCGCCGGTGCGCCGGCTGCGCGATCGCCCCCGGGCGGCGCTCGCGGCGGTGGCGCTGCTCGCGCTGGGCGGCGGGGCCGGTGCCGTCGCCATGCACGCGACGCGCCCCTCCGTCACGATGGCGCCCGCCGTGCCCGTCGCCATCCGCTCGCTGTCGTCGAGCGGGATCGTCACGATCAGGGGCCGCGTCGCCGAGATCTACGGCAACAAGTTCATCATCGCCGACGCGAGCGGCCGGGCGCTGGTCGAGACCGGCCGCGAGGGCGAGGACGGCCGCCTGGTCACCGCCGGCGAGCCGGTGACGGTGCAGGGCCGCTTCGATCGCGGCTTCGTCCATGCCGCCTTCCTGGTCGGCCCGGACGCCAAGGTGGTGGCGCTCGGGCCGCTCGGCGGACCGCCGCATGGCGGCCACGGCCGGCGGCACGGACCGGATGACGGGCCCGATGCACCCCCGCCGCCCGGCGCCGATCGCGATGCTCCCCCACCGCCGGTCGCCGACAGCGCGGCTCCGGCAACGGCCACGCCCGCCGTCGCCGGCGATCAGGCCGCGCGATAGCCGAACACGGGGCGGGCGTCATGCTCGCCCCGGCGTCGTGCCCGAAAGCGCGGCCGACCCGTTACCGTCGCACTGCAAGGGGGTCCGGCGATGGCGACGACGACAGCGGCCGGGGAAGACGAAAGCCCGGGCAAGGGCGCGGACGCGACGCGCGCGCGCCGCGCCTTGCAGGCGCTCAACTTCTGCATGGCCGACATGCAGGCGGGGATCGGCCCGTTCCTCGGCGTGTTCCTGCAACAGCGCGGCTGGGCGACCGGGCCGATCGGCACGGTGATGACCGCCGGTGGGGTGGCGGGAATGCTCTTCACCGCGCCCGCCGGCGCGTTCATCGATCATACGAGGCGCAAGCGGCTGGTGGTCGTCGTCACCGGCATCTGCACGGTCGCGGCATCGTTCCTGATCCTCCTCTCGCAGTCGGGGCTGATCGTGACCGCCAGCCAGATCGCCACCGCCATCGCCGGCGCGGCGATCGGGCCGGCGGTCACCGGCATGACGCTGGGGATCGTTCGGCAGCGGGGCTTCAATGCGCAGAACGGGCGCAACCAGGCGTGGAACCATGCCGGCAACATGGTCGGCGCCGGGCTGTCCGGCTGGCTCGGCTGGCGGTTCGGGATGCCGGCGATCTTCTATCTCGCCGCGGCGTTCGGCTTGCTCGCCATCGCCGCGGTGCTGATGATCCCGGAGCGCGCGATCGATCACCAGGCCGCGCGCGGACTGGAGACGGGCGACAAGGACGATGCGGGCGGCGGGCAGGCGGAAGGCTTCCGCGTGCTCCTGCGCAACAAGCCGATGCTGATCCTCGCCGCGTGCCTCGCCTGCTTCCATCTCGGCAACGGCGCGATGCTGCCGCTCTACGGTCTCGCCGTGGTCGGCGCGGGCAAGGGCAACCCGGCGCTGTTCACCGCCATGACCGTCGTCGTCGCGCAGGGCGTGATGATCGTCACCGCGCTCGTCGCGATGCGGATGGCGGCGGGCCGGGGCTATTGGCTCGTGCTGCTGATCTCGTTCGCGGCGCTGCCGGTGCGCGGGCTGATCGCCGGGGCGGTGATAGAGCAATGGGGCGTATGGCCGGTGCAGGCGCTCGACGGGATCGGCGCGGGGCTGCAGAGCGTCGCGGTGCCGGGGCTGGTCGCGTGCCTGCTGAACGGCACGGGCCGGGTCAATGTCGGGCAAGGCGCGGTGATGACGGTGCAGGGACTCGGCGCGTCGCTCAGCCCGGCGATCGGCGGGTGGATCGCGCAGCTGCTCGGCTATCGGCTCGCCTTCTTCATCCTCGGCGGGTTCGCGCTGGTCTCGGTGGCGCTGTGGGTCGGCTTCGCCGCGACGCTGCGTCCGGCCTGCGCCGGCACGCGCGACGATGACGGGCCGCCGGCCGCGTGAATCCCGCGCTGCCCGCCTGGGGCATCTGCCTTGCCGCGACGGCCGGCGTCATCGCCCGCCCGCGCGGCCTGCCCGAGGCGGTGTGGGCGGTCGGCGGCGCGGCGCTGCTCGTGCTGCTCGGGTTGATGCCGGTCGGAGCGGCGCTCGGCGCGGTCGCCAAGGGCGGCGACGTCTATCTGTTCCTGACCGGCATGATGCTGCTGGCGGAGGCGGCGCGGGCCGAGGGGCTGTTCGACTGGCTGGCGGCCACCGTCGTCAACCGCGCGCACGGATCGCCGGCGCGGCTGTTCGCGCTGGTCTATGCCGCCGGGGTCGTCGTCACCGTCTTCCTGTCCAACGACGCCACCGCCGTCGTGCTGACGCCCGCGGTCTATGCCGCCGCCCGCAAGGCGGATGCAGCACCGCTGCCGCTGCTGTTCGCCTGCGCGCTCGTCGCCAACGCGGCGAGCTTCGTGCTGCCGATCTCCAATCCCGCCAACCTCGTCCTCTATGGCGGGCACATGCCGGGGCTGGGCGCCTGGCTGCGCTCGTTCGCACCGCCCTCGATCGCCGCGATCGTGGTGACGTTCGTCATGCTGCGGCTGGTCGAGCGCCGGCGCCTCACCGGGACGTGCGAACGGGCGGTCGAGCGCGCGCCGCTCTCGCGCGGCGGCCGGGCGGCGCTGACCGGGATCGTCGCCACGGCGCTGCTGCTTGTCCTCCTGTCCGCGCTCGATCGGCCGCTCGGCCTGCCGACCAGTCTCGCCGGCATCGCCACGGCGCTCGGCGTCAGCCTGATGGCGCGACGCTCGCCGGGGGCGCTGGTCAAGGCGGTGTCCTGGGGCGTGCTGCCGCTGGTGGCGGGGCTGTTCGTGCTGGTCGAGGCGCTCGACCGCACGGGCGTGGTGGCCGCGATCGCCAGCGCGCTTAGCCGCGCGGCCCGCCACGGCGAGCCACTTGCCGCCTTCGCGACGGGGACGATCCTGGCGTTCGCCTCGAACCTCGTCAACAACCTGCCCGCCGGACTGATCGCCAGCGGCGCGATCGCGCAGGCGCACGCCCCCCGGCTGGTGGTCGACGGGCTGCTGATCGGGGTCGATCTCGGGCCGAACCTGTCCGTCACCGGCTCGCTTGCGACCATCCTGTGGCTCGCGGCGATCCGGCGGGAAGGCGAGGAGGTCGGGTTCCGGCGCTTCCTCAAGGTCGGGGCGGTCACCATGCCGCCGGCATTGTTCGTGGCGCTCGGTGCGCGGTTACTGGTCGGTTGAGGAGCCTGCTGCTCATCCAGAAGCTGGGCGCCGGCCCGGTCAACGGCGTGACGATCAGCGCCAACCTGATCGCCTCGCTCGCGATCGATCATTTCGCGCTGTTCGGGATCGCGCAGCATGCGATGAACCTCTGGCGGCTGGCGGGCGCCGTGCTGGTGATCGCGCGCGTCACCCTGATCGCGAGGTTCTGACGAGCGATCGGGTTCGATGATCCGGAAGCCGGAGCGGATCTCCGATCGGTCGGATCGCGGGCATGGCGTGAATCGACCGGCGAGCAGCGCTCTATCTAAATTCCCGATGTTCGGGATGCGGTTCGTTCATGGTCGCAAGTGGTCGCCGGCGCGGGCATGACCGCGGGCTCATCCTTGCGCGAGTCGCCCGCCATGTCGAATATGATCGCCCGACTGATCCTCGCGCTCGTGGCGACTACCGCCACCGCCACCGCCACCGCCGCGGCGCCTGCGTCGCGATATGCGGTCGGGCGCCGGATCGCCGGTCCGGATGGCGGCTGGGATTATGCGAGCATCGATCCCGCGACCCGCCGGCTCTATGTCGCCCATCACGATGTCGTCACCGAGGTCGACCTGGCCCATGGCGACAGGGTCCGGTCGTTCGGCGGCATGGCGGGAGCGCATGCGGTGGTGCCCATCCCGGGCCGGTCCGAACTCTTCGTGACGAGCGGACATGATGACAGCGTCCGGCTGTTCGACACGACGGATCGCCGGGAGATCGCGAGGATCGCGGTCGGCGCCGGTCCGGACGCGGCGTTCTTCGACCCGGCTGCCGGACAGGTCGTCGTGATGAACGCCGAAGCGGGCACGGTCAGCGTGATCGACGTCGCCTCGCGCAAGGTGATCCGGACGATCGTCCTCAAGCCGGGCCTGGAGTTCGGTGTCGTCGCGCGCGGGACGCTCTACGTCAACAACGAGGATCTCGACGAGATCGAGACGGCGGATCTGCACACGGGCAAGGCCGGGCCGGCGATCCCCATGCCCGGCTGCGAGGGGCCGACCGGGCTCGGTTTCGATGCACGGACCGATCGCCTGATAAGCGCTTGCGACAACGGCAAGGCGGCGGTCGTCGATGCGCGCGCGCGCCGCATGTCCGCGCTGCTGGACATCGGTCGCGGGCCTGATGCGGTCATCATCGACCAAGCCCGGCGTCTCGCGTTCATTCCCTGCGGGGACGACGGCCTGGTCGCGGTGGTCTCGCTGGACGCGCCTGGAGGTGCAAGGATGGTCGGCTCCGTCCGGACCGAACCCGGCGCCCGCACTGGCGCGCTCGATCCGGTGGACGGCACCCTGTATCTGCCGACCGCCCGCTTCGCTCCGCCCACGGCCGCCGGTGCCGAACCGGCGATGATCCCCGGCTCGTTCCATGTGCTCGCGGTGAACGCCATCCCGCCAGGACGGGCGGTGAAGCGCTGAAGCCGTCACGGCCGGCGTTCGATCGGGGTGGAATTATCGGATCACTCTACGTTCGTGTCGGGCGCGGTCGAGACGCGGCGCCTGGCGCCGCCCCTTCGATGGCGTGGCGCGTCAATATCGCGATCATCGCCGGCAGGAACAGCAGCACGAGCGGGACCGCGGCGATCAGCCCGAAGATGATCGCGGTCGCGAGCGGCTTCTGCAGCCCCGCGCCACGGCTGAGGCCGAGCGCCAGCGGGCTGAGCGTCAGGATCGCGATCAGCGCCGACATCAGGATCGGGCGCAGCCGCTTGTCGCCGGCCTCGCGCAGCGCGGCGATGTCGAGCGGACCATCGCGGCGGAGCTCGGCGAGGAAGAAGATCACCAGTTCGGTGACCATGCCGATCACCATCGTCAGCCCCATCAGCGCCGAGATGTCGAGCTCGATCCCGGTGATCCACAGGCCGCACAGCACCGCCGCCGCGGACAGCAGCACGGTCGCGATCGCGGCGAGGGTCCAGCTCAGCCGCTCGAACAGGAAGGTCAGCAGCAGCGCGGTGAGGAGGAGGGCGGCGAGGAACACGGTGCTAAGGTCCGCGAAGCTCTGCCGCTGCTGCGCGTCGAGCCCGCCATAGTCGACGCGGACCGACGCCGGGAGCCGAAGCGCGGCCACGGTCGACCGGACCTCCTGCATGGCCGACCCGAGATCGCGCCCCTCCAGCCGCGCGGTGACGCCGATGAACGGAGCGAGGTCCTCGCGGGTGATCTGCTGCTGCCCGGCGGCGATCGCGATCGTCGCCACCTGTCCGATCCGGACGACATGACCATCGGGCGCGATCAGCGGCAGCCGGGCGATGTCGTCGGCGCGCGCGCGCAGGCCGGCCGGAGCTCGCACCCGCGCGGCGACGAGCTGCTCGCCGACGCGCAGGCTCGTCGCCGGCGTGCCGCCAATCAGCGTCCCGAGCTGGGTCGCGACCGCGTCGGGGTCGAGACCCTGCCGGAGCGCGTCGGCCGGGCTGACCTTTACGCGCAGCGCATCGCCCGCGACGCGCAGGCCGTCGACCACCTCGACGACGCCCCGGATCCCGCCGATCGCGTCGCCGACCCGCATCGCCGAGCCCGCCAGCGTCTTGGGATCATCGCCGAACAGCTTGACCTCGATCGGCTGGGGAACGGCGGTGAGATCGCCGATCAGATCCTCCATCAACTGCGCGGTCTCGATCTCGAGCCCCGGCACCCTTGCCTGGACCTGCCGCCGGATGTCGGTCATCACGTCATCGATCGGGCGGCGCGATCCGCCTTTGAGGCGAATGAAATAATCGCCCTCGTCGGCCTCGGTCAGGCCGCCGCCGAGCTGGACGCCCGTCCGCCGGGAGTAGCTCGCCACCTCCGGCGTCGCGACGATGATCCGTTCGACCTGCCGCAGCAGTCGATCGGTATCGGAGAGCGCCGCGCCCGGTTGCGCCTTGTAGTCGAGGATGAAGCCGCCCTCGTCCATCGCCGGCATGAAGCCGGACGGCACATGGCTCCAGGCGGCATAGCCGAGCAGCGCCATGCCGATGCCGAGCAGCGCGACGAACAGCCCGGGCCGCGCCAGCGCGCGACCGGCGGCGCGGCCGTTCCATCGCTCCAGCCGGCGCAGGAAGCCGCCGGCGCGTTCGGCCGCCGCGACGTCGCTGTCGCGCACCCAGCGCTCGGCGACGAGCGGCAGGAGGAGCCGCGCGAACAGCAGCGACAAGCCCAGTGCGGCGACCATCGTGAGCGCGAGCGCCTTGAAGAAGCCGCCGGTCACGCCGCTCACGAAGGCGAGCGGCGTGAACACGATGATCGTCGCCGCGGTGGAGCCCACGAGCGGCTTCGTCATCTCGGCCGCCGCGCCGCCGACGGCTTTGGATCCCTCCTGGAGCCGGCGCATGATATGCTCGAGCATCACCACCGCATCGTCGACGACGAGGCCGACCGCGGCCGCCATGCCGCCCAGCGTCATCATGTTGAAGCTCATGCCGAACGCGAACAGCAGCAGGCATGTCGCCGCCAGCACCGCCGGCAGCATCAGCCCGGTGATGAGCATCAGCCGGCCGGAACGCAGGAACAGGAGCAGCACCACGCCCGCCAGCGCGGCGCCGAGCAGGATCGCGTCGCGCACCGCGTTCGCGGCCCCGGTCACCAGCTCGGACTGGTCGTAGAACGGGGTGGCCGTGACGCTGG
>CAXTPE010000109.1:0-8642 GCA_964245925.1 uncultured Sphingomonadaceae bacterium
AGCGTCCACGCCATCGCCGCGCCGAGCAGGATCGCTGCGGCCACGCCCGCGCGGCGAAACAGCGGCGCGCGCATTACCGGCGGCCCGTCACGCGCCGCGCCCGCGCGACTCATGCCGCGGGCTTGTAGTCGTACTTATAGGCGTAGGCGTAATCGCCGTAGCCGGCGTTCCTGGGATCCGATTTGGTGAGCACCGCGCCGAGCAGCTTGACGCGCGCTTCGCGCAGACGGTTGAGCGCGATCTTGGACTGGCCGAAATGGGTGCGTCCGGCCTCGATGACGAAGATCGTGGCGGCCGTGTTGGCGCCGATCACCGGCGCGTCCGCCAGCCCCATGATCGGCGGCGCGTCGACGATCACCAAGTCATGGAGCGCGGCCGCCTCGGCCAGCAGCAGCGGGAAGTTGCTCCCACTCAGGAGTTCGCTCGGATTGAGCGGCAGCGGACCGCAGGGGATGAAGGACAGGTTCAGGAACGGCGTGTCGACGGTGATGTTGGCGAGCGTGTCCTGTCCCGAAAGGAAGCTCGACAACCCGCGCTCGCGCGGCGCGCCGAGCGCGTCGTGCAGCGACGGCCGCCGCAGGTCGCCGTCGATGAGCAGGACGCGCTTGCCGATCCGCGAGAAGCTGATCGCGGTCGCGAGCGCGGTCGTGCTCTTGCCTTCGCCCTGCTGGCTGCTGGTCACGAGGAGCGGACTCGGGACGCCGGTGGAGGTGGCGAACTGGAGCGTCGTGCGGATCGACGAATGCGCCTCGGAAAGATCCGAGCGGCTGTCGTCGAGCTCGTCCAGCACCGTCCTCCCCTTGGCCTTGGGCGTGACGCCGATGATCGGCAGGCCGAGCTTGAACTTCAGCTCGTCCGGGTTGCGGACGCGATCGTCGAAGCGGTCGCGCAGCATCGCGATCGCGATCCCCAGGAACAGGCCGGACACTGCCGCCAGCACGAGGTTGAGCAAGGGTCGCGGACGATCGGGGATGCGCGGCACCTCGGCGCGGTCGACGATCGCGATGTTGTTCGCGGCGAGGCCGCCGGCGACGCTGATCTCCTTGTAGCGCTGCAGCAGCGCATCGAAGAGGATGCGGTTGGTGTCGGCCTCGCGGCGCAGGATATTGTAGCGGATGCCCCGCGACCGTTCGTCGAGCGTCGATGCCGTGAGCGCGTTCACCTGCCCGGCGAGCGCGCTTTCCTGGCTCCGTGCGATGTCATAGTCCGTCTTGATCGCGCTCAGGATGTTGCCGGACGCGGTGTCGATCTGCTTGTCCAGCTCGTCGAGCTGCGCCTTGAGCTCGAGCTGGCTCGGATAGTCCGGCTTGAAGCTGAGCAGCTGGTCCTGATAGGTGGCCCGCACCGCCGCGCGCTGCTGGACCATTGCCTGGATGGTCGGGTTGGCGAGCACCTCCGGCAGCGCGAAGATGCTCTTCGCGTTCGCCGTGGTCCAGCGCTGCTGCTCCGCGATGCGATGGGCCTGCGCCGCCGCATAGGCCGCGTTGACGTCGACGAGATTGGCGACGATCAGCGACTTGGGCTGGTTTCCGGTCGGCTGCCCGCTGGCATCCGTGCCGTCGCCATCGCTCGCGTCGATGAGCCGCTGCGATCGCGCATAGTCGATCATCTGCCGCTCCGAATCCTGGAGCTTGGCCTTCACGTCGGCGAGCCGCTGCTCGAGGAAGCCGCGCGCATAGCCCGTGGATTCGAAGCGGTGATCGAGATTGGCCGCGATGAAGCTTTGCGCCAGGGTATTCGCGATCTGCGCCGCCAGCACCGGGTCCGGGCTGCTGAAGACGATGTCGACGATGCGTGAATTGTGCGAGCGCTGCACGCTCAGATTGGCGGCGATCGTGTCGAGGATCGCCGCACGGCGCGCCTTCACCGCCTGCGCCGCAGTCAGGCCGTCGAGGTTCGGCGTGACTTTCATCCGTTCGAGGAAATTCACCGCCGGCGTATCGAGCCTGAGGGTGTCGGCCGCCCGATCGGCCAGCGAGCGGCTCTCGATGATGCCGATCTGCGTCGCGAGGAACAGCTCCGCCTCGGTTGCCTGCTCGACCGGCTCGACATCCTGCGAATCGAGCACGTGCGAGGATTGGCGATCGATCTGAACACTCGCGGTCGCGCTGTAGATCGGCAGCATCAGGAACGTCACCACCGCTCCGATGAGCAGCATCGACAGCACCGCGGCGCCGACGAGCAGCCATTCCCTGCGCGCGATCGCCCAGTAGCGCCGCAGATCGATCCGGCGGCCGGCACCGCCGCCCGCCTGCAGGTCGTGGGCCGCCACGTCGGCGGACGACGCGCCGGACGGACCGGCCGCCACGGTCATGTCGCTGCCGTGCTCGTGCATGGGTACGATGCGGGCCTCCATCAGAAGTAGCGGAAGACGGCGAGCGCCGGCAGCGTCGAGAGCACTTCGCGGAACACACCCTTCACATTGGATATGCCGACCACGACCACGTCGTTCCCGAGGATTTCCGGATCGTCCATCGCGCCCCGCCGTATCGCATCGATGTCGAAGACGGCCGCCGCGCGACGGCCGTCGATCCGCCGGAACACGGCCACGCGCCCCAGCTTGGCGACCGGCGAGGGGCCCTTGGCCATCGCGACCGCCTGGAGCAGCGTCGTCTGCCCTTTCAACTCATAGACGCCGGCCTCGACGACGGAGCCCTCGACCGTGACCTTCTGCGTCACCGACTCGGCGACCACCACCGAGACCTGCGGGTTCTGAAGATATTTGGTCGAAAGCCGGTCGGCGATGTCTTTCGAGAGCTCCGCGGTGGTCCGCCCGGCCGCCATGACGCTGCCGATCAGCGGGAACAGGATCCGGCCGCTAGCATCGACCTGCACATTATCGAGCGAGAGATCCTTGGACCGGAAGACGGTGATGTTGATGAGATCGAAGGCGCCGATGCGATAGTCCGTGCCGGGCCGATCGTCGCGTATGCCCGGGAAATACCGCATCGTCTCGGGGCGGCTGAGCGCCGAGCCCGGATCGCTGGTGCCGCACCCCGTCACCGCCAGCAGCAGGACGGCCGGCAGCGGGGCGAGCGCCATGGTTGCTCGAGCACGGAACCAGCGAAAAATCATGCCAAAGCCTCAGCCCGTCTATTCGAATCGGATACGAGCCGATGTCATCGGTCATCCCGCGCTATTGTATGTGTTGTCACCTATCCGTCACACATGACAGATATGTTTCAGTTTGCGCGGCTGTCGCGACGCGGCGACACAGTTACGTAGTGGGGGCAAGTTGCCAGCGTCAAGATGACGCGGGCGTTCGCGTAGCGGCAGCGCCCCATACTTGTTGGACATGCGATCGGGATCGCGCGAGACAAGTTTATGGTTGCGAGCCGCGGACTGCTGTGTCAGGGCACGGGCGTCCATATTAGGGACGACGGAGCAGCAGTCATGGCCTTTTGCAAGACTCTCATGATCGGCGCGCTCGCAGCCGCCGTGACATCGACGTCCGCCTTCGCCGCGACCAGCGGGCTGCGCCCTTCGGATACGGGCTTGGCGACGCGGCGCGCAGGGGTGTCGCTCGGCAGCGCTTCGCGTGCCGCCCCGAGGCACAAGGACCAGAGCGACATCGCCAGCGGCACGCTGCTGTTCGGCGCCCTTGCCGGAGCCGCCGTGGTCGCGGGCGTGATCGAGGTCACGGACAACGGCGGCAGCCACTAGAACAGGCATCGTCGCCGGACCGTCGATCCGCTGGGGACGACGATCTTTCCGCCGGTCGCGAACATGACGGAGCGGCGCGCTGGCCCGGCGATGGCCTGTGCGCTGCTTTTCGTTTGCATCCTGTTCGGCGGCGGCGGCCCGCACGCGCCGTTCGCGCTCGCGGTCACGCAGATCGCGTCGCTGCCGGTGCTGATGCTCTTCTGCGTCCCGGCGTCCGACCGCCCGGCCACGGCGCCATTCGCGGGAGGATCCGCGCTGCTGGCGCTGATCCTGATCGCGGTCGTGCTGCAGCTGATCCAGCTGCCGGTGGCGATCTGGTCCGCGCTGGATGGTCGCGATCCGCTGCTGCAGGCGATGCGGATAACGTCGGGCGATGTGCGGGCGCACAGCCTCAGTCTCGATCCCCAGAGCAGCCGCCGCGCCGCGATGGCGCTGCTGCCCGGTGCGGCGATGTTCGTGGCGACGGCGCAGCTCGGGCTCGCCGGCCGGGCGCGGCTGGCGCTCGTCCTGGTGCTCGGCGCGGTCGCGGCGGCGCTGGTCGGCGGGGTGCAGGCGCTCCAGGGCGTGCAGACCGGCCTGCGCTTCTTCCCGACGAGCACCGACGGGCTGGCGATCGGCTTCTTCGCCAACCGCAACCATCAGGCGGACCTGATGCTGACGGCGATCGCGATGCTTCCGGTGCTGGTGGCGGCAACCGCGTCGTGGCGGCAGCGGCGGACGATCCGCTGGACGCTGCTGGCGGTGGGCATCCTGCTCGCGGCCGGGCTCGCGGGCACCGTGTCGCGCACCGGCGCCGTGCTGTTCCTGCCCGTGCTGGTCGCGGTCGCGCTGATGCTGTGGACCGCCGAGGAGATGCCGCCCGTCCAGCGGCGCCGCGCGCTGGCGATCGCCGCCGCCGTGGCGGTCGCCTTCGCGATCGCGCTGACCGGCGAGCTCCTGCCGAGGCTGATGACCCGCTTCTCGCTGGAGGACGATCGCCGCTACCAGTTCTGGCCGGACGTGATCTATGCGATCCACCAGTATTTTCCAGCCGGCTCGGGGCTCGGTACCTTCGATCTGGTGTTCCGGTCCGTGGAGCGCCTCGACATCGTCGAATCGACCTATGTCAACCATGCCCACAATGACTATCTCGAGCTGCTGCTGGAGTTCGGTGCGGCGGCGCCCATCCTGCTGCTGCTGTTCCTGGCGTGGCTGGCGCGTCCGGCGGTACACGCGGTACGCGGACATCGCCAGCCGCTCGCGACGACACAGGCGCGCGCCGGCCTGTGCGCGATCGTCGTGGTCATGGCCCATTCGGTCACCGACTATCCGCTGCGCACCGAGACGCTCATGGCGGTCTTCGGCTTCGCCTGCGGGTTGCTCTGTCCACCGCCGCCCAGCCCTGCCGGCGCTTCCGCCGGACGGCGTTCGCGCGGACCGCACGCCCCGAGGCGTGGGCTGACGGTCGAGCATGCGCCGGTCAGGCCGCTGCGGGGCGATCGCGCGGGTTGAGGACGGCGGCTATGGGCGCCCGCCGACGCCGGCGCGCTCCTGCGGGACGCCCCGTTGCTCCAGCGAGGGGACCATGGCGTCGCGCTGCGCGCAGACGGCGCGCGTGTGCCTGGCCTCGGCTTCCGTGCGGACATGGCCGGCGCGGCACCGTTCGTCGAGCGCGCGGCGACGCGCCGTCAAGGTCGCGATCGATGGATGCCAGGCCGACCAGGCCAGCGCCGCGGCGATCGTGGCGATCACGGCAGCGGCCACGATCGGGCCGATGATCTTCAACCTAGGGCGCCGATGGCTCACGGGAGCCACCCCCGACATTCCGGCCGGAGCCCCGATGATCGGTCACGGCGCGACCGCCCTCGCGCCGGCACCGGCCCCCGACATCGACGCTCTTCCAACACCCTCTCCCGCATGTTCGTCGCCTCTAGGACGGCCGCGGCCGAGATGCCAAGGGTGAAGGGGTCGAGCACGACGCGATCGGCACTCGGAGGGCGCGGCAGCGGCCGGCGACGGTTTTTTCCGGCACGCGGGTCTTGACGGCGGGCGACGTTATCAGCCTGATCGGCTGCATGACGGGCAACCCTTCACCGATGCCGTCCGCATCGGCCGTCCCGGCCGGAAGGCGACGGGCGGCGGCACCACGCTTGCCGGAGCGGTCGGCGTAATGACGCCGAGCTACCCGAGCGTGGCCGGCCGCCTGTTCGCCCGCCACCGGCGCGCCGGCTTCCATGAGACCTGTGGGGCGGACAGCGCCGCTGCGGCGGCGGTCGCGGCGGGGTGATGCCGGATGGACATGGTGTCGATCGAGGATGTGGCGAGGCTGGCGCGGATTGCGGGGTTCGCGATCGACCCCGCGCACCTGCCCGGGGTGGCGGCGAACCTCGCGATTCTCCGCGACCGCACGGCGCTGTTCACGTCGCCGCCGATCGATCCGTCCGTCGAGCCGGCGGCGGTGTTCGTTCCTTGAGCACGGACCTGCCGATCGGCGCGGCAGCGGTGGCGCGGGCGGTGCGCGGCGGCGCGGTAAGCGCGCGGGCCATCGTCGAGGCGCGGCTCGCACGCATCGCGGCGCTCGATCCGCGGCTCAACTGCTTCACCGCCGTCCTCGCCGGGCGGGCGCGGCAGGATGCGGACGCGGTGGACGCGCTGGTCGCCGCCGGCCGCGATCCGGGGCCGCTCGCCGGCGTGCCGTTCGGGATCAAGGATTGCTACGATGTGGCCGGCCGCGTCACGATGGCGGGATCGATCGTCAACCGCGCGCGCGCCGCCGCGACCGCCGATGCCCTCCTCGCGCGGCGTCTGCGCGGCGCGGGCGCGGTGCTCGTCGGCGTGCAGAACATGGACGAGTTCGCCTACGGCTTCACCACCGAGAACGCGCATCATGGCGCCACGCGCAATCCCCATGATCCCGCGCGGAGCGCCGGCGGATCGTCGGGCGGCTCGGCGGCATCGGTCGCCGCGGGGCTGGTCGATCTCGCGCTGGGGACCGACACCAACGGCTCGATCCGCGTGCCCGCCTCCTTCTGCGGCGTCTTCGGCCTCAAGCCCAGCTTCGGGCGGCTGCCGCGCACCGGCACCTTCCCCTTCGTCCACGAGCTCGACCATCTCGGGCCGTTCGCGCGGTCGGTAGCCGATCTCGCCGCCGCCTATGATGCCGTGCAGGGTCACGACGCCGGCGATGCCGCCTGTTCGGAACGGGCGGCCGACCGCGTGTCGGGCACGCTGGACGCCTTGCCGGACGCGCGCATCGCGGTGCTCGGCGGCTGGTTCGAGCGCATGGCGGGCGACGAGGCCCGTTCGGCCGTCGCCGCCGCCGCGGCCGTGCTCGGCGCGACCGACCGCATCGTCCTTGCCGGCGCCGAGCGCGCGCGCGCCGCGGCCTTCGTGCTGACGGCATGCTCGGCCGGTAACCTCCATCGCGAGGCGCTGCGCAACCGTGCCGCCGAGTTCGATCCGGCGACGCGCGATCGGCTGCTCGCCGGGCTGCTCGCGCCGGCGGACGCGCTGCTGCAGGCGCAGCGCTTCCGCGCGATCTTCCGCGAGGAGGCGCGCGCGGCGTTCGCGACGCACGACCTGCTGCTGGCGCCGGCGACGCCCTGCCCCGCGCCCCTGCTCGGCCAGCCGACCATTCGGCTCGACGGCGAGGACGTGCCGACGCGGGCCAATCTCGGCGTGCTGACCCAGCCGATCAGCTTCGTCGGGCTGCCGGTGGTCGCCGTGCCGATCCGTCAGGGCGCGCTGCCGATCGCCGTGCAGATCATCGCGCGGCCGTGGCAGGAGAAGCTCGCGCTCCAGGCGGCGGCGCGGCTCGAAGCTGCGGGCGCGGCGAGTGCCCCGGTCGCGGCCCCGTGATCGCCGTCCGGTGATCGTCAACGATGCCCGGGTGCTGGCCGAGGTGCGCGCGGCGTTCGACGCCTATGAGCGCGCGCTGATGGAGAACGACCTCGACGCGCTCGACGCGCTCTTCTGGCAATCGCGCCACACCGTCCGCTACGGGCCGGGCCAGAACCTCTACGGCATCGACGCCATCGCCGCCTTCCGGCTGAACCGGCCGGGCGGTTCGCCGCCACGCATGCTGGGGAGCGTCGCCATCGCGAGCTTCGGCAACGACGTTGCCACCGCCAACGCCGAGTTCCAGCGCGCCGGCGCCGACCGCCCGGGGCGCCAGAGCCAGACCTGGGTGCGCTTCCCCGAAGGCTGGCGGGTGGTGAGCGCGCATGTCTCCCTGCTGGGCGACGGGCATTGAGGCGGTTCGCGCATGACCTTGTTCCGTGACCAGCGCGGCGGCGGGTTGCCGGATCCGGGGCTATGCGGCGAAGGCGCGTTCCGGCTCGGCTTCGCGGCGCGCGACGGGCGCGCCGAGGTGGCCGAGAGCTTCCAGTCCGGCTGCCCGCGCGTGCGCATGCCGCGCCGACCCGAACGCACGTCCGGGAAGCGGTGATCCTCGACACCGGCGGCGGGCTCGCGGATCGCACGCCGGATCGCACGCCGGCACGAGCGCGGGACCGATCGCGTTCAGCGTGTCGGACGGCGAGGTCCAGGCGCTCTGCGGCTGCCGCCATTCGAAGACCAAGCCCTTCCGCGACGGCTCCCATCTCGATCTCAAGCTCGGCGACACTCGCGCATAGTGCGCGCGGACCCGGCGCACGTCGCCATTCTGTCATTTTCGCGGCCGATAAGGCTGGCCGAGACTCGCAGGGAGCGACCGATGGCCACCCAAGCCCATAGCCGCGGAGCGTCGGCCCCCACGCGCGCGCAGCCGGGCGTCGCGCTCGATCACAAGGTGCATCCGGCGGGCGGAATCGCCTTTCTGGTCGTGCTGCTGGGCGGGCTCGCCTATGCCGGCACGAGCATCGTCCTCGATACCCAGAAGGTCGGCGAGCCGCTCGCCATCGGCGCCTTCCTGTTCCTCGGGCTGGCGCTGGTGATCGCGCTCGGCTTCGAGTTCGTGAACGGCTTCCACGACACCGCCAACGCGGTCGCGACCGTCATCT
>CAXTPE010000110.1:0-8622 GCA_964245925.1 uncultured Sphingomonadaceae bacterium
GTCGAAGCTCTCGTTGTAAACCGCCGCCCAGCCGTCCGGCCCGTGGCGGTAGAGCTTGGTGCCGGTCGTCGGCATGATCCACAGCCGCGCGAGATCGGCGTCGGCGGGCAGCCGCGAGACCACCTGCTTCTCGAACTGCGGCCAGTCCCCGCCCGAGATCACCGCCACGTCGGCGACGCCGAGCAGCCGGGCGAGCAGGGCGGCGGTGTCGGGCTCGAGCGGCTGCTTGCTCTCGGCGAGCGTGCCGTCGAGATCGAAGGCGGCGAGCTTCTTCATGCGGCGGCGCTCCTGATGGCGTTGATGGCCCCGGCGCGATCCGCCGCGCCGAAGATGGCGGTGCCGGCGACGATCACGTCGGCGCCCGCCTCGACCGAGCGGCGGACGTTGCCGGCGTCCTGCCCGCCGTCCACCTCGATATGCGGGGCAAGCCCGCGCGCGTCGCACAGCGCGCGCAGCGCGGCGATCTTGGGGAGCATCTCGGGCAGGAAGGCCTGGCCGCCGAAGCCGGGGTTGACGGTCATCACCAGCACGATGTCGACGAGATGGAGGACATAGTCGATCGCCGCGAGCGGCGTCGCCGGATCGATCACCACGCCCGGCCGAAGCCCCAGCTCGCGCACCCGGCCCAGCACGCGATGGAGATGGACGGTCGAGCCCGGCTCGGCCTGGACGAGCAGATGGTCCGCGCCGGCCCTGGCATAGGCCTCGAGCGAGCGCTCCGGCTCGATCATCATCAGGTGGACGTTGAGCGGCTTCGCGGTCGCGGCCCGGATCGCCTTCACCACCGCCGGTCCGAAGCTTATCTCGGGGACGAAGCGCCCGTCCATGATGTCGAGGTGGATCCAGTCCGCCCCGGCCGCGTCGACCGCGCGCACCTCCTCGGCCAGCCGCCCGAAATCGGCCGCGAGCACCGAGGGCGCGATGAGGAGGGGGCGGGTCATGCCGGAGGCTTCACGATCCCGCGGAACGGAGGCGGGGAATGGCGCCGGATCAAGATGTCTGCTCCGCCGCCAGCAGCCGCGCGATCGCCGCCGCCACGCCGTCGTCGTCGTTGCTCGCGGTCGTCTCGCCCGCCCGTGCCTTCACCGCGTCGGGGGCGTTGCCCATCGCGATCGCGCGGCCGGCGCGCGCGAACATCGCCACGTCGTTGAACTGGTCGCCGATCGCGACCACGTCGGCCAGCTCGACGCCATAGGCGCGCGCCAGCGCCGCGATGCCGTCGCCCTTGTTGCCGTCCGGCGCGGTCACGTCGAGATAATAGGGCTGGGATCGCACGATCGTCGCGCGGTCGCCGGCGATCGCCTTCGCCCGCGCCTCGATGTCCTCCAGCAGCGCGGGGTCGTCGCTCACCGCGACGAGCTTGTCGGCGCGATCCAGCCGCGCCGCCATGTCCGCGCCGAGCAGGGGATGGATGTTGGCCGACCGGATCTCGCGATCGATGTGGGGATCGTCGGCCGTGCTGGAAAGCCAGTCGCCGGACGCGAACAGCCAGTGCATCGGCGCGAATTCCTCGAACAGCGCCAGCAGCCTGGCGGCGATAGCTCGATCGATATGGGAAGCCAGGACGATCGCCCCGTCGGGGCGGAAGACGGTCGCGCCGTTGAACGCGCCCATCGGCCCCTCGATCCCGATGCGTTCGGCGATCCAGCGCATGCCGGACGGCGGGCGGGCGCTGATGATCGTCATCGGCACACCAGCGGCGATCAGCTTTCTCGCCGCCAGCACCGTAGGTTCGCCGAGGCTCTTGTCGGCGCGCACGAGCGTCCCGTCGACATCCGAGACCAGCAGCCCGATCGCCATCAGCCGAGCGCATGCCAGGCGCGGCCATCGCGCGCGATCAGCGCGTCGGCGCCGGCCGGCCCGGCGCTGCCGGCGGCATAGTCCTCCGGCCGTCCGTCCGCCCAGGCGTCGATCAGCGGCTGCACCGCCGCCCAGCCGGCCTCGATCATGTCGGCGCGCTGGAACAGCGTCTGGTCGCCGATCAGCATGTCGTAGAGCAGCGTCTCGTAGCCGGTGCGGTGGCCGAGATCGAAATGATCGGCGTAGCGGAAATCGATGCCGACCTCGCGCGTGTCCATCACCGGCCCGGGCACCTTGGCGACGAAGCCGAGGCTCATCCCCTCCTCGGGCTGGATCTGGAGCACCAGCCGGTTGGCGGGGAGGTGCCCCACCTCGGTGTCGCGGAACAGCGCCAGCGGCACCGGCTTGAACTGGACGACGATCTCGCTGTCGCGCGCGGCGAGCGCCTTGCCGGTGCGCAGGTAGAAGGGCACGCCCACCCAGCGCCAGGTCTCGATCGTCACCTTCATCGCCGCATAGGTCTCGGTGCGGCTGTCGGGGGCGACATCCTTCTCGGCGAGATAGTCCGGCACGTCCTTGCCGCCCGCCGTCCCCGCCGCATAGCGCCCGCGCACCGCTTCCTCGGCCACGGTCCCGGGCGTCGGCCCGCGCACCGCGGCGAGCAGCTTGGCCTTTTCCGCCCGCACCGCGTCGGCGTCGAACGAATTGGGCGGCTCCATCCCGATCATCGCGAGCAACTGGAAGAGATGGTTGGGCACCATGTCGCGCAGCGCGCCGGTCTCGTCGTAGAAAGCGCCGCGGCTGCCGACCGCGACCGTCTCGGCGGCGGTGATCTGGACATGATCGACATAGCGGTTGTTCAGCACCGCCTCGAGCAGCGCGTTGCCGAACCGCGCGACCATGATGTTCTGGACGGTCTCCTTGCCGAGGAAATGATCGATCCGGTACACCTGCGGCTCGGGCACCCGCGCCAGGATGGCGGCGTTGAGCGCGCGCGCCGAGGCGAGATCATGCCCGAACGGCTTCTCGATCGCGATCCGGCGGAAGCCGTCCTTCTCGTCGAGCAGCCCGGCCTTGCCCAGCCCCTCGACCACCGGCCCGAAATATTTCGGCGCCACCGCCAGATAGAAGGCGGCGTTGCCCGTCACGCGCTCGGCGACGGCGGCGTACATCGCCGCGTCCTCGAAATCGCCCGCCAGATAGCTCGTCCGCTGCCGCAGCGATGCCCAGGCCTCCTCGTCGCCCTCGATGAATTCGGCGAGGCTCCTGCGCAGATCCTCGTCGCCGCCCTCGCCATGGCTGACGCCGAGGATGTGGAAGTCGTCGCCCAGCAGCTTGTCGCGCGTCAGGTTGACCAGCGCGGGCGCCAGCAGACGCCTGGCGAGATCGCCCATCGCGCCGAACACCACCAGCGTCGCCGCCGGCGCGACGCCGGCCCGCGTCGGCGCCACGCCGGCGCTCTCCACGGTCATGCGCGCGCACGCCTCATTGCGGCATCTCGACATGCCCGCCGAAACCGAACCGCATCGCCGAGAGCAGCTTGTCGCCATAGGTCGTGTCGACGCGGCTGCGGTAGCGCGCGAACAGCGCGGCGGTCAGCACATTGGCGGAGACCGCCTCCTCCATCGCCGCGTTGATCGTCCAGTGGCCCTCGCCCGAATCCGCCACCTTGCCCTTGAAGTGCGAGAGCTCGCCGTCCTGCGCCAGCCCCTCGGCGCAGAGATCGAGCAGCCAGGAGGAGATCACCGAGCCGCGCCGCCAGACCTCGGCGATGTCGGGCAGGTTGAGCTCGAAGCGCTCTTCCTCCATCACCTTGTCGCCGCCGCGCCCCTTGAGGATGTCGAAGCCCTCGGCATAGGCCTGCATCAGCCCATATTCGATGCCGTTGTGGACCATCTTGACGAAGTGGCCCGCGCCCGCCGGCCCGGCGTGGATATAGCCGCGCTCGGCGCGGTCGTCGGCGCTCTTGCGGTCCTTGGTGCGCGAAACCGTGCCGATGCCCGGCGCGAGGCAGTCGAAGATCGGGTCGAGCAGCCTGATCGTCGGATCGTCGCCGCCGATCATCATGCAATAGCCGCGCTCCAGCCCCCACACCCCGCCGGACGTGCCGACGTCGACATAGTGGAGTTCCTTCGCCGCGCAGTCCTTGGCGCGGCGCACGTCGTCGCGGTAGAAGGTGTTGCCGCCATCGATGATGATGTCGCCGGGCGACGCGAGGCCGACCAGCGTCTTGATGGTGTCCTCGGTGGGGTCGCCGGCGGGCAGCATCACCCAGAAGATGCGCGGGCTCTCCAGCCTGGCGGCGGCGTCCTCCAGCGAGGTGGCGCCGGTCGCGCCGTCCGCCACCAGCCTGGCGACCGAATCCTCGCCGCGGTCGTAGCCGACCACCTCATGGCCGCCGCGCATGAGCCGCCGCCCGATATTGGCGCCCATGCGCCCGAGGCCGATGATCGCGATACGCATGGCTGTCACTCCGGGTTCAGGCGAGGGCGTCGGCGATCAGCGCTTCGAGCCTGGCGAGCGCGGCGGGGTTCTTGAGATGGACGCGCAGCACGCGCTGGCCGCGGCTCGCGAGCACGTCGAGGTCGCCGCGCGCCTGCGCCAGCTCGACGGTGCCGAAGCTCGCGCGCTTGCCGGGAACGTGGAGGTCATGCGGCGGATCCTGGGTGATCTCGGTGAACACGCCGCTCCTGGGGCCGCCCTTGTAGGCCTGGCCGGTCGAGTGGAGGAAGCGCGGCCCGAAGCCGGCGACGGTCGCGACCCGCCGCGCGTCGCGCACCGCCACCCGCATCCGCTCGATCGCCGCCGCATGCTCCGCGTTGCGCTCGATATAGGCGAGGAAGCCGGCATAGTCGCCCGGCGCGCAGCGCGCGAGATGGGTGCGCAGCAGCGTCTTCGCGTCCGCTGGCGCGAACGCGGCGTCGCCCGGCGCGAAGATCGCGATGTCCTCGTCGGCGAACAGCGGCGTCTCGGGATCGAGCGCGCCCGATGCCTCATAGGCGTCGACCATCTTGCGGGTCGCGATCTTGGCGTCCTCGACATCGGGCTGGTCGAACGGATCGATGCCGATCACCGCGCCGGCGATCGCGGTGGCGATCTCCCAGCGGAAGAACTCCTGGACGATCTGCTCGGGCGAGGCGAGGGTGATCCGCACCACCGGCTGGCCGGCTTGCGCGATCGCGTGCAGCCGGGCGTCGCCGGCGAGATCCGCCTCGCCCGCAAGCGCGATGCGCACGAACAGCCGGTCGTCGCCATAGACCTCGGGGGGGCCGAGCGGCTCGAGATCGACGGGCACGATGCCCTTGCCCTGCTTGCCGGTCGATTCGGCGAGCAGCTGCTCCAGCCATGATCCGAACGGCGCGAGGCGAGGGGAGGGGACGATGGTGAGCTTGTCGCGCCCGGCGATCGCCGCCTCGCCGATGATCGCGCCGAGCCGCACGCCCGGGTTGGCGGCGGGCGGCGCGTCCGGGCCGCAGGAGAAGACCATCGGCGCCGCGGTGTCGAACATCTGCTGGACGTCGATGCCGATCACGGCGGCCGGCACCATCCCGAACACCGAGAGCACCGAATAGCGCCCGCCGATGGCCGGATCGCCGGGGAAGACATGTGCGAAGCTGTCGTCGCTGGCGGTCTTCTCCAGCTTGGAGCCCGGATCGGTGACGGCGACGAAACGGCCGCCCTGCTCGCCAGCCTTGTCGTAGAAGAAGGCGCGTAACAGCTCGGGCTCCATCGTCGAGCCCGACTTGGACGAGACGATGAAGAGCGTGCTCGCCGGATCGATCGCATCTGCCACCGCGCCGATCTGCCCGGGGTCGGTGGTGTCGAGCACATGCAGCCTGGGCGATCCCTCCGCCGAGCCGAGGATGCGCGCGATCACCTCCGGCCCCAGGCTCGATCCACCCATGCCGAGCAGCACCGCATCGCCGTAGCGCTTCGCCTCCTCGCCCAGTGCCTTGAGCTTGTCCTTGTCGACCTGCTCGCCCTTGCCGGCGGCCAGCCAGCCGAGCCACTTGCCCTCGTCCGCGCCGGTCCAGAGCGTCGCGTCGCCGGCCCACAGCCGCCGCGACCAGCCATCCGCCCGCGCCGCCTCGAGCCGCTTCTCGACCGCCTCCTCCAGCGGCTTGGGCAGCGTCGCGGTCATCCCGTCGAGCCGCTCGTCGAGGAAGTCCGCGCGCTTGCCGGCGACGGCGCCGAGCAGCGCGTCGGCGGCGTCGGCGAAGAGCTTGACGCCGGCATCGACCAGCCCGCTCGTCACGTCGCCGAGCTCGAGCCCGAGCCGGTCGGCTTCCGCCATGACGTGCCTCGCCGCGTCGATGTCGGCGATCAGCGTCGCCGCCGCCGTGCCATGGTCGCGGAACGCGTCCATCGTCTTGGGCGGCATGGTGTTGACCGTGTCCGGCCCGATCAGCGTGTCGACATAGAGCGTGTCGGGATAGGCCGGATCCTTGACGCCGGTCGATGCCCAGAGCAGCCGCTGCGGCATCGCGCCCCTGGCGGCGAGCGCCCGCCAGCGGTCGCTCGCGATCATCTCCCGATACCAGGCATAGGCGAGCTTGGCGTTGGCGATCGCGACCTTGCCGCGGATCGCCTTCAGCGCGTCGGCCTCGGGATCGGCGTCCGCCACCCGCCGGTCGATCGCCTTGTCGATCTCGGCGTCGATGCGGCTCACGAAGAAGGAGGCGACGCTGGCGATCCGGTCGATCGCCTCGCCCCTGGCGACGCGCGCCTCCAGCCCGTCCAGATAGGCCTCGGCGACCTGCTTGTACGCATCGAAGGCGAACAGCAGCGTGACGTTGATGTTGAGCCCGTCCGCGATCAGCTGGCGGATCGCCGGCACGCCGGGCACGGTGCCGGGAACCTTGACCATCAGATTGGGCCTGGCGACCGCGCCCCACAGCCGGCGCGCTTCCGCGATCGTCTCGTCGGTCTCCAGCGCCAGATAGGGCGAGACCTCGAGGCTGACATAGCCGTCCTTGCCCGCCAGCCCGTCGTAGACCGGCCGCAGGTCGTCGGCGGCCGCCTTGATGTCGGCGATGGCGAGATGCTCGTAGGTGGCGACGACGCTCGCGTCCTTCTCGCCGAGGAACTCGGCCAGCCCTTCGTCATAGGCATCGCCATGTCCCATCGCCTTCTCGAAGATCGAGGGGTTGGAGGTGACGCCGGTCAGCCCGTCCTCGCCGACGAGCTTCTTGAGACCGCCCTCGGCCAGGAACCGGCGATCGACGAAATCGAGCCAGACGGCCTGGCCGGCGGCTTCGAGCTCTTTCAGGCGGTTGGTCATGCGTTCTTCCCGATCAGGTCGCGCGCGGTCTTGACGACATTGTCCAGCGTGAAGCCGTATTTCTCCTGGAGCTTGGCGAGCGGCGCCGACGCCCCGAAGGTAGACATGGTGATCGTTGCACCGTCATGACCGACATAGCGGTCCCAGCCCATCGATCCGGCCTGCTCGACCGCCAGCCGCGCCCGCACCGCATTGGGGAAGACGCTCTCCTTGTAGGCGTCATCCTGCTTCTCGAAGAGATACCAGCTCGGCATCGACACGACCCGCGAACGCACGCCCCGCTCGATCAGCCGCTCGTGCGCCGAGACGACGAGCGGCAGCTCGGAGCCGGTGCCGATCAGGATCACCTCGCAGTCGCCCTCGCAGTCGCCCTCGCAGTCGCCCAGCACATAGGCGCCCCGCCTGAGCCCCTCGGCGGCGGCATATCTGCCGCGATCGAGCGTCGGGATGGCCTGGCGCGAGAACACCAGCGCGGTCGGCTCGCTCGTATGCTCCAGCGCGACCTGCCACGCCACCGCCACCTCGTTGGCGTCGCCCGGCCGGATCGTGTCGAGCCCGGGGATGCAGCGCAGCGAGGCGAGCTGCTCGATCGGCTGGTGGGTCGGCCCGTCCTCGCCGACGCCGATCGAATCATGCGTGAAGACGAAGATCGTCGGCACCTCCATGATCGCGGCCAGCCGGATCGGCGGGCGCATATAGTCCGCGAAGACGAGGAAGGTCGCGGTGTAGGAGCGGACATAGGAGAGCGCCATGCCGTTGGCGACCGCGCCCATGGCATGCTCGCGCACGCCGAAATGCATGTTGCGGCCGCCATGGCTGTCCGGCTCGAACGAGCCCGCGCCCTGGAACTTGAGCCCGGTCTTGGTCGAGGGCTCGAGGTCGGCGGCGCCGCCGATGAGCATCGGCACATGCGGCGCGATGGCATTCAGCACCTTGCCACTCGACTCGCGGCTGGCGACGCCCTTGGCATCGGTCTCGAAGACGGGCACGTCGGCGTTCCAGCCGTCCGGCATCTTGCCCTGGCGGAGCTGGTCGAACTCGGCGGCGAGATCGGGAAACGTCTCGCCATAGCGCTTGAAATCGGCGTCCCATCGCTCGCGCAGCGGCCGGCCGCGATCCGTCACCGCCCTGGTGAACGCCTCGGCGACGCCGTCGGGGATGTAGAACTGCTTGTCCTCGGGCCAGCCATAGGCCAGCTTGGTGGCCTTCACGACCTCCTCGCCGAGCGGCTCGCCATGCGCCTTCTCGCTGCCGGCCTTGGACGACCCCCAGCCGATCACCGAGCGCACCACGATCATCGTCGGCCGGTCGGTGCACGCCTTGAACCTGGCGATCGCATCGTCGAGCGCGGCGGTGTCGTTGGCGTCGTCGACGTGGATGACCTGCCAGCCATAGGCCATGAAGCGCAGGCCGACGTCCTCGTTGAAGGCGAGATCGGTCGATCCCTCGATGGTGATGCGGTTGCTGTCGTAGATCCAGCAGAGGTTGGCGAGCTTGAGGTGGCCCGCCAGCGAGGCGGCTTCGGAGCTGACGCCCTCGCT
>CAXTPE010000111.1:0-8609 GCA_964245925.1 uncultured Sphingomonadaceae bacterium
GAGCTGGCCGCTCATAACGGCTTGGTTGGGGGTTCGAATCCCTCCGGGCCCACCACGCCGCCGCCGCCACGGGTCCGGCACGACGCGGCTGCGGCCGTTGACCCGCGGCGGCGGCGGCGCGTAAGCGGCAGGGCGGCGGGGAGTGGCGCAGCCTGGTAGCGCATCTGCTTTGGGAGCAGAGGGTCGCAGGTTCGAATCCTGTCTCCCCGACCAATTTTCGGCTTTGTCAAGCGAAAACGACCGAAAAGCCCACCTTTTCTGAGGAGGCGGGTAATTGGTCGCGAATCGTTTCGCACAATTGTGCCACAGATTGTGCCAGCCGCTGTGCGCGCGACTGTGCCCGCCATGCCAGCCGGAGCGCGCATGGCCACCAACATCTACCCCCGCGGCACCACCCAGTGGTGGCGTCGGTCGGTCCACTTCGTCGCCCTCGTTAACGATCCTATAACCATCCGGATGTCGCTGAAGACGCGATGCCCGCGCGAGGCGAGAACCCGCGCCGGACATCTCGAGATGGAGATGCGGACGGTGGAGACGACGATTGTCGAGGAACTGAGGACGCGGATCGCGCCGGACGACATGCGGGCCGTATACCGGACAGCGTTCGAGGCGTCGCTCGACCGCTACATCGTCCAGCAGGCGGCGACGCCGTTCCGCGCCGAGGCGCATGCCGCGATTAACCTCGCCTATGCGCGCTACTTCACGCTGATCGCCTCGACGCCCGCGCCGCCCGAGGCGGACGAGGCGCTGCGCGATCAACTCGCGGACAGCGGCCTGTCGCCCAAGGATGCGGACGCGCTGTTCGTGACGGTGGCGCGGCACCGCGGGGCCTCGCCGATCGGCCACAACCAGCTGGCGGCCTATCTCCGATCCGCGGGGGTCAAGCCGACCGAGGACAACCTGCGCTCGATGTCGCGGGTCGCCGCGGCGGCCTATCGCAACGCCTGTCTCGCCGCGACCCAGGGGCTGGACCTGCCCAACCCCGAGGCCGAGGTCTGGCCGCTGCCCGGCGCGCTGCGCCGGTTGCTCGACCTGCCGGTGCGCGAAGTGGCGGCGGAGCCCACCCCACCGCCGCCTCACAACACGTCCGCGCCAGCGCCGGCTCCGAAGCCGACGGCCCCGGTCCTGCCCGCCGCCGTCCGATCGACCGGGAAGATCGACGTGTCGTTATCGACACTGGCCGCGACCTGCCTCCAGCGAAAGATCGATGACCGCGAATGGCGCGACGAGCGCCGACGCGACATCGACGCCGTCGTCAACCTATTCCTCGCTGCGAACGGCGACCTGTCGCTGTCGCAGATCGACCAGCCGGCGTGCAGCGCGATGACCGCGCTCTTCCCGCGCCTGCCGACCCGCTACGGCCACACCCGCGAGGATATCGAGGGCGGTATGACCGCCGTGATCGAGCGCGGCGACGCCCTTCGCGCGATCTGGAAGCGCGATCCCGTCGTCGCCGAGCGCGAGCTGGTGCCGACCGTCGGCATCAGCGACATCACCCACAACAAGCACGTCACCTGGCTGTCGGCGCTATTCAAGTTCGCCGACGCCAACGGCTATGTCATGCCCGACGTCGATCTCGGCAAGCTGCGCCGCAAGGTGAAGAAGAAGAAGGGCGGCAAGCGCCTCCCCTGGGCGGAGGCCGACCTGCGCATTCTCGTCTCCGGGCCGGTCTGGACCGGCTGCAAGGGTCTGTGGAGCCGGCTGACGCCCGGCGACGTCGTGTTCCACGATGGCATGTATTGGGGGCTGCCGCTGGTCGTCTGCACCGGCGGGCGGTCGGAGGAACCCACCGGGCTGATGCTGGCGGACATCTTCGAGGATGCCCCGGTCCCCTACGTCCACTTCCGCGACAATGCCTATCGCCAGCTCAAAAACGACCAGTCCGATCGCAAGGTGCCAATCAGCCCGGCGCTGATCCGGCTCGGCTTCCTCGACCACGTCCGCGCGATGCGCGAGCTGGGCCACGAGCTGCTGTTCCCCGAATTCTACAATCCCAAGGCGAGCATGAGCTTCGACCACGTCTTCTACGACAAGGTGTTCGAGCCGCTGCGCGACTTCCACTTCCCGAACGGCACCAGCCAGAAGCGCGGTCGCAAGGACGTCGACGTCCATTCGATCCGAACCCGCGTCGCCTCGTTCTGGCGCGACCGGAAGTTCGATCCGGGGCTGCGCCAGTATCTGCTCGGCCACGTGCCCGACGGCGAGACCGCCGCGTCCTATGAAGAGGAGCCGGGCCTAGACCTGCTGCTGCCGCTGGTCACCGCGCTCGGCGACTTGCTGCCGGATCTGCCTGTGATGCCGCTGCGGCTACGACCGGCGGAATGGCAGAAGTTCGGCTCGATCCGGGGGCGGCGGGCGAAGTGACGCACCCGGCGGGGCACACGCTGTCGGTAGCGGCTAACGCCCCGCCGCTCGTGCCGCTGCCATGGCTGCGGCCATCGCGCGCTTGGCGGCATCCGAGGGCTCCTTGAGAGGCGGCGGCGCGGGCGTGGGCGCAGCCGTCGCCTCCTGCGGGACTTCCGGCTTGGCCGGAGGTATCGGCTCGACCAACGACGGCTTGATGGGGACGTTCATGGCCGGTGGAGCGACCGCCGGACGCGGTTGCCCTTCGATCGTCAGCGCTTGGCGCCGCATTGCCTGAGCACCGTTGCGGCAGTCCGCCAGCAAGGCGCGTTCCTCCGCCAATCGCTCGTCGAGCAGGTTGAGATAGTCCGATGATGCGGCGACCAGCCGCTCGGACTGGTCACGCTCGGACTGGCGGCCAGCGGCCGGATCGGCGTCGAACGCCTGAACGAGTTGCCGGTTGGCCTGACGGACATGCGACGCGCGCGACCGCGCCCGCTCGATCCCGTGGTGCAGGCGGAAGGCGATGTCGTCCAGCCGGGCCGCCTGGTGAAAGCGGTCACGCAGCGCAATGGCCAACTCATCGGGGGCCTCCGACGGCGGCGATCCACGGCGTAGGCGCCGGTAGCGGGCGACACGCTCGTCGGCGTCGGCGATCGCCTGACGATGACGGGCATCGCCCTCCGCCATGACCGCCCTCCACTGGCGTTGCTCGTTGTCGCTGCCGGTCTTCGTCGTCTCGCCGCGGGTTTCGGCGGCGGCCTGGCGGCTGCCGAGATGCTCCTGCGGGTCGGCGACGATGCCCATCTCGGTATACCGCCGCGGGTCGAGCCGCCGCTCCACGCCTGCGCGCCAGATGGTGGTTGGTGATCGCGGCGAGTTCGTGACGCAGGTTCTTCACCCAGCTGTCACCCGTCACCTCGGCGACCTTGTTCTGTTTGAGCGGAGTCGCCTTGCCATTGGTCCGGCCCCGCTTCGGCGTGACGACGGCGAAGTCCCACATCCCCGGCGCGAGGCCATCGGTGCTGAAGCCGCGACCATCGAGAGCGGCGATGTCCGCCGCCGACACGCGGCGGCATGGGCGATCGTAATAGATCAGGTGGAAATGCCAATTCTTCTCGTTGTTATGGTGGTCCGGCGCGTGCATCACGGCGACGAAGGGCATCTTGCGCCGCTCGAAGATCGTGGCGAAGTCGCGGACGATGGCAAAGCGCTCATCGGCGCCGAGTTCATCCGGCAGCTCGCCCACCAGCCGATACTGGATGCGGCCCTTGCGCCCGTCGTGGAACGCGGCGAACGGCTTCGTCCACGATGACTTGCTGGCGCTGGTCGGCTTTACCCAGCCGGGCTGTTCGTCGAGATAGGCACGCATTGCCTTGCCCGAGGGGATGTCGAAGCGGATCGGCTCTTCCGACATGGTGGTCCCCAGCACCTGTCTGAGCTCGGCTAGGCAATCCGGCCGGCTTGCCACCGCCGCCCAGAATGCCGGCCGATCGCTGACACGGATCGACATCTGGTCGTTGCTGGCGACCGCCTCGTGCTTCTCGACCAGCGACCAGAACCGGGCGCGTTCCTCGTCGTCCGGATCGATGTTGGTGATGAGCGCCCGCGTGCCGTCCGGCTGTGTCGCGACCGCCTCCATTCGACCGATGTAGCGATCGTGGTCCGGCGCTTCGCCGACGCTCGCGAGCGTCGCTAGGCCGCCGGCGGGGTTGCCCGCGCCGCCAGGATGCGACGACGACTGTCGCAATCCGTCATCCTTCGCCCCGGCTTCCACGGATACATCCTGAGCGCCAGGCAGATGACCATCGGCTCGTCGTCCATGACGTACCACGTCGCGGCGGGACAGCAGCCACATACCGGCATCGGATTCGGCATCTTTTCCGGCGCCGTTCGACCAAGTTCCGACAGGACGGGACTCAGGTCCGGCGAGTTCTGCCACGAGGGCGCCGGTGACGACGGGGTCGAACCCGAGATGCTGCTGCCAGTTGTGCTCATGGTCATTCTCCGGATCGATGGTGAACGGTTGCGGGGGGCTTGCGAGGAAGGTGTCCAGGTCGACGGCGCCTGCCTCACCACCGTGGCCGAGCGTCGTTTCCTCGGCGGCACGCTCGGGATCTATCGCCGCGACGGCGACCTCGCGCTCGACGTAGCGGGAATGAGCGCGGGCAGCCCCGGGCCGGTTCCGCAGGCCGTCCTCGTTCATCTCGTGCGTGACCTTGCCGATGGCGTGGTGCTGGATGTGAAACGAGGTGGCGCCGGCGGCGTTAGCCAGTCGGATCGAACGGGTAAGCGGCCGGTTGAACAGGACACGGCGTTCCGACGATCGCACGTGTTGTCGCTGGGCTCCCACCTCGCGCCCCGGGCGCCAGCGTCGAATGCCGAGCACGTCGTCGTGTTCGACCTCCTCGATCCCGTCGCGGATGCGCACCAGCTTGGCATAGGCGCGCTCGGCGCGCGCAATGGCGCGATCGAATTCATCCTGTTTCATCTGCACCTCTCGATTTTGGCTTCACGGCCGAGGATGTTTTGGGGTCGGACAGGCCGACTTCAAAGCGAACCGGTAAGTGAAACGAGGGTCTACTTGACGACTTTCCACAATGTTCCGTGCCGGTATGATGATCCTTCTCATGTTCTTTTGGCTTGGATGGCCGCTTGCACGGCAGTTTGGGCTCCCGCCCAAACTGCGGTAGTGCGCCTGAGAACATTGAGCCTCCAATGCGTTGTCATTGACGATCCACTGCAACCGCGATTTATTGGCTCACGTTTCGCGCACTGTCGGGACAGAGCGCGAGCAATGCGGGGGGCCGGCTACGCTTGTCGGCGCGGCCGGCCCCTCCCTGACCGCTCGGCCGGCCGCTGTCAGAGCCGACCCTGCGAGATCAGTGAGGCCACCTCGCCGACGCCGGACGCGGTCCACCCGCAGCGGTCGATCGCCGACAGGATGCGGCTCCTGCGCTGGTTCTCGATCAGCGCGCCGTCGGTCGTATCGGCGAGCGTCATGACTTGGAAGCGCAGCGAAGCGGGGCGCTCGGACCGCACCTCGTCGAGCTTGAGCATCGGGCCGTTCCCGAGGAGTTCGACGATCGGCGGCTGGACCGCGAACCGGCGCATCCAGTCGGCGACATGGGCGGCCGCAATGCCGTGGTCGGCGGGCGGATCGGACACCGCCCGCGCGATCGAACCGCCGGGACCGCGGACGAAGTTCTGGAACCCCGGCGTGAGGTGCCCGACATCGACGCTGCGGCGCCCCTCCAGACCGGGGTCGAAGATGCTCGACCCGTCACGGTTGACGCGGACGAACATGGTCTCGAACCCGTCGATCTTGGGTTCGAGCTCTATGATCGCCTCCACCGCCCCGAGCTTGTTGGTGCTGACGGGCATCAGCGCGACGGTGCGGTAGCCGGCCTCCGCGAACAGCCCGCGGAGAGCCGGCAGCAGCCCGACGATCTCTCGATGCGACGCGAGGGAATTCGCGCCGAGATCGAGAATGACATGGCCGCCCTTGAGCGCCGCGAAAATCTCCGGCGCCCGGATCGCCTTCACTCCCCAGCCGAGCGGTCGCGCGTTCCGGTCGGCGACCTTGGCGGCCATGTTGCCCTCGTCACCGTCGAGCAGCTCGACCGGTTCGCCTGCGAGCGTCCAGAGCGCATGGAGCAGCTGGGCGAGCATGGTCTTGCCCTCCCCGCCGGCGTTGCTAACGATGACGACGAAGATGAGCTGGATGATGCCGTTCATGGTCAGCTCCAGTCACGTTGGAAGCGGGTGTCGCCGAGATCGGCCGGAACCGTGGCCGGCGGAGCAGCGGTCGGCGCGGCAGGCCCGGCGGTTCCGACGAGCGGCGTGGTGATCGGCGCGTTCGCCGCCGTCAGCCCACGGACGGCATTGCGGAGGCTGGACGGCCCCTTGCCGACCTCCTTGCCGTCGCGCTTCAGCTGGCCGAAGATGGCGGCCCAAGACAGGCCGTCGGCACGAGCCGCGTAGATGTCAGGCAGGCAGCCCGCCACCACGTCGCGCACGGGATGCCGGCTGGCGGCCGCCTTCCGTGCGCGTTTGACGAAATCGTTCATTTCAAATCCTTCCCACTAGCGCGCGGTTCGGCGCGCAATCACCTCCAATTGCGAAGGCAAAGCGGTTCTAGGACGCGAGCCAATTATGCTCATAAGTTGCGGAAGGGTGGATCCGAATACATATGAGCTGGCGATAGGAGGATTGAGATGGCCAAGACCGGACGGCCGCCGCGTCGGATAGCGGCGATACATGCGCTCGACGCATGGGCCGATCTCGTCGCGCGGTTTCCCGACATCGCTGCGCTGAAGGCGGTGATGACCACCGGAAACGCTTCCCGAGCGGAAATCGACAAGGCGTTGGAAGCCGCATGCAACGAGATGACCGAACAGCGGGACGACGCCCCGACCGTCCCTTCACGGGAGGTGGGGCTGGACGCGGAACCGGACACGATCGCGACGGCCTTGCAGACAGCCAATCGCGATCGTCTGGCATTGCAGCGCCTCGGTATCGCGATCACGGCGGCAGCCAATGAAGCGGATCAGTTGGTCGCATCGCTCAAGGACAGGCTGTGGGCCACGATCGTGACGCGGCCCGTTGTTCCCGGGCATGTGGCGGCGACCGCCGACGCGCTGCTCGCTGCCGGACTGGTTACGCCCGTATCGCGGGGGATCTCGGCATCCCAGCTGGCGCGGATCGCGGCGATCCTGAACGAGAACGGCCCAGGTCTGGCGCCAGCCCCCGCCGCCTTGCCGCGCCGCCCGGCGCCGCCGGTTGCCTGGCGGACCGACAACGCCTGGACGGGGTTGCCGCGGGAGATACCGGGCTATCGGCTGACGACCCGACCGGTGTCGGTCCATGACGATGGCCTGAAGGCGTTGATCGACGCCGGTCTGCCGCCATTCTCGACGCTTGCGGCGTTCGACCTGCCCCTGAAGCTCGAGGCGTTCAAGGCGGCGACGACGAACAGCGCGCGTGCTGCCGAATGCTGGAAGCTGCTGGAGAAGTGGCTGCGCGAGAACAGGGTGGCCGGCGCGTTCGACGACGGCATCAGCATCCGCCGCAGGCGATCGTGGGTCTTCTTGTTCTCGCTGATTGAACGCTTCAACAAAGGCGTAGCGGATTTCGACAAGGTGCAGGTCGCGTCGCCTTGGGCGGCCAACCAAGTGATCGTGGCGGAACGCATGAAAGGAGCCTGATGCCGCACCGCCCGGGCGCAGGCCGGTGACATCGCCGGCTACCGTACGCCGACGAGGGTGGACGTCCTGCCCGGCGAGATACGCGGCAAGCATCGCCACAACCTGTCCCATCCTGTTCAGGTGCTGCTGCTGGGCTGCCCTCGCGGCGACGCAGCGGGCCGCTCCGGCGGGGAATGCCGGTCTGCTTCGGTCACGATTCGGCTGGCCGACCCCGAACGATGTGAGTAGCCTCCCCGATCGGGGGTAGGTGAATGTCTTTCCTGTCGAAACTCGCGCGGGCGATAGGATTCGCCGATGAGCCGGCGGAGGCCCCGTCACGCCCCCACGTCGATGTGCCCGAGCCGCGCGACGACCGGACCGCCGGCGTTTCGACCGAGCCTGCCGGTCCGATCCAGGGCATAGCCATGGCCGCCGACGGCCGATATCATGCCGCCGGCTACGCCTTCACCAGCGAACGGCAAGCGCTGGACTTTTTGCGACGCCGAACGTCGGCAGACGGCTTGGCGAATGGTATCGCCCCTTCGCTCAAACCCGCGCGGCAGGTGGGGGACAGGGTCGGCCATCGGTCCGAACGGCCGGACACCCTCAGCCCGATGCGGAGCCGCGGGTCAACGCCGGGCGCGCCTGCGACCACGTCAGATACCGCTGACGATATCGTCGCGACCGCCGATGCGCGCTTCCATGCCGGCGGCTATTCGTTCGCGTCCGAGCATCAGGCGCGCGATTTCGTCCGGCGCCACAAGCAGTCGTTCAGCCCACCAGTCGTCGATCGTGGTCCCGCGCGCCAGCAGACGCCGCGTGTGGAAGAGCAGCGCCCCACTTATCGCGCGAGCGCCGCCGTGCCGGTTCCCGCGAAGCCTGCCGCGACGAAGGGAACCGCCGTCCGCTGGGTCGTGGGGCCATCGCGCGAGACCATCGCCGGGATCACGTTCGATGCCCACCTCGTCTACGTCGGTAAGCGCGACGAGCGGGATTACCCTCGCAACCAGTCGGCGATCGACCCTGCTCGGCCGGTTGGCGACCGAGACGATCCTGACGGCCATACGGTGACATGGACGC
>CAXTPE010000112.1:0-8538 GCA_964245925.1 uncultured Sphingomonadaceae bacterium
GCTTGTTGATCGTCTCGATCATGTGGACCGGGATGCGGATCGTCCGCGCCTGATCCGCGATGCTGCGCGTAATCGCCTGGCGGATCCACCACGTCGCGTAGGTGCTGAACTTGTAGCCGCGGCGATATTCGAACTTGTCGACCGCCTTCATCAGCCCGATGTTCCCTTCCTGGATGAGGTCCAGGAACTGAAGCCCTCTGTTCGTGTATTTTTTCGCGATCGAGATCACCAGCCGCAGGTTCGCCTCGACCATCTCCTTCTTGGCGATCCGCGCCTCGCGCTCGCCTTTCTGGACCATGTTGACGATGCGGCGGAATTCGCCGAGCGACATGCCGGTCGCCTGGGTGATCTCGGCGATCTCGGCGCGGATGCGCTCGACCGCGTCGGCCTCGGCCGCGCCGAACGCCGCCCATTTCTTGTCGAGCGTGCGAACGCGATCGATCCAGCCCTCCTCGAGCTCATGCCCGATATAGGCATCGAGGAAGCCCTTGCGCGGCACCTTGTGGCGCTCGGCCAGCCGCAGCATCTGGCCGCCAAGAGCGGTCAGCCGGCGGTTGAAGGCATAGAGCTGGTCGACGAGATATTCGATCTTGGCGCCGTGGAACTGGACGCTCTCGACCTCCGCGGTCAGCTCCTCGCGCAGCTTCTGGTAGGAGCGCTCGTCGCGATCGGAGAAGCCCTCGCCGGCGCCGAGCGCGGTGATACGGCTGCCCTGGATTTTCGAGAACTTCTTGTAGAGCGTTGTGATCGTGGAGAACTTCTCCAGCGCGGCGGGCTTGAGCTGCTCCTCCATCTGGGCGAGGCTGAGGGTATTGTCCTCCTCCTCTTCCTCGGCCGGGCGCGGCGCGCGGCGCTCGGTCAGCGAATCCTCGTCCTCGTCCGGCTCGGCGGGCGCCTCCTCGGGCTCGGCCTCTTCCTTGAACGAGGGGCCGGCGGTCTTCTCGCTGATCTCGCCATCGGCGCCGTCGTCCTCCTCGGAGAGGCTCTCGGGCGAGGGATCCTTGTGGAGCATGGCGTCGAGATCGAGGATCTCGCGAAGCTGCATCGCGCCGTCGTTCAGCGCGGTCGACCATTCGATGATCGCGTTGAAGGTGATCGGGCTCTCGCAGAGCCCCAGGATCATGGTGTCGCGGCCGGCCTCGATGCGCTTGGCGATGGCGATCTCGCCCTCGCGGCTGAGCAGCTCGACCGCGCCCATCTCGCGCAGATACATGCGCACCGGATCATCGGTGCGGTCGATCGTCTCCTTCTTGGGCGCGGCGGCGGCGGCCGGCGTCGCCTCGCCCTCGTCGAGCCCGACGACCTCCTCCTCGGGCGTCTCCTCCTCGGGCTTCTCGTCCTCGCCATGATCGTCGTTCTCGACGATGTTGATGCCCATCTCGCTGAGCGCCGAGGTGATGTCCTCGATCTGGTCGGACGACATGACGTCCTGCGGCAGCGCCTCGTTGAGCTGCTCGTAGGTGATGTAGCCGCGCTTGCGGGCGCGCGCGATCAGCTTCTTGAGGCTGGCCTCGTTGAGATCGATGAGGGGCGCGTCGCCCTCCGGTTTCTCGGCCGCGTCCGCAGTGTTCGTCTTCGCCATTCCAGAACCCTTGATGCTCAGGCCTCTGCCGCTGCCTGTACCAAATCCATGAGCCGCCGTTCCGTATCCACCAGCGCGGCGCGCAGCCGCTGCTGCTCGTCGAACGCGGCGCCGTCGAACCGCTCGCCGAGCCGCGTGCTCGCCCGGCCCAGCGCGGCGTCGATCTCGGGCCGCACCACCATCACGTCGATCGCTTCCGCCAGATCGCGACGCGCGCGATCCGGGTCCGCATCGTCGCGGAGGAACGAAAAGGCAAGACCGTTCGGGCGCGCGATCTCCTCGGCGAGCCCGCCCAAGCCGGCACCGGCCAATATGGGCGCAAGCGCCGGAGCTTCAAGCGCCTGGCCGGCGAGCGCGAGATCGAGCAGCAGCATGCGCAGCGAGTCGAGCGCGCGATCGGCGAGGCGGAGCGCGGCGATGCGCTCGGCATGATCGGCGATGCTGGCGGGATGCAGCAGCAGTCCGCCGACGATCGCGCGCGCGAGCCGGCTGTCGATGCCGCCGTCGCCGATCGCGCGGGTGGGAGCGGTGGGCGCGGCCTCGATCGGGCTCCAGGGGCGGCGGTCGCGGCCCTGCATCGGGCCACGCCGCTCGGGCCGCCGCTCGGCGAAGAGCGCCTGGACGCGGCGGCGGAATTCGGACTCATAGTGGCGCCGCACCTCGCCGTCCTCGATCGCGCGGGCATGGTCGGCGAGCCGGCGCGACAGACCCGCGCGCGCTTCCGGCGTCGTGAGCGGCAGCGCGTCGCGCTCGTGGCGCCAGAGCAGATCGACCAGCGGCTCCGGCTTGCCCGCGAGCGCGTCGAACGCGGCGCGGCCGCCGGCCCGGACGAGGTCGTCGGGATCCTGCCCGGGCGGGAGCGTCGCGAAGGAGAGCGTGCGCTCGGGCGCGAGCATCGGCAGCGCGCGGGTGGCGGCGCGCACCGCCGCGCGCTGCCCCGCCGCGTCGCCGTCGAAGCAGAGCAGCGGCGGCACGCCCAGCCGCCACAGCCGGTCGAGCTGCGCCTCGGTGAGCGCGGTGCCGAGCGGGGCGACCGCCTCGCCGATCCCGGCCTGCGCCAGCGCGATCACGTCCATATAGCCCTCGACGACGATCACGCGGTCCGCCTTGCGCGCGGGTGCCGCGGCGCGATCGAGGTTGAAGAGGGTGCGGCCCTTGTCGAACAGCGGCGTGTCGGGCGAGTTGAGATATTTGGGCTCGCCCGTGTCGAGGATGCGACCGCCAAAGGCGATGACCCGCCCGCGCGGATCGCGGATCGGGATCATCAGCCGGCCGCGGAAGCGGTCATAGGGCTCCTTGCCCTCGGCCTCGATCAGCAGCCCGGCCTCGATCAGCCGGGGCAGCCCGAACTTGGGCTCCAGCGCGGCGCGCAGCCTGGTCCGGCTGTCGGCCGCGAAGCCGATGGCGAAGGCGGCGGCGGTCGCATCGCCCACGCCGCGCCGCCGGAGATAGTCGCGCGCCGCCGCCCCGCCGAGCCCCGCCAGCTCGGCGCGGAAGCAGGCGGCGGCCGCCTCGGTGACGTCGTGCAGCGTCGCGGCGCGCTCGGCCTTTTCGCGGGCGCGAGGATCGAGCGCCGGCATCTCCAGCCCCGCCGCCGCCGCCAGCTCCTTCACCGCGTCCATGAACGGCAGACCCTGGCTGTCGGTCATCCAGCGGATCGCGTCGCCGTGCGCGCCGCAGCCGAAGCAGTGATAGAAGCCCTTGTCGTCGTTGACGTAGAAGGAGGGCGATTTCTCCTGGTGGAACGGGCAGCAGGCCTTGTGCTCGCGCCCGGCGCGGGTGAGCTTGACCGATCGGCCGACGAGCGCGGACAAGCTCGTCCGCCCGCGCAGCTCGTCAAGGAACTGCGGGGAGAGGCTCACGGCGTCAGCGCCGCCTTCACCAGCCCGCTCGCCTTGCTCATGTCGAGCGCTCCCGCCAGCCGCTCCTTCACCGCCGCCATCACCCGGCCCATGTCCTTGGGCGAAATCGCGCCGAGCTCCGTGACGATCCTCGCGATCTCCGCCTTCGCGGCGGCCTCGTCGATCTGCGCGGGCATGAAGCCTTCGATCACCTGCAGCTCGGCGAATTCGGCCGCCGCCAGCTCGGGACGGTCGCCCTGTTCGTAGAGGATGATCGATTCGCGGCGTTGCTTGGCCATCTTCGCGAGCACGTCGGCGATCAGCGCGTCGTCGTCGCCGGCCGGCTTGCCGGTGCGCAGCTCGATGTCGCGGTTCTTTATCGCGGCGAGGATGAGGCGGATCGCCGCCGTCCGCGCGGGGTCGCGCGCCTTCATCGCGGCGGTCTGCGCCTGCTGGATGTCGTCGCGAATCATGGGACGCCTGTCTCGGGAAACGATCCGCCTAGCGCATAATCCGGCGACATAACAGAATTGACCGGGGGGTGCGGCGCACCCTATCCCGCCGCCGTTTACCCGCTTGCCGATGAGGAGGGCCCGCCATGGCGGAGACTGACGCGCGCGCCTCCCGGGATCGGCCCGAAGGCGCCACCGGCGTGCTCGCGCTGGCGGACGGCACGCTCGTATGGGGTCGCGGCTTCGGCGCGGAGGGTGCTGCGGTCGGCGAGGTCTGCTTCAACACCGCGATGACCGGCTATCAGGAGGTTATGACCGATCCCTCCTACGCCGCGCAGATCGTCACCTTCACCTTCCCGCATATCGGCAATGTCGGCGCCAACCCCGAGGACGAGGAGAGCGGCAATCCGATCGCCTTGGGCTGCATCGTCCGCGAGGACGTGACCGCGCCGTCCTCATTCCGCGCGGCGGGGCGCTTCGACGACTGGCTGCGCGCCAACGGCCGCATCGGGCTGGCGGGGGTCGACACCCGCGCGCTGACCCGCGCGATCCGGATCGGCGGCGCGCCCAATGGGGTGATCGCTTACTCGCGCGCCGGAGTGTTCGACGTGGCGGCGCTTGTCGAGCAGGCGCGCGCGTGGCCGGGGCTGGAGGGAATGGACCTCGCGAAGGACGTCTCGACGCTCCAGACCTATCAGTGGGACGAGGGGCTGTGGACGCTGGGGGAAGGCTACACAAAGGGGGCTTCGACTTCGCTCGGCACGAACGGGGAGGGGGCGGGTTCCTCACCACAGCCGTTCGCCCTGAGCGCACTCGAAGGGCGCGCACCGGAACGCAAACCCCACGTCGTCGCGATCGACTACGGCCTCAAGCGCAACATCCTGCGCAACCTCGTCGCCGCCGGCGCGCGCGTGACGGTGGTGCCGGCGACCGCGACCTTCGAGGAGGTGATGCGCCACCAGCCGGACGGCGTGTTCCTCTCCAACGGCCCTGGCGATCCGGCGGCGACGGGGGCCTATGCCGTGCCTGTTATCCGGCAGCTGCTGGAGATCTCGAAGCCGATCTTCGGCATTTGTCTGGGCCACCAGCTCCTCGGGCTGGCGGTGGGCGCGCGCACCGCGAAGATGCACCAGGGCCACCGCGGCGCCAACCATCCGGTGAAGCGCGCGGAAGACGGCAAGGTCGAGATCACGAGCATGAACCACGGCTTCGCGGTCGAGGCCGCGAGCCTGCCGGCCAACGCGCAAGCCACCCACGTCTCCCTCTTCGACGGCAGCCTTGCGGGGCTGCGGCTGACGGACAAGCCGGCCTTCTCGGTCCAGTACCATCCCGAGGCGAGCCCGGGGCCGCAGGATAGCCATTATTTGTTTAAGCGGTTCGTGGATCGGTTGCGGTGAGCTGGCTCGGAGGCTGGTGGCGGACTTGGATCGTGGCAACATTGTTGCTGCTGGCGTTCAGCAGTGCGGTTGGGCTCCATCAGCGTCAGCTTGACAACGAGCTTTCAAGTAAGCGCGTCTGCTTCCCTGGAACGTTTGAGACGCAGACCGTTTTTCAGCCAGCTATGGATAACTGGTCAGCACTTAAGAGGACATCTCCAGAGATGCTAGTACGGGGTAAGATCATAAATCCTAGTATTAGTGTAGAAGAGTTTTCATGCGTCAGCTGGTTGTCGATGCTTAAAAGCTGGGCGTTAGCCTTGTTGGCGTCGCTGGCACCGCTAGCGATGATGTACTTAGTCCGCTGGATCATTATTGGCTTTAGTAGATCGCAGGATTGATGCCCCGCCGCACCGACATCTCCTCCATCCTCATCATCGGCGCCGGGCCGATTGTCATCGGGCAGGCGTGCGAGTTCGATTATTCGGGGACGCAGGCGGTCAAGGCGCTGAAGGAGGAGGGCTATCGGATCGTCCTCGTCAATTCGAATCCAGCCACGATCATGACCGATCCCGAATTCGCCGACGCGACCTATGTCGAGCCGATCACCCCGGCGGTCGTGGCAGCGATCATCGAGAAGGAGCGCCCCGACGCGATCCTGCCGACGATGGGCGGGCAGACGGCGCTCAACACCGCGCTCGCGCTCTTCAACGACGGCACGCTCGCCAGATACGGCGTCACCATGATCGGCGCGGACGCCGACGCGATCGACAAGGCCGAGAACCGCGAGAAGTTCCGCGCCGCTATGGAGCGGATCGGGCTGGCGAGCCCCAAGTCGCGCATCGCCCGCACGCTCGACGAGGCGCTGGCGGCGCTGGAGCATGTCGGGCTGCCGTCGATCATCCGGCCGAGCTTCACCATGGGCGGGCAGGGCGGCGGCATCGCCTACAACCGCGCCGAGTTCGTCGAGATCGTCACCAACGGGCTCGATCTCTCGCCCACCACCGAGGTGCTGGTCGAGGAGAGCGTGCTCGGCTGGAAAGAGTACGAGATGGAGGTCGTCCGGGATCGGAACGACAACTGCATCATCGTTTGCTCGATCGAGAACGTCGATCCGATGGGTGTCCACACCGGCGACAGCATCACCGTCGCGCCGGCGCTGACGCTGACCGACAAGGAATATCAACTCATGCGGGGCGCCAGCATCGCGGTGCTGCGCGAGATCGGGGTGGAGACCGGCGGCTCCAACGTCCAGTTCGCGGTCAACCCCGAGGACGGCCGGCTGGTCGTGATCGAGATGAACCCGCGCGTGTCGCGCTCCTCGGCGCTGGCCTCGAAGGCGACCGGCTTCCCGATCGCCAGGGTCGCCGCCAAGCTCGCGGTCGGCTACACGCTCGACGAGATCGACAACGACATCACGGGTGCGACGCCCGCGAGCTTCGAGCCGACCATCGACTATGTCGTGACCAAGATCCCGCGCTTCGCCTTCGAGAAGTTCAAGGGCGCCTCCGATACGCTCTCGACGGCGATGAAGAGCGTCGGCGAAGTCATGGCGATCGGGCGCAATTTTTGCGAAAGCCTCCAGAAGGCGCTGCGCGGCCTCGAGACCGGGCTGTCCGGGCTCGACACGGTCGACGCGCTGGTCGGCGCGGCCAGGGCGGAGATCGAGGCGGCGCTGGCGCGGCCGACGCCGGACCGGCTGCTGGTCGCCGCGCAGGCGCTGAGGGAGGGCTTCACGGTCGCCGAGGTGCATGCGATCGCGAAATATGATCCGTGGTTTATCGAGCGGTTGGGTGACATCGTCGCCGCCGAGCGCGAGGTCTTGGCGGACGGGCTGCCGCAGGATGTCGCCGGCATGCGCCGCCTGAAGTCGATGGGTTTCTCGGACAAGCGGCTGGCGTTCCTCGCGCTGCAATCCGCGCATGTTCGCCCCGGCATGGCGCGCGCGGCGGCGAGCGGATCGGGGCTGATCCATGACGCGCTCGTCGCCATGACCGGCGGCGTCACCGAGCAGGAGGTGCGCGCGCTGCGCCACCGCCTCGGCGTCCGCCCGGTGTTCAAGCGCATCGACACCTGCGCCGCCGAGTTCGAGGCAAGGACGCCGTACATGTACTCGACCTACGAGGCGCCCGCCTTCGGCGCGCCCGAGGACGAGAGCCAGCCCTCCGACGCCACCAAGATCGTCATCCTCGGCGGCGGCCCGAACCGGATCGGGCAGGGCATCGAGTTCGACTATTGCTGCGTCCACGCCTGCTTCGCGCTGAGCGAGGCGGGCTATGAGACGATCATGGTCAACTGCAATCCCGAGACCGTCAGTACCGACTATGACACCTCGGACCGGCTCTATTTCGAGCCGCTCACCGCCGAGGACGTGCTGGAGATCCTCCATGTCGAGCAGTCGAAGGGCACGCTCAAGGGCGTGATCGTCCAGTTCGGCGGGCAGACGCCGTTGAAGCTCGCCCAGACGCTGGAGGATGCCGGCATCCCCATCCTCGGCACCTCCTCGGACGCGATCGATCTCGCCGAGGATCGCGAGCGGTTCGCCGCGCTGGTCGGCCGGCTCGGGCTGCGCCAGCCGAACAACGGCATCGCCCGCTCGCGCGACGAGGCGATCGCGGTGGCCGAGCGGATCGGCTATCCGGTGCTGATCCGCCCCTCCTATGTGCTCGGCGGGCGCGCGATGGAGATCGTCGACGGCCCCGCCCAGCTCGATTCCTATATCGCCACCGCGGTCCAGGTCTCGGGCGACTCGCCGGTGCTGATCGACCAGTATCTCCGCGACGCGATCGAGGTGGATGTCGATGCGATCTGCGACGGCGTCGACGTGGTCGTGGCGGGCGTGATGCAGCATATCGAGGAGGCCGGCGTCCACTCGGGCGACAGCGCCTGCTCGCTGCCGCCGCACAGCCTCTCACCCGCGATCATCGCCGAGATCGAGCGGCAGACCGATGCGCTCGCCCGCGCGCTGGAGGTGCGCGGCCTCATGAACATCCAGTTCGCGGTCAAGGACGGGCTGGTCTATCTGATCGAGGTCAACCCGCGCGCCAGCCGCACCGTGCCGTTCGTCGCCAAGGCGATCGGCGTGCCGGTCGCCAAGATCGCGGCGCGGGTCATGGCGGGCGAGCCGCTGGCGAGCTTCCCACCGATTGACCGCAACATCGCCCACGTCGCGGTGAAGGAGGCGGTGTTCCCGTTCGCGCGCTTCCCCGGCGTCGATCCGGTGCTCAGCCCGGAGGTGCGCTCCACCGGCGAAGTCATGGGCCTCGACACGAGCTTCGGCCGTGCCG
>CAXTPE010000113.1:0-8401 GCA_964245925.1 uncultured Sphingomonadaceae bacterium
GCATGAGGACCATATCGGCGCGATCCCCTATCTCGCCGCCGATCTCGGCGTGCCGATGTATGCGACGCCGTTCACCGCCGGGCTCATCCGCGGCAAGCTCGACGAGGAGCGGCTGTCCGGCAAGCTGAAGCTCAACATCGTGCGCGATCTCGAGCCGTTCCGGCTGGGGCCGTTCGGCTTCACCTATGTGCCGCTCGCGCATTCGATCCCCGAGGGCAATGCGCTCATCATCGACACGCCCTACGGCCGCGTGTTCCACACCGGCGACTGGAAGATCGACGACGAGCCGCTGCTCGGCACCCCCTCGACCGCCGAGGAGCTGACCGCGATCGGCGACGGCGGCATCCTCGCGCTCGTCGGCGATTCGACCAATGTGTTCAACGACGCCGCGTCGGGCTCCGAGGCGGCGGTGCGCGAGGGGCTCGACGGGGTGATCCGCGCGGCGGAGGGCCGCGTGCTCGTCACCACCTTCGCCTCCAACGCGGCGCGGGTGCAGACGCTCGGCCAGGTCGCGCGCGACACCGGACGGCAGGTGTGCGTGGCGGGCCGCTCGCTCGATCGCATCATCGGCGTCGCGAAGAGCGCCGGCTATCTCGCCGATTTCCCGCCGACCGTGGATTTCGACGCGGCGATGCGGCTGCCGCCGCGCGAGCTGATGATTATCGCCACCGGCGGGCAGGGCGAGAGCCGCGCCGCGCTGGCGCGCGTGGCGTTCGACAGCCATCGGCTGAAGCTCGACGCGGGCGATCTCGTCGTCTTCTCGTCCAAGCAGATCCCCGGCAACGAGATGGCGATCGGCCGCATCCAGAACGCGCTCGCCCAGAAGAACATCGCGATGGTGACGGACCGGCAGGCGCACGTCCATGTCTCCGGCCATCCCGGGCGGCCGGAGCTCGCGCTCATGTACAAGTGGATCAGGCCCGAGATCGCGCTGCCGGTCCATGGCGAGCGGCGCCACATGGCCGAGCATGCGCGCTTCGCGATCGAGTGCGGCGTGCCCAAGGCGGTGGTGCAGTCGAACGGCACGCTGCTGCGGCTCGCGCCGAACGGCCCGAAGGCGCTCGGGCGGGAGCGCGCCGGGCGGCTGATCCTCGATGGCGACGTGATCCTGCCGGCCGATGGCGTCACCATGAACGAGCGGCGCAGGATCGCGCTCAACGGGCTGGTGTCGGTCGCGGTCGCGGTGGATCGCGGCGGGCGCGTGGCGGGAACGCCGCAGCTCGCGATCGAGGGGCTGCCGGTCGAGGAGGATCGCGACGACTTCGTGAAGGATGCCGCCGAGGCGGCGCGCAAGGCGATCGAGGAAGGCTCGCGCGACGAGCCGAAGCTGCGCGAATCGATCCGGCTGGCGGTGCGCCGCGTCGCCACCGAATGGACCGGCAAGAAGCCGGTGGTCGATGTGCTGCTGGTGCGGGTGTGAGGCGGCGGAGCGGCATCATATGGGTGCCGTCTGGAGGACGCCCTCTCCCATCGGGAGAGAGTGGGGCGGGGCCGCCAAGGTTCCGGCGGCGAAGCCGTTGGAAAGCGGCGGAGGGGAGGGTTTCCGCACTTTCGGAGGGGGCGACCGCTCACCCTCCATCGCCTGACGGAGAGGGGCCCCTCCCTCTTCCCATGGGGGAGGGCTAGGCAGTAGGCGGTCCCGCCGACTTCATCCCGCTCCAAGGAACCGGGCCGATGCGTATCACCTCCGTCCTCGCCATCTATCTGCTGTTCTGGGTGCTCTGCGCCTTCCTCGTCATGCCGTTTCATATCCAGACCACCGAGGAGGCGGGCGGTGAGCGCGTGCCGGGGCAGGCGGACAGCGCGCCGCATGTCCACAGGCCGGGTCGGATCGCGCTCTGGACGACCCTGCTCTCGGCGTCGCTGTTCGGGCTGTTCTACCTGAATTTCGTCCACGGCTGGGTGGGCGCGAGCTTCCTCAACCTGTTCGGCGCGCCACCGAGATAGTCCAGGATTTCGTTCGCCGATCCTTGCCCGGAGGTGGTGCTTCAACCTGTCCGAGCGCGGTCAGGCCCGCAGCCGCTCGATCGCCTGGGCGAGCGCGACGTAGAGCTTGCCCATGTCCGAGGAGAGCAATGTCACGCCCATCGTCGCGCCGTCGCGGGCGGCGAGGACGGGGCGGAGCAGCGCCTCGAAATCATGGATGTAGCGGCTCACCTGATCGCGGAAGCCTGCGTCCTCCTCGTAGCGCCGCATCACCTCGCGCGCCTCGCCGGCATCGAGCAGCCGGATGGCGCGGCGCGTGAAGACGCTGCGATCGCCCTTGAGATATTCGGCCCAGGCCGGATCGGCGATGTCGGCGGAAAGCGCCCGGGTGATGTCGATCGCCGCCGAGTTCAGCGCCTCGATCAGCAGCGCGGCGCGGCGCGCGAAACTGTCCGTATCGGCCTTTTCCGCTTGCGCGACGTGCGCGCTCAGCGTGCCGCTGGTCTCCGCGATCCGCGCGACCCGGCCGGCGAGCCCCTCCGACGCGCGGCTGGCGGCGGCGAGCGCTTCCTCCGCGCAGCGCGCCATCCGCGCGATCTGCGCCTCGACCTCCGTCGTCACCGCATCGGCCAGCGCCGCGCGGCTCTTCTCCGCGAGCGACGACGCGCTGGCGGGAATGACATGGGCGAGCACCTCGCGCGCGCGGTCGGCCGCTTGGATCGCGGTCTCGCGCACCCGGGTGAGCGCCTCGACGAGCCGTGGCGCCGCGCCCTCGGTGAGCATCGCGGCGGCGCGATCGGCGTCGGCGATGGCGGCCGCGAGCGCCGCGGCCTCGGCGCGCGCCGGCGCCATCGCGGCGCCGGCCTGCTCGGCCATCGTCAGTATCGCCTCGCTCTGCGCGGTGATGCCCTCGCGGGTACGCTCCATGCCGTCGGCGGCGCGGCCGAACGTGCCGTCGATGGCGGCGTCCATGCGCCGCGCCGCCTCCTCGATGCGCGCCGCGCCGACGTCGCTCGCGCCCTCGATCCGGGCGAGCTGCGCCGCGAGCCGCGCGGCGGCGCCGCCGGCCGTTTCCTCGGTCTCGCGCGCGCGCTGGGTGAGCGCGGCGATGCGCGCCTCGAGCGATCCGGCCTGCTCGTGCGCGCCCAGGCCCGCCGCCTTCAGCATGTCGGCGAGGCCGCGCGCCTGCGCCTCGGCGCGCGGCAGGTCGGCGAGCAGCACGCCCATGTCGAGTCGCGCGGTGGTGGCGGCCTCGTCGAGCCCCCTGGCCTGTTCGGCGAGCCCGGCCGTCTCGCGGGCGAGCGCGACGCTAGCCTCGGCGATGCGGCGCGAGGTGTCGTCGCCCAGCGTCGTCAGCCGGTCGGCGGTCTCGGCGAGCGCGGCGCGATCCTGCTCCAGCCGGCGCGAGATGATCGCGAGCACGGTGTTGAGCCCGATCGACTCGGCGCGCACCACCGCCGCCATGCTCGCGAAGCGCGCCGTCTCGCGGCGGCTGGTGCGCAGCAGGAGCAGCAGCGCGACGCCGACCAGCACGAGCGGGCTCGACGCGGTGGCGAGCCCCTTGGCGAACACCGCCGGGGTCAGCGAGGGCGCGGACGGATCGCCGATCGCGATCCAGGCGAGCGCCGCCAGCCACGCGGTCGCCACCAGCAGCAGCGCGCCGAGCAGGACGCGCTCCTGGAGGGTGGCGCCGATCGGCACGTCCTCCTCGTCGCCGACCAGCGAGACCGCCTGCGCCGCGCGCGCCGCGCCGAGCCGCGCTACCTCCTCGTCCTCGGCGAACGGCTCCGCCGGCTGTGCCCCCCTCATCATGCCCGCATGTTTACCATCTTTTCCCGGCGCCGCCAGCGGTGCAGCGAAGCGTTAACCTCCGCTCGGCTAGCGTGGCGGCATGATGCAGGATCCCGGCCAGCTCAGCAGCGCGCTCGCCGCCGCGGTGGGCGACGACGCGTGTCTCAAGGCGGAGCTGCGCGCCTCGTTCCTGGAGGGCGCGGAGCGGCTCACCGACGCGCTCTCGCGGGCCCGCTGCGACGCCAACTGGCACGCCGCGGCGCGCCGCCTCGAGGGCCTTGCGGCGAGCTTCTGCGCGACCGCGCTGCTCGCCGCCGCCTCGCACCTGGCGGAGGGCGCGCCGCACGATCCGGTGGCGCTGCGCCGCGTCCGCGCCGCGCTGGTGGAACTCCACCTGGCGGCGCTGGGCTAGCACCCGGGACACACGCGCGCTTGCATCGCGCGCAACCCGGTCTATCGGCTTGTCCCGACATGGGGGACGATGCGTGGCGCTTGCGGCGCTGATTTCTGCGGCACGCGAAGCCGAGGAGGGCGGGCTGATCGCGACCATCCCGCTCGCCGGCCGCGCGCTGGTCGAGCGGCAGGCGCGGCTCGCCGCGCGGGCGGGCGCGCGCCACATCGTCATCCTCGTCGAGCGGCTGCCGGCGGCGCTCACCGCCGCGATCGACCGGCTGCGGCGCGACGGCATCGGCGTCGAGGTGGCGCGCGGCGTTGGCGACGCGGCCGATCACATCCACCCCGACGAGCGGCTGCTGCTGTTCGCGGACGGCGCGATCGCCGACGACGCGCTGCTGGCGCGGCTGGCGCGCTCGACCGTGCCGGCGCTGCTGGTGGCGGGCGACGATCCCGACACGCGCCACTGGGAGCGCATCGATGCGACCCAGCGCTGGGCCGGGCTCGCGCTGCTCGACGGCGCGACGCTGCGCAATACCGCCGCCCGGCTCGGCGACTGGGACTTGCAGGCGACGCTGCTGCGCCAGGCGGCGAGCGCGGGCGCGCGGCGGATCGGTATCGCCGACGGCGCCGACACCGGCCCGGCGCCGCTCGCCGCGCTCATCTCCGAGCAGGACGACGCCGTCCGCTTCGGCGCGCGACTCGCCGCCGCCGCCGATGCCGATCCGGCGGCGGGCTGGCCGGCGCGCTTCCTGTTCCCGCCGCTCGCGCGCGGCGTGGTGCCGCTGCTCGCGCCGCGCCGGATCGAGCCCCTGTGGCTGCGCCTCGCCGCCGCGCTGCTGACCCTGCTGATGCTGCCCGCGATCACCACCGGCTGGTGGCGCGCCGCGCTGGCGCTGGCGATCCTCGCCGCGCCGCTCGATGCGATCGGCGCGCGGCTCGCGGCCGTGCGGCTGCTGCCGGACAGGATCGGCGCGCATGCCGCCCGCATCCGGCTCGGCGCGCTCGGCGTCGCGGCGCCGCTGCTCGGCTGGCGGCTGCTGGCGGCCGGCGGCGGCTGGGGTTGCCTGCTGCTCGGCGCCGCGATCGTCGCGGTGATGGCCGGGCTGGCACCGCTCCGCGCGATCGCGGCGCGCGGCGGCGTGGTGCCGAAGCCCTGGCTCGCCGATGCGGACGCGCTCTGCTGGCTGCTGGTGCCGTTCGCGGCGGCCGTGCAGTGGCGGCTCGGGCTCGGCGCGCTCGCGCTCTACGCGCTGGTGTCGCTATATGGGGCCGAGCGCGCGATCCTGCGCGCAAAGGCTTAGGAGCGCGTTTACCGAGGCTGCGCTATCGTGGCGCGATGTCGGCGTCCGATCCTCACGAAGCCGAGCCGCCGCGCGGCGGTCTCGTCGCGCGCGCCGATGCGGCCGCGCGCGCACGCGAGGCGCGCCTCGCCGGCGTCGCCGACGAGCTGCACCGGCCCGCGCCGCTGCGGCTCGACGACGCGACCCGCAGCGCCGTCGCCCGCATGCTCGACCGGCTGGTCGACGGGATCGAGCAGGATCTGCGCGCGCGCCTGATGCGATTGCTCGGCGCCGACGCGCCGGCCGAGCTCGCCATCCCCCGCATCGCCATCGCGCGACCGCTGCTGGCCACGGCCTGCCTGCCGGACGATGGCGCGCTGCTGGCGACGCTGCTGCGCCGCCACGAGGAGCACCGGCTCATCCATGCGCTCCGCCGCGGCGCCGCCGCGCCCGGCGGCGGCGAGCGCGGCGGCGACGCGCTGCTCGATCACCCCGACGCCGACGTCGCCGCCGCCGCCCACGCGCTGCTCCTCGCCGAGGCCGGGCGCTATGACGATTTCCTCGATCCGCTGGTGACGCGCGGCGAGCTGCCCGCCGAGACCCATCATGCGCTGGCATGGGGCGTCGCCGCCGGGCTCCGCCACTATCTCGTCGCGACCCATGGGCTCGGCGCGCTGGCGGTCGATCACGCGATCGCGCAGGCGGTCGGTCATGCGCTCGCCGGGCTGGACGAGGAGCAGGCGCCGGCGGCACTCGCGATGCGGCTGGCGCGCGCTCTGGCGCGGGCCGGCGCGCTCGATGATGTCGCGATCGTCGACATGCTGGCGGCGGGGCATCCGCTGATCTTCGTGGCGAGCCTCGCCACCCGCGTCGGCATCGCCTTCGCCGATGCCTGGGACATGGCGGTGGATGGCGGCGGCGACCGGCTCGGCGTATTGCTCCGCGCCGCCGGCGTGGCGCGCGACGAGGCGGTCGCGAGCCTCGCGCTGCTGCGCGCCGCCGACGGGCGCGACGCGGCGGCGGCGGGGGCCGCGATCCAGTCGCTCGCCGCAGGCTATGCGCTGCTCGATGCCGGCACCGCCGACGAGGCGGTCCGCCGCTGGCGGCTCGAGCCCTGCTATCGCCGCGCCATCGAGGCGCTGGACCGCTCGGACCGGAAGGTCGCGGCATGAGCGCCACCGCGCCGAAGCTGCCGGTGTGCGGCCGCATCGACACCGACGGGCGGCTGGTCGAGGCCGATGACGCGCTCGCCGGGCTGCATGCGCGTGCCGGTGGCGCGCCGGGCGGCGTCGTCGCGGTGCCGCAACTCGCCTCGCTCGCCCGGCTGACGCGCCGGCTCGGCATCGCCGTCGCGCGGCCGGTCATCGCCGCCGATGGCGAGCAGGATCTCGACCTGTGGGTGCGGGCGCGGCTCGACGGCGATCAGGTCGAGATCACCATCGCCGAATGGCGCGTGCGTCCCGCCGCTCCCCCCGCCGACGCCCCCGAGGCCGAGCGCGAGCACGACTTCCTGCGCGCCAACGCCGACTGGCTGTGGGAGACCGACCAAGCGCTGCGCCTCACCGCGCTCTCCAGCGCGGCGGCGGCGCTGATCGCGGCGGACGGCGGCGCGCCGCCGCTCGGGACGCCGCTGGCGCGCGTGTTCCGGCTGATCGAGACCGACGAGAACGAGCTGCCGATCGTGATCGCGCTCGGCGAGCAGGCGCGGTTCGAGGACCAGCTTGTCGCCTTGCGCGGCGCCGGCACCCGCTACCGGCTCGCCGGGCTGCCGCTGCTGGACGGGCGCGGCGGCTTCGCGGGCTTCCGCGGCGTCGGCGTGGCGCTGGAGCCGGACGCCCCGCCCGCCGATCCGGAAGAGGCGGCCGCCTTCGCCGCGCGGCTGGACCGCGCGCTGCGGCTGCCGCTCGATCGCATCGTCGCCAACGCCGAGGCGATCCGGGCGCGTTCGGACGGTCCGCTGCGCGACGATTATGCCGGCTATGCCGCCGACATCGCCACCGCCGGCCGCCATCTGCTGGGGCTGGTCGACGATCTCGTCGACCTCGAGGCGATCGAGCGGCCGGACTTCCGCCCGCCCGCCGTCGCGCTCGACCTCGCCGATCTCGCGCGGCGCGCGGCCGGGCTGCTGGCGGTGCGCGCCGCCGACAAGTCGATCATCGTCGAGCGCCCCGCCGAGGACGCGCGCGTGCCCGCCTCGGGCGATTTCCGCCGCACGCTGCAGGTGCTGGTCAACCTCGTCGGCAACGCGGTCCGCTACGCGCCGGCTGGATCGACGGTGCGCGTCACCGCCACCGCCGCCGACGGCATCGCCACGGTGAGCGTCGCGGACGCGGGGCGCGGCATCGCCGCCGAGGACCAGCAGCGCATCTTCGAGAAGTTCGAACGCCTCGGCGCGAGCGAGCCCGGCTCGGGCCTCGGGCTCTACATCGCGCGACGGCTCGCGCATGCGATGGCGGGCGACATCGGCGTCGAGAGCACGCCGGGCGCGGGAGCCACCTTCACGCTGACGCTGCCGGCGGGCGGGTAGCGGGCTTCACCTCGATCCCGCCCCCCCCCGGGAGAGGGGCGACGGGTCAGCGCTTCTCCGCCGGCACGTAGTCGCGCTGGGTCGGCCCGGTGTAGAGCTGGCGCGGGCGGCCGATCTTCTGCGCGGGGTCCGAGATCATCTCGTTCCACTGCGCCACCCAGCCGACCGTGCGCGCGAGCGCGAACAGCACCGTGAACATCGTCGTCGGGAAGCCGATCGCCGACAGGATCACGCCCGAGTAGAAGTCGACGTTCGGATAGAGCTTCTTGTCGACGAAATAGGCATCGGAGAGCGCGATCCGCTCAAGCTCGCGCGCCACGTCGAACACCGGATCGGAGACGCCGAGCTTCTCGAGCACGTCGTTGGCGGTCTTCTGCATCACCTTGGCGCGCGGATCATAGTTCTTGTAGACGCGGTGGCCGAAGCCCATCAGCCGGAACGGATCGTCCTTGTTCTTGGCGCGCGCGATATATTCGGGGAT
>CAXTPE010000114.1:0-8369 GCA_964245925.1 uncultured Sphingomonadaceae bacterium
AGCGAACGGCAGCGGCGCCTCCTCGACGGCGAAGCCCGCGTCGCGCAGGATCGCGCGGTCCGCGGCGTCGAGCCGCGGGTCGTGGAGCCTGACCTTCAGCCCGGAGCGCGCCAGCCCCTGCCAGAAAGCCGGCGGCCGCGCCTGCGATCCGTTCATGTAGACGAACAGCTCGTCGGCGCCCGGGCCCGCCAGCGGGACCTCGCCGACGATCGAGGGCGGGCCGGCGGGTTCGGTCCGCCATGCGCGGTAGGGATCGAGCTCGACGAAGGCGGCGGCGAGCGAGGTCCGCGCGATCAGTGGCCGGCAGGCGCGCCCGCCGCCCGCCAGCGTCTCGCGCAGCACCGCGCCGGCGAGCGCGGCCGAGGCCCCGGCGGCCGGCGTGTTCAGCGCCGCCACCAGCAGCGGCTCGACGAAGCGCTCCCACAGCGCGCCGGCGGTCGGCACGACCTCGCCGACCGTCGCCTCGCCGCGCGCCGCCAGCAGCCGGCGCAGCGGCAGATAGTCGGCGATCCGCGTTCCCGGCACCCGGCGCGAGGGCGCGGCGATCCACCATGGCAGCCGGCCGTCGTTGATGCGCACCCGCCAGCGGTGGCCGTCGCGGGCGTCGGCGAAGGCGAAGCGCGCCTCGTCCGGCCCCTCCAGCGCGGCGGCCGCGCCGATCGCGGCGAGATAGTCGCGCACCGCCCGGTTGCCGGAGAGGACGAGGTGGTTGCCGTTGTCGATGTCGATCCCGAGCTTTGGATCATGATAGGAGCGGCAGCGCCCGCCGGCCCGCGGGCTCGCCTCCGAGACGGTCACGCGCCAGCCGGCGCGCGCGAGCGCCACCGCCGCGCCGAGCCCGGCGAGCCCGGCGCCGATGACATGCGCGGTCCTCACCCTGCCCGCTTCATCGGCCCATGCGGAGCCGCGCGAGCGTCCAGAGCAGCGCCAGCCGGTTGTGGCGGACGCGGCGGCGCGGCGGCGCCCAGCCGGTCCGTTCCATCCGCCGCAGCAGCTCGCCATAGGCCGCCGCCATCAGCCGGGGCGCGATGAGGTGCCCGCGCGGCCGCGCGGCGAGGATCGCCTCGGCGTCGGCGAAGCGCGCGCGCGCCTCGGCCGCGACGATCCGCGCCGCGCCGTCGATGCGCGGATCGCCGATCACCGCGGCGACATCGCCGAGGGCGATGCCCTGCGCCTCGATCGCCTCGCGCGGCAGGTAGATCCGGCCGAGCGCCGCGTCCTCGTCAATATCGCGAAGGATGTTCGTGAGTTGCAGCGCGCGGCCGAGATGATGCGCGAGCAGCAGGCCGGGCCCGTCCGCCATCCCGAACACCCGCACCGACAGCCGCCCGACGGCCGACGCCACCCGATCGCAATAGAGATCGAGCTCGCCCGCCGCCGGCCAGCGGATGTCGCGCGCGACATCCATCGCCATGCCGTCGATGACGGCGTCGAAGTCGGCGCGGGCGAGCCCGAAGCGCGCCACCGCCGGCGCGAGGAAGGCGGCGCGCCCGGGATCGCCGCCGGCATGGAGCGCGGCGATGTCGCCGCGCCAGCCGTCGAGCGCGGCGGCGCGGGCGGCGCGATCGCCCTGCTGGTCGTCGGCGATGTCGTCGACCTGCCGGCAGAAGCCGTAGATCGCGTACATCGCGTGGCGCTCGGGCTGCGGCAGCACGCGCATGCCGGCGTAGAAGGAGCTGCCCGAGGCGGCGATGGCCGGCGCATCGCTCATCGCCGCACGATCCGCGCCGCGATCGCGCCCGCCGCGAGCAGCAGCGCCTCGGGCTTGGCGTGGTGGACGCGTCGCGAGAGCGGATCGCGCCGCGCCAGCCGCGCGGCGAGGCTCGTCGCCAGCCGCTGGATCACCGCCACCTCCAGCCCGAGCCGCCGATCGCGGATGCCGCCGGAAAAGCTCGCGGAGCGCGCGAGCAGCGCCTCGCAACGGTTTGCGCACTCACGGATAACGGCAAGCAGCGCGGGCGCCGCGCGCGCCGCTCCCAGGTCCGCCACGCTCGCGCCGGCGGCGGCCAGCATGTCCTCCGGCAGATAGACGCGATCGAGCGTGCGATAGTCGGCGCCGCAATCCTGGAGATGGTTGACGATCTGGAGCGCGGCGCAGAGCGCGTCGTTGGCGGGCCAGAGCGCGCGCGGCTCGCCATGGACGTCGAGCACGAAGCGCCCCACCGGCATCGCCGAGACACGGCAATAGTCGATCAGCTCGTCCCAGCTCGCATAGCGCGGCCTGGTCACGTCGCGGCGGAACGCCTCGAGCAGATCGAGCGCGTGGGTGCGCTCCAGTCCGCGCGCCGCCAGCGTTTCGCGCAGCGCGATCGCGGTGGGCTCGGCGTCGGCGGCGCCCACCAGCGTGGCGCGCATCGCCTCCAGCCGCTCGAGCTTCGTCGCGGGCGGCGCCGCGGGATTGTCGACGATGTCGTCGGCGGCGCGCGCGAAGCGGTAGAAGGCGAGGATGGCCGCCCGGTGCGCCGGCGCGATCAGCCGCGAGGCGACCGGGAAATTCTCGTCGCGATGGCCCTTGCCCGAGGCGAGATCGGCGGCGGTCGCGGCCGCGCCCGTCATGCCAGCATGCCCCGCGCGCCGAACCAGGCAAGCGCGTCGTCGATCGCCTCGCCATGCGGGCGGGCGGCATAGCCGAGCTCGGACGCCGCGCGCGCCGAGCTGAAGTACATCGGCAGCTTCGCCATGCGCAGCGCGTCGCGGGTCAGCAGCGGCTCGCGCCCGCTCGCCCGCGCCCATGCCTCGGATGCCCAGGCGAGCGGCATCAGCGGGCCGCGCGGCAGCCGCAGCGCCGGCGCGCGCCGCCCGACGCGCCGCGCGACCTCGGCGAGCAGGGTGCGCAGCGGCACGTCCTGGCCGCCGAGGATATAGCGCCGGCCGATCGCGCCGCGCTCCAGCGCGAGGACATGGCCGCGCGCGACATCGTCGACATGGACGAGGTTCAGCCCGGTATCGACGAACGCCGGGATGCGCCCGCGCGCGGCATCGACGAGGATGCGCCCGGTAGGCGTCGGGCGGACGTCGCGCGGTCCGATCGGCGTCGAGGGATTGACGATCACCGCCGGCAGCCCGCGCTCGCGCACCAGCGCCTCGACCAGCCGCTCGGCGATCACCTTGCTGCGCTTGTAGGCGCCGATCGCCTGGTCCGGGCCGAGCGCGCGCTCCTCGCGCGCCGGGCCGGCGGGATCGGGCGCGATCGTCGCGACGCTGCTGGTGTAGACGATGCGGCCGACGCCCGCCGCCAGCGCCGCCGCCATCACCGCGCGCGTGCCGTCGCGGTTGTTGCGGACGATGTCCTCGGGATCGCGCGCCCACAGCCGATAGTCGGCGGCGACATGGGCGAGCGCGTGCGCGCCGGCCAGCGCCGCCGTCACCGCCGCCTCGTCGCGCATGTCGCCGGTGGCGATGTCGCCGGGGAAGCCGCGCAGGTTGGCCGAAGCGCCGCCCGCGCGCGCCAGCCCGCGCACGCGATAGCCGGCGGCGGCGAACGCGCGCGCCACCGCCGAGCCGACGAAGCCGGACACCCCCGTCACGAGGATCAGATCGCCCGCAGCCAGCCCCGCCTCCCGTATCTTCCGCGTCGCCGAGGCTTCTAGGTGCATGGCCCCGCCGCCTCAAGCGGCACCCCCGCGACAATCCTGTCAAGCATTTCGCGGCGGATGCGGCGGGGGCGGCGGCATGCTAGGCACGGCGCGGCAATGACGCTGCTCTCCGCCTCGGCCGTCCTCCTCGCGCTGCTCGGCGTGGCGGCGATCGGCTATACGCTGATCGCCGCGCTGCTGGCGCTGCGGCTGGCGGGAAGGGCGCCGCCGCGCGCCGCGCCGCCCGAGCCGGTGACGCTGCTGAAGCCGCTGCACGGCGCCGAACCGCGGCTGGCCGCGAACCTCGCGAGCTTCCTCGATCAGCGCTGGGCCGCGCCGATCGAGCTCCTCGCCGGGATCGCGCGGGCCGACGATCCGGCGAATGCCGCGGTCCTGGCGCTCGGGCCCGATGGCGGCGCGCGGTCGGCGCGGCTGATCGTGACCGGCGCATCGTCCGCCGCCAACGCCAAGATCGCCAATGTCGCGGCGCTTGGCGACGCCGCCGCGCACGACGTCCTGATCCTGAGCGACAGCGACATGGCGGTGACGCCGGACTATGTCGCCGGCGTGGTGGCCGCGCTCGGCGGGCCGGGCGTGGGCGCGGTCACCTGCCTCTATCGCGGGCGCGGCGATGCGGGCCGATGGTCGCGGCTGGCGGCGGCGGCGATCAGCTATCAGTTCCTGCCCTCGGTGCTGGTCGCGCTGGCGAGCGGGGCGGGGGCGCCGTGCATGGGCTCGACGATCGCGCTGCGCCGCGCGACGCTCGCGCGGATCGGCGGCTTCCGGCGATTCGCCGATACGCTCGCCGACGATCATGCCATCGGCGCGGCGGTCCGCGCGGCGGGTCTGCGGGTCGCCGTGCCGGCGATGGTGCTCGTCCATGGCTGCGCGGAGACGAGCCTGCCCGCGCTGCTGCGCCACGAGCTGCGCTGGGCGGCGACGGTGCGCGGGGTGACGCCGCTCCCCGTCTACGCCGGGCAGGCGCTCACCTATCCGCTGCCGCTCGCGCTGCTGGCGGCGGCGGTCGCGCCGGCATGGGGGCTGGCGCTGCTGGGCGGCGCGCTGGCGAGCCGGTGGCTGCTCGCGCGCGCGATCGATCGGCTGTGCGGCGCGCGCACCGCCGGCCACCTGCTGCTGCCGGCGCGCGACCTGCTCGGCTTTTCGGTGTTCTGCGCGTCGTTCTTCGTGCGCTCGGTCGATTGGCGCGGCGCGCGGCTGGCGGTGCGGCCGGACGGGCGGATCGTCGCGCGATGAGGCCGCGGCTGGTGGTGACGGCGGACGATTTCGGCGCGGCGGTCGCGGTCAACGACGCGGTCGAGCAGGCGCACCGCGCGGGCATCCTCACCGCCGCCAGCCTGATGGTGGCGGGCGCCGCCGCCGCCGACGCGGTGGCGCGCGCGCGGCGGCTGCCGGGGCTGGGCGTCGGCCTCCATGTCGTGCTGGTCGAGGGGCGGCCGGTGCTGCCGGCGGGCGAGGTGCCCGATCTGGTGGATGGCGCGGGATGTTTCCGCGCCGATATGGCGCGCGCCGGGATCGACATCTTCTTCCGCCCCGCCGCGCGCCGCCAGGTCGCGCGCGAGATCGCGGCGCAGTTCGCCGCCTTCGCCGCGACCGGCCTGCCGCTCGACCATGTCAACGCACACAGGCATTTCCATCTCCACCCGACGATCGCCGGGCTGATCCTGCGCATCGGCCGGCGCCATGGGATGCGCTCGGTGCGCGCGCCGATCGAGCCGCGCGGCGTGCTCGCGGCGATCGAGCCGGCGACGCCGCGCGCGGGCATCGAGCGGCCCTGGGCGCTGCTGGCGCGGCGGCGGCTGCGCGCGGCGGGGATGATCGTGCCGGACAGCGTGTTCGGGCTCGCCTGGAGCGGCGCGATGACGGAGGCGCGGATCGCCGCGATCCTCGCGCGGCTGCCGCCCGGGCTCTCGGAGATCTACTGCCACCCCGCCCGCGACGGCGGCTGGCCGGGCGCCGCGCCCGGCTATCTTTATGCCGACGAGCTGGCCGGGCTGATCGGCCGATCCGCGCGCGACGCGCTGGCGGCGCGCGGCGCGGTCGCCGGCCGCTTCGCCGATTTCGCATGAGCGCGCGGCTGCGCTGGGGGATCGCGGCGGCGACCGCGCTCGGGCTCGGCCTCGCGCTCTGGACGATCGGCCGGGTCGGCCTGCGCCAGCTCGCCGAGGCGGCGCTGCGGGTCGGCGCCGGCGGCTTCCTGCTGCTGTGCCTGCTCACCGGCGCGACGCTGGCGGTGCTCGGCGCCGCCTGCCTCGCCGCGATGCCGGGCGAGCCGCGCCGCCACGTCGCGCTGTTCGCCTGGTCGCGGACGGTGCGCGACGGCGCCAGCGAGCTGCTGCCCTTCTCGCACGCGGGCGCGCTGGCGCTCGGCGCGCGGGTGCTGGTGCGCGGCGGCATCGCGCCGGCGCGGGTCTATGCCGCGATGATCGTCGATCTCACCGCCGAGATGGCGTCGCAGGCAGTGTTCACGCTGGGCGCGGTGCTCGCCGCCGGCGGCGTGCTGGCGGGCGGGCGGACGGGGGCGCTCGCCTGGGCCGGGATCGGGGTCAGCATCGTGCTGGCGCTGGCGTTCGCGCTGCTCCAGCGCCCGGCGCTGCGGCTGATCGGCGGGTTCGCCGGCCGGCTCGTGCCGGGCGCGGGGGCGCCGCTCGGCGAGGTCGAGGCGCTGCTGGCGGTCTCCTATCGCGCGCGCGGCGTCTTCGCGGCATCGTTCCTGCTGAACCTCGCGGCGTGGGGCATGACCGCGCTGTTCGCCTGGGTCGCGCTGCGGATGATGGGAGCGGGGCTGGGGCTTGCGCGGGCGGTCGCGCTGGAAAGCCTGATCCTCGCGCTGCGGGCGGCCGCCTTCGTGGTGCCGGCGGCGCTCGGCGTGCAGGAGGCGGGCTATATGCTGCTGGCGCCGCTGTTCGCGCTCGACCCCCGACTGGCGCTGGCGCTCTCGCTGCTGAAGCGCGCGCGGGATGTGGCGATCGGGGTGCCGGCGCTGGTGGCGTGCCAGATGCTGGAGGTCAGGCCGCGCGGCCCCTAGTCCTTCGCCGAGCCCGGCTCCGCCAGGTCGCGGTGCATGCCCGCCAGGACGGCGGCGGGGGCGACGTGGGCGATGGCCGCCTGGACCTTGTTCTTCCAGCCCGACACGACATGCGCCTTGCCCGCCATCAGCGCGTCCCAGCCGTCGCGCGCGACCTTGCCGGCGTCGTCCTTCGCCTGGGTGCCGACCTTGGTGTCCATCATGTCGGCGCGATCGAAGAACTCGGTCTCGGTGGCGCCGGGCATCAGCGTGGTGACCGTGACCCCGTCCGACTCCCTGATCTCGTCGCGGATCGCATCGGCGAAGCTGTCCACGAACGCCTTCGAGCCGTTGTAGACCGCCTGGAAGGCGCCCGGCAGGAAGCCCGCGATCGAGCCGGTGACGAGCACCTTGCCGTCGTTGCGCGCCACCATTTCCTTCAGCACCTTCTGGAGCAGATAGAGCGTGCCGGTGATGTTGGTGTCGATCACGTGGCGCCACTCGGCGGGATCCTGGCCGAGGAAGTCGCGGCCGAGCCCGTGGCCGGCGTTGGCGCAGAGCAGATCGACCTGGCGGCCGTTCGCGGCGGCGAGCAGCGTGTCGACGCCCTCGAAGGTGGAGAGATCGGCCTCGACCGACTCGACCTTGCCGCCATGGGTGCGGAAATCGGCGGCGGCGGCGTCGATCAGCGGCTCGTCGGCCACGACGAGGATGTCGTATCCGTTCTCGGCGGCGATGCTGGCGAGCTCGAAGCCGATGCCGGTCGACGCGCCGGTGATGATCGCGAACTTGTCGGACATGGGATGTCTCCTGTGTGTCGAGGCTGGGTCAGGCGGCCCTGGCGAGGCCGGGCTTGAGCACGATCTTGGTGCAGCGATCCTGCTCGTCATGGAACTTCCGATAGCCCATGGGCGCGTCCTCGAGGCTCATGCGGTGCGAGATCAGGAAGGTGGTGTCGATCTTGCCCTCGGCGATCGCGTTCAGCAGACCGGGCAGGTAATGCTGGACGTGGGTCTGCCCCGTCTTGAGCGTCAGCCCCTTCTCCATGAACGCGCCGAGCGGCCATTTGTCGACGAAGCCGCCATAGACCGCCGGCATCGAGATGCGCCCGCCCTTGCGGCAGGCGAGGATCGCCTGGCGGTTGGCGTGGATGCGATCGGTGCCGAGGAAGGTCGCTTTCTTGATCTGGTCGAGCACATTGTCGACGAAGAAGCCGTGCGCCTCCAGCCCGACGCTGTCGATGCACGCATCCGGGCCGATGCCGCCGGTCAGCTCCATCAGCGCCTCGTAGACCGCGCTCTCCTCGAAGTTGATCGTCTCGGCGCCGAACGTCTTCGCGAGCTCCAGCCGGTGCGGGAAATGATCGATCGCGATGACGCGCGCGGCGCCCATCAGGAACGCCGACTGCACCGCGAACAGCCCGACGGGGCCGCAGCCCCATACCGCGACGATGTCGCCCGGCTCGATGTCGGCGTTCTCCGCCGCCTGCCAGCCGGTCGGCAGGATGTCGGAGAGGAACAGCACCTTGTCGTCCTCGAGCCCGTCCGGGATGACGATCGGGCCGACGTCCGAGAAGGGCACGCGGACATATTCGGCCTGGCCGCCCGCATATCCCCCCGTCATGTGGCTATAGCCGAACAGCCCGGACATCGGCTGGCCGTAGAGCGCCTGCGCGATGTCCTGGTTGTCCGCCGGGAGCCCGTTGTCGCAGGCGGAATATTGATGCTTGCCGCAGTGATAGCAGGAGCCGCAGGCGATCGTGAACGGCA
>CAXTPE010000115.1:0-8300 GCA_964245925.1 uncultured Sphingomonadaceae bacterium
GATGGACGCGGCTGGGGACGAGATAGTCGCGCGCGCCCTCGGGGCTGGAGGCGGTGAGGATCGGCGTCTGGAACTCGGTGAAACCCTGCTCGATCATACGCTTGCGGATCGATGCTATGACATGCGAGCGCAGCACGATATTGGCGTGGATGCGCTCGCGGCGCAGATCGAGATAGCGGTATCGGAGGCGGATCTCCTCGGGATACTCCGCCTCTCCCGCGACCGGCATCGGCAGCTCCTGCGCCGCCGACTGGACCACCACGTCTTCGGCATAAACCTCGATCGCGCCCGTCGGCATCTTCGCGTTCACCGTGCCCGCCGAGCGCGCCAGCACCTTGCCGGTGATCGTCACGACCGATTCGACGCGGATGCCCTCCAGCACCCCGAACGCGGGGCTGTCGCCGTCGCAGACGATCTGGGTGAGGCCGTGATGGTCCCGAAGGTCGAGGAACAGCACGCCGCCATGATCGCGCTTGCGGTGCACCCAGCCCGACAGACGCACGACCTCGCCGACGTTTAAGGCACGGAGCGCGGCGCAGGTATGCGTGCGGTAGGCGTGCATGACGATCTCCGATCGTCACCCGGCGCAGGCTGGGGTCTCGTGCGGCAAGCCCGACGCTTCGCCTCGTGAGACCCCGGCCCGCGCCGGGATGACGGTGAAAGGACAGGTGCCGCGCTTCCCGCCCATGGCCCGCTTTGTCAACCCGGCGTCCGGTGGCTATGGAGCGGTGCCATGCACATCCATCCGCTCATCACCGACAGCGCCACGCTGGCCGATCTCGTCGCCCGGCTGCGCGATGCGCCGTTCGTCGCGGTCGACACCGAATTCATGCGCGAGAACAGCTACTGGCCCGAGCTCTGCCTCATCCAGATCGCCGACGAGCACGAGGCCGCCGCGATCGATCCGATGGCGCCCGGCATCGATCTCGGCCCGCTGCTCGACCTGATGGTCGAGGACGACGACGTCCTCAAGGTCTTCCACGCCGGCGGGCAGGACATCGAGATCGTCCACAATCTCACCGGCAAGACGCCGCACCCGCTGTTCGATACCCAGATCGCTGCGATGGCGCTCGGGATGGGCGAGCAGATCGGCTATTCCAACCTCGTCGAATCGCTGCTCGGCATCTCGCTCGACAAGGGCGCGCGCTTCACAGACTGGGCGCGCCGCCCGCTCGACGCCCGCCAGATCGATTATGCGATCGGCGACGTCACCCATCTCTCGCGGCTGTTCCCGAAGATGCTCGAGCGGCTGAAGCGCGCCGATCGCGGCGGCTGGCTCGACGAGGAGATGGAGCGGCTCGCCGACCCCGCCAATTACATCAACGAGCCCGACGTCGCCTGGCAGCGCATCAAGGTGCCGAGCCGCAAGCCCGAGGTGCTCGGGCGGCTGAAGGCGCTGGCGGCGTGGCGCGAACGCGAGGCGCAGGGCAAGGACTTGCCGCGCGGCCGCATCGCCAAGGACGAGACGCTCGCCGACCTCGCAGGCCATCCGCCGCGCGAGCAGCGCGATCTCGCCAAGGTGCGCGGGCTCTCGGCGAGCTGGGCGGGCAACGACATCGGCGCCCGGCTGATGGCCGCGCTGGCAGCCGCCACCGCGATGCCCGAGGACGAGCTGCCGGCGCGCGACGATCGCCGGCCGGGTCTCGGCAAGGAGGGTGCGCTGGTCGCCGACCTCTTGAAACTGCTGCTCAAGATCCGCTCGCGCGATACCGACGTCGCCGCCAAGCTGATCGCGCGATCGGACGAGCTGGAGCTGCTGGCCGCCGGCAAGCGCGACGGGCTCGCGATCCTGTCGGGCTGGCGGTTCGAGCAGTTCGGGCGGGATGCGCTCGATCTGGTCGAGGGGCGGCTGGCGTTCGCGGTCGAGGGCGGCAAGCTCAGGATGCGGCGGACGGAGGGCTGACCATAGCCTCTCCCGTCGGGAGAGGGTTGGGTGAGAGGTTCTGACGCTGATGGCGATGACGCCGGCCGCGCCGGCTCTCCCTCACCCCCACCCTCTCCGCCGGGGAGAGGGAGCAGGCGTCATCCCGTCCCGACCGAGGCGCCGAGCCCCATCGCCGCCGCCAGCGCCCTGTGGCGCCGCTCGACCGTCTCGCCGTAGAGCGGGGCGTCGCCGGGGACGAGCTTCAGCACGATCGCGCCGCCCGAGATCGCCACCGCGCTCGCCTCGAGCGGCGGCGCGACCCCGCCCGACAGGCGCTGGCCGAGCCGCATCGCCAGCCCCCAGCGGATCGCGCGCTGGCGGTCCTCGGGCGCGCAGAGCCGCGCGACGATCGCCGGCTCCCCCACCCCGCCGAAGCTCGTGAACAGCGCCTGGCCGACCATCGCCCGCCCGCGCGCGTCGATCCCAACCCAATTGCCGTGGAGCGCGACATCGAGCCCGCGCTCGGCGCGGAACTCCGGATTGGCGCGCCAGCCGACATCGCCGAGCAGACAGGCGGCATGGCGCAGCCGCGCGTCGGCGGGCGGGTCGCCCGTGAACAGCGGCGTGATCCAGCGCGCGAGCAGGTCGCCATGCTCGGCGAAGCGGCCCTGGCGGCGGCCCTCCTCATGCGCGGCGTCGATCAGCGGATCGAGCCCGCGCACCGCCTCCGGCAACGTCGCGTGCAGCACGCCCTCGCGCAGGCCGTAGGAGGAAACGACGAGCTTGCCCGGCAGCAGCGTGCGCGCGAGCAGCGCCAGCAGCATCGCGGCGTCCGGCAGCGTGCCGGCGCGCGAGGCGGGAATCTCCGGAATGGCGCGCAGCCGCTTCTTGTCCAGGTGGCTGAGCGAACGGACCAGCCGCACCGCGCTCGCCGGCGGCATCTCATATTGGTGGAGGATCGGCAGCGGCCAGCCGGTGAGCGTCATGTCGAGCCGCGCGAGCGCCCGCCACGAGCCGCCGACCAGATAGAAGGGCAGCCGCCCGCCGCAGGCGTTCTCCCAGCCGACCAGCGCGGTGTTGAGCACCCGGTTGAGCGCCAGCGCGCCCTGCTTGCGGATCGCGCCGACCCGCAGCACGCCGAGCGGAAAGGACGCGCGCTGGTGGACGCGGCCGCCGCCGATCCGCGCCAGCTCCAGGCTGCCTCCGCCGAGATCGCCGACCACTCCTTCCGCGCCCGGAACGCCGGCGAGCACGCCGTGCGCGGACATCTCCGCCTCTGCCTCGCCGCTCAGCACCTCGGCGTCGAGGCCGATCGCGGCGAGGCGCGCGAGGAACTCCGGGCCGTTGGAGGCGTCGCGCACCGCCGCGGTCGCCACCGTGATGAGCCGGGCGACGCCGATCTGCTCGGCCAGCAGCCGGAAGCGGCCAAGCGCGGTGATCGCGCGCGCCGACGCCTCGGGATCGAGCGCGCCGGTCGCCGCCAGCCCCTTGCCGAGGCCGGCCATCACCTTCTCGTTGAAGAGGATCGCCGGGATGCGCGCGGGGCCCTCGTAGATCACGAGGCGGATCGAGTTGGAGCCGATGTCGATGATGCCGATGCGGTCCGGCGCGGCCGCGGCGTCACCGTGGCGGCGCGGGAGGAAATCGAGCTTCGGCACCGGCGACGAGCTTAGCTCGGGATCGGGCGACATCCAATAACCTCGTCCATTCGTATCGAGCGAAGTCGAGACACGGCGCCTGGTGTCGCCCCCTTCGCCTGCCTTGCAGGCGCTCGGGACAGGCCTCGACCGCGCTCGGGACGAACCGCGGTTCGATGCGACATCATCATGGCCCGGCTCGATTCGCGCGGCGCGGAAGCGATATGGTCAGCCGCCGCGGCGCAGCTTGAGGCGCGGCACCGCATCGCTGTTGCGCAGCGCCGCGCCGCGCCCGGAAAGCGACGGGTTGGTCATGAAATAGCGGTGCAGGTTGAAGGGCATGCCGCTCGGGCTTGAAACGGTGCGTTCATAGCTGCCGTCGGCGTGCAGCTCCCAGCTCTGCTCGCTGTCGATGAGATTGGCGACCATCACCTGCTCGACGATCTGGGCATGCACGGTCGGGTTCTCGATCGCGAGGAGATATTCGACCCGCCGGTCGAAGTTGCGCGGCATCCAGTCGGCCGACGAGATGAAGAGCTTGGCGTTCGGCCCGGGCAGCGCCTCGCCGTTGCCGAAGCAGATGATCCGGCTGTGCTCGAGGAAGCGGCCGATCACCGACTTGACGCGGATGTTCTCGGACAGCCCCGGCACCTGCGGGCGCAGGCAGCAGATGCCGCGGATGACGAGATCGACCTGCACGCCCGCGGCGGACGCGCGATAGAGCTTCTCGATGATCGCGGGATCGACGAGGCTGTTCATCTTCGCCCAGATCTGCGCGGGGCGGCCGGCGCGGGCATGATCGATCTCGGCGTCGATCAGCGCGGCGAGCTTCTCGCGCAGCCCGTGCGGCGAGATCGTCACCAGCTCCATATCGCGCGGCTCGACATAGCCGGTGATGTAGTTGAAGAGCTGCGCGGCATCGCGCCCGACGCGCGGATCGGCGGTGAAGAAGCTCAGGTCCGTGTAGATGCGCGCCGTGACCGGATGGTAATTGCCGGTGCCGAGGTGGCAGTAGGTGCGGTACGCGCCGCCCTCGCGGCGGACGACCATCGAGACCTTGGCGTGGGTCTTCCAGTCGACGAAGCCGTAGACCACCTGCACGCCGGCGCGCTCGAGCTGCGCGGCCCACATCAGGTTCTGCTCCTCGTCGAAGCGCGCCTTCAGCTCGACGACGGCGGTGACCGACTTGCCGGCCTCGGCGGCATCGACCAGCGCCTTGATGACGGCCGACTGCTTGCCGGCGCGATAGAGCGTCTGCTTGATCGCCACCACGTCGGGATCCTGCGCGGCCTGCTTGAGGAAGGCGAGCACCACGTCGAACGTCTCATAGGGATGGTGGACGACGATGTCCTTGTCGCGGATAGCGGCGAAGCAGTCGCCGCCATGCTCGCGGATACGCTCGGGGAAGCGGGGCGCGAAGGCGGTGAACTTGAGGTCCGGCCGGTCCTCCTCGACGAGTTGCTCGAGGTCGGCGATGCCGAGGAAGCCGCCGGCTTCCGAGACGAGCGCGTCGGCGCCGCCGATCTCGTGGCAGACGGTGCGCTCCAGCACCGGCGGCATGCCGCTCTCCAGCCGCAGCCGGATGACGCGCCCGCGACGACGCCGCTTGATCGCCGAGCGGAAGTGGCGGACCAAGTCCTCCGCCTCCTCCTCGACCTCGATGTCGCTGTCGCGGATGATCCGGAAGGCGCCGTCGCCCATCACCTCATAGCCGGGGAAGAGCGCGCCGGTCGAGCGGCGGACCATCGTCTCGATCGCGACGTAGCGCGCGGCGTCGCCCGGCAGGCGGATGAAGCGCGGCAGCGTCGTCGGCAGCATCACCAGCTCGCGGATCGGCTCGCCATCGGAGAGGCGCTTCAGGTCGAAGATCAGGCTGAAGCCCTTGTTCGGGATGAACGGGAACGGGTGCGCGGGATCGAGCGCCTGCGGGGTGAGCACCGGGAAGATCTGCGCGCGGAAATGGCCCGCGAGCCACGCCTCGTCCTCGCCGACGATCTCCTCGCCCGAGAGCACCGTCACGCCGGTCTCGGCGAGCAGCGCGCGCAGCTTGCGCCACACGTCCTGCTGAAGCGTCATCAGCGCATCGGCGCGCTCGATGATCGCGGCGAGCTGCTGGCTCACCGTCAGCCCATCGGCGGAGCGCTGGTCGACGTCCTGCATCTGCTGGCCCTTGAGCCCCGCGACGCGGACCATGAAGAATTCGTCGAGGTTGTTGCCCGAGATCGAGAGGAAGCGCAGCCGCTCCAGCAGCGGATGCGCGGGGTTCGACGCTTCCTCCAGCACGCGCTCGTTGAACGCGAGCCAGGAAAGCTCGCGGTTGAAATAGCGCTCGCGCGGCGCGACCGGGGCGGCGCCGGGCGTGCCGACGGTCTCGCCGTCGGCGGCTTCGGTGATCTCGGTCTGCTCTTCCATCGGCGTATCCTAGCGCGTCGAATATGAAGCGTCGATGACACCCGCCGCCGCGAGCGTGCGCCGCGCGAACGGCAAGGTGAGCCGCGCCCGCGACGCGATCGCCGCGCGATCGAGCAGGTCGACGACGCCGAGCAGCGTCACATAGCTGCGCTCGACTCGCGGCAGCAGGAAGCCGGCGAGTCCCTGCGGCGAGGGCAGCCCGCGCCGCCCGAGCTGCGCCTCTATGAGCGCGGCGGCGAGCGCGTCGTCCGGTTCGGCTATGGCGACGCGCGGTGTGGCGGAAAGCCGCGAGGCGAGATCCGGCAGCACCACCTGCCATTCGGGCGGGACGGCGTCGGCGACGATCAGCAGCGGCCGGCGCGAGGCGACGGCGGCGTTCCAGGCGTGGAAGACGTCCTCCTCCGGCGCGCGCCAGGCATCGTCGATCAGCCGCCCGCCGGTCTTGCGCGCGAAGATGCGGCCGAGCGTGCTGCGGCCGGACTGGCGCGGCCCGTGCAGGATCGTCACCGGCAGCGGCCAGAGCGACCAGTGCTCGAGGTGGCGGGCGGCTTCCGCATTGGCCTCGCCGAGCAGGAAGCGTTCCTCCTGCTCGTCCGGCGGCCAGTCGAGCGGGAGCGCGATCTGGCTCATTGCCCGGGTGGTGATGACGCGGGCGTCGCCGCCGGCGGCGGAGCGGCGGGCGCCGGGCGCCGGATGCGCAGCGAGTCGCCATCGGCATCGACCCGCCAGCCGTGCGACTGGAGCACCAGCTTCAGCGCGTCGGCATCGCCCTCGAAATTCACCCGCGCGACCGACACGCCGCCGACCGCGAGGCTGCTGACCGCGGCCGAGTGGACGCCCGGCAGCGCGCGCAGCGCCGCCTCCAGCGCCGGCACCGAGGCGGCGTCCGGCGTGTCGGCCTGCACCGTGTAGGCGGTGGTGTTGAGGTTCTGGATGATCTCGGCGAGCGGATCGTCGTCGCCGGCGCCCTCCTCGACGGCGGGGGGCGGCGCCTCGGGCTCGTCGTCGATGCTGAGCGAGGGATCGGGCTCGAGGCCGCCGCCGTTGAGCGCCGCCACATAGGCCGCGTCGATCCGCCGCACGCCCTCGTCGAGCGTCGCTTCGAGCTGATCGGGGTTGTCGGCGACGAGCGTGAAGGTGGCGAGCGCGATGCCGTCCGGGCCGTGGCGGGCGGCGAAATCGCAGCGGATCGGGCCGCCCGGATAGAGCCGGCGCAGCTTCACCTGCGGCATCACCACGTCCGACGCGCCATATTGATCGAGCAGCATCCGCCACCAGATCCGCCCCGGCCGCCCCGCCTGCCCGGCGTTCAGCATCAGCGGATCGGCGCCCGATCCGGTCGGGCGGACATAGTCGACCGCGCTCGCGCCGGCCTTGAACCGCGCCCAGGCGCGCTGCCACTCGGTGCGCCGCTCGAAGCTCTGACCGGCGCCGCCGCTCCACTCGATCGGGATCACGAGCATCGGCTGCGAATGCGGCGCCTGTCCGCCGGCGCCGCCGAGGAGGCCGGCGGTGCGGCCGCGATCGAACAGCACGCCGAGATGGGCGATGTAGCGGGTCGGCCCGATCTGCTCGTCCTCGACCTCGATCGAGGAGACGATGCCATCGAGCGTGGAGTCCGGCAGCCCCGGCGCGGCATCGGGCGAGAGGCCATGGAGACGGGCCCAGAGCGTCTTCCAGCCCTTGCGCTGCGCCTCGCGCCAGCCGCCGGTGCGCGCCTGGTCGGCGGTCCTGCCCGAGACGTCGACGGCGATGCCGGTCACCTCATAGTTGGACGAGCTGTCGATCGGCGCCACGCCGCGTTCGCCGGGCGCGAGCTGGGCGAGCAGCGCACCCGTACCGCCGACGAGCGCGCCGCCGGCGAGCAGCCACAGCAGATGGTTACGGCCCCGCGCGATCACGGCGGCCTTGTGGCGGCTCGGCGGTGGAAATCCAAGCGCGATGTCGCTAGGCGGCGGGGATGGCGGAGAGCTACACCTATGCGAAGGCCGGCGTCTCGATCGCGGCGGGCAACGCGCTCGTCCGCGCGATCGCGCCGCTGGCCAGGGCGACCCGCCGGCCCGGCGCGGAGGCGGACCTGGGCGGCTTCGGCGCCTTCTTCGATCCGAGAGCGGCGGGCTATGTCGATCCGCTGCTGGTGGCGGCGACCGATGGCGTCGGCACCAAGCTGCGCCTCGCGATCGGGGCCGGGCGACACGACGCGGTGGGCATCGATCTCGTCGCGATGTGCGTCAACGATCTCGTCGTGCAGGGCGCCGAGCCGCTGTTCTTCCTGGACTATTTCGCTTGCGCCAAGCTCGACGGCGGTGTGGCCGAGGCGGTGGTGGCGGGGATCGCCGAGGGCTGCCGGATCGCCGGCTGCGCGCTGATCGGCGGCGAGACCGCCG
>CAXTPE010000116.1:0-8293 GCA_964245925.1 uncultured Sphingomonadaceae bacterium
GCATCGGCCGGCATGTGGGTGATGCCGACGTTGACCTGCTGCGCGAACACCTGCTCGACGGTCGCCGCCGCCGCCGCGCGCATCCGCTCGGCGAACCAGCGCTCCTGGTCCGCCCCCATCAGCGTATGCGCCGGATCGGACCAGACCGTATCGCGGAAGCGGATCAGCGCGGCGGTGGGATCGCCCGGCCCGCTCGCCGCCGCCATGATGCCGGCCTGCTTGGTGCGCGCGGTCAGCCGCTCCTCCGGGCGGAACAGCGCGGCGAGATCGCCGATGCGATACTCCGCCCAGTCGTCATCGGAGACCGGCATCCACTCGCGATAGGCGCGCACCGCCGCCGCCTTGCGCAGCATCCAGTCGCCTTCGGTGGCGGGATCATGGTTCTCGGCGCCGCCCTTCCAGCTGTCGTTGGCGCTCTCATGGTCGTCCCACATCTGCACCACCGGGAAGCGGGCGTGGAGCGCGCGCAGATCGGGATCGCGCCGGTAGAGCGCATAGCGCGTGCGGTAGTCGGCGAGATGGATCGTCTCGCCGGAGGGCTCGACCGTCCGCCCGGGCGCGATCTCTTCCTGCGAGGGATATTCGCCGAGATGATACTCGTAGCTGTAGTCGCCGAGATGGAGCATCAGGTCGATGTCGTCGCGGCGCGCGGCATGGCCATAGGCGTTGAACCAGCCATAGCCGATGTTCGAGCAGGAGAACACGCCGAGCGTGAAGCGGTCGACCGCGCCTTCGGGCAGCGTCCGCGTCCGCCCGGTCTGCGATCGCGTGCCGTCCGCTGCGATGAAGCGGTAATAATACCAGCGCCCCGGCTCCAGCCCGCCGAGCACGAGCTTGGCGCACCAGTCATGCTCGGCCGAGGCGATCGCGTCGCCGCCGGCGGCGACGCGCGCGAACTCCGGCGTCGCCGCGATCTCGGCGCGCAACGGCGCATCGCCCGAGCGGCCAACGTAGCGCGTCCACAGCAGCACCTGGCGCTGGCCGGGCTCGCCGCTGGCGACGCCATGAGTGAAGCCCGCGTCGAGCGTCGCCGCCCACGCGGGCAGCCCCGCGATCCCCAGCCCCAGCGCGGCGGACTGGAGCAGGCGGCGACGATCGAGTTGCATGGCTCAGAAGCCCTTCTTCAGCGTGACGAACCACTGGCGGGGCGCGCCGGCGAGCAGCGTCTGATTGTCGCCGCTCGCGGTAAAGCTGTTCGAGCCGATCGTGGCGATATATTTCTTGTCGGTCAGGTTCGTGACGCTGCCTTCGATCGCGACGTCGCGCAAGAAGCCGGCGCCGCCGAGCTTGTAGCCGATCGAGGCGTCGACGAGCACGCGGCCCGGCACCGACTGGTCGTTCAGATAGGTGAAGTAGCGCTTGGTCATATAGTCCGCGCCGACCCGGCCGACGAAATGCTCGTCCTCGTACGCGATCTCGCCCTTGAGCATCTGCTTGGGGCTGTCGACCACCGTCTTGTTCCTGGTCGGGCTGAGCACGCTACCGTCGGCGTTCAGCACGTCGTCGCGATATTGCGAGCGGTTGTAGGCATAGGAGGCGAACAGCGAGAGCGGCTTGATCGGGCGATAGAGCAGGGTCAGCTCGGCGCCATAGTTGCGCACGCTGCCGACATTCTGGAGCGTCACCGGATTGCCGACGATGCCGGCGCCGTTGGTGAGCGCCAGCAGCCGGTTCTTGAAATCGACGTAATAGGCCGCGACCGACGCCTGCAACCCGCCGCTGCGGAAGCGCGCGCCGCCCTCGTAGGTCGTGGACTTCTCGGGCTTGAGCGTGTCGCGGATCGCCTCGAAGCCCGCCTGGGTGGTGGCGAACGGCGTGGCGCCGGTCGCGGCCGACGCGAAGGCGCGCATGTTCTCGGTATAGCTGGCGAACGCCTCGATGCCGGGCGTGACGTGGAACACCGCGCCGGCCTGCGGCAGGAACCAGTCGCGCGCGGCGATCGTGCCGGAGGCGAGGCCGCCGGTGATGAGCGGCTTGGCGCGGTTGACGACCTTGTAGCCCTTCCAGCCGCCCGAGAGCGTCAGCTTGCCGAGATCGAGCTTGTCCGCGACATAATAGAGCGCGGTGGTGGTATCGAACTTGAAGTCCCATTGCGTGAAGAACGGGTCGGTCTTGTACTGGAGCGTCGGCAGCGAGGCGGTGTCCTGATCGGCCAGCCCGTAGAAGCGCCGCGCCTGCCGGAAGCTGTTGCTCTCGTACCAGCCGCCGACCTCGAGCTGGTTGGCGCCGGTCGTGATCGTCAGCCGGGGCACGACGCCGCCGCGGCGGACGTCATATTCGGTGGTGCGCACCGAGATCGGCGCGCCGCCCGGCGTGGGCACATAGGGCGTGTACCAGATGCCCTGGCCGTGGTTGTCGTGATAATAGCCGGTGAGCTTCAGGCGCACCGCGTCGGTCAGCGGCGCGTCGATGGTGGCGCCGGCGAGATAGTCGCGGCGCAGGCCGGCCGCGTCGTAATAGACGTCGTCGACGGTCTGATAGGGTGCCGGGAAGGCGGTGCCGTTCTGATAGGCGCGCGCGATCCGCGCGGCGAGCGCGAAGTTGTCGGCGATATTGTCGTCCCGGTAGCCGAGCCTGCGGATGATGTCGAGGCTGAGATCCTGATAGTCCTGCTCGCGGCGATCCGAGAAGTTGAAGAAGCCGCTGATCGAGCCATCGCCGATCTCCTGGACGAGCTTGGCGTTGACCTGGTGCTGGCGCTGCTCGCCATAGCCCTTCCACTTGTCGGTCTTGAGATAGCCGTAGCTCAGATAGCCCTTGAGGCCATGGCCGGTGATGTCGCCGGACTCGAGCCGGATATAGCCGCGATAGGTGGCGTCGCTGCCGTAGGTGCCGGAACCGATGATGTCGAGATGGTCCTCGGGTGCGCGACTGGTGAACTGGAGCGTGCCGCCGAGATTGCTGGTCGATGCCGTGCCGAGCGCGCCGGCGCCCTGCGCGACGGTCACCGAATTGACGTTCTCCGAGATGATCGCGCGGCTGATGTGGAGGCCGTTGTAGTTGCCGTAGCTCATGTCGCCGAGCGGCACGCCGTCGAGCGTGAAGCCGAGCTGGTTCTGGTTGAAGCCGCGCAGCGAGATGCGCTCGGACCATTCATAGGCGCCGAAGGCGTCGGCCGACTGGAAGTTGACGCCCGGCAGCTTCTCGACCGCCTTGATCGGCGAGGTGCCCGGCGTCAGCTTGGAGATGTCGGCGGCGGTGACGGTCTGGACCTGGCGCGACTGGCCGAACCCCAGCACGACGATCTCGGCGGCATCGTCGGTGGCGGCGGGAACGGCCGGCGACAGCGCGCTCTGGCCGGCGCCGACCGAGGGATCGGCGGGAGCGTCGGGCGGCGGCGCGGATTGCGAGATCGCCGGCGACGACACGCACAGCAGGAGAGCGCTCCCGGCGAGCAGCCGGGACGAAAGCTTCGACATGGTTGGCCCCTCTGATACGCCTGAAGCGGCGCTGGAAGCCGGATGCCCATGATGCGTTGCGGCATGATGACGGACGGATTGCCGAACGAAGGCCGGGCGATGACGGCACGATGACACTCGGCGATGGGACACGGGACGCGGCTGGAGCGTTTTCGGAAGCAGGTGGAGCCACCTGCTGGCTCGGAAAACGCGACAAATCAATAATCTAGAGCGGAACGACCGTAGCTTTGCCTGCTTCCGTCATTCCCGCGAGGGCGGGGGATCCATGGTCGCCGCCGAAGGAAGTCCGCTCCTTCAGCCCCGATGGATCCCCGCCTTCGCGGGAATGACGAAGAGGAACAATGATTTGAAGTGACGTCGTCCGCTCTACCGCGTCTTGCGATGCGAGGCGGGATGAACGTGTCGCGCCGCCTTCGCCGGATGCCGATCGGCCTTGGCCTCGCGGGGCTGGCGGTCGTGCCGGCCGGGATGCTTCGCGGCGGACTTGCCGGGCCGCGCCTTGCCGGGCTGCTTGCGATGCTCCGCGTCGCGTGCGGGCGCGGGCTTCGCGTGGCTCCGCCCGTCCCGAGCGCCATGGCGCTGCCGATGCTGCTCGCGGTCGTGGTGCCGGCGATCGGCCCGGGTGTCGTCCTGGCCGGGCCGGTCGCGGTGCCTGTCCTGGCGTTTGTCGTGCCGATCGTGGTGGCCGGCCCGCCCATGCTCCGGCCGACGATCGGCATGCCGGCGATCGTCGCGGTCTTGCCCGCGCTGATGACGATCGCCGCGGTCATGCCCGCGCTGGCGATGCGTGCGATCATGGCGATTGTAGCGATCGTGGCCGCGCCGCTCGTGCCGGGATGCATGGTGCCTGCCGCGACGGCCGGTCCGGTGCCGGGCGTGACCCCGGCGGTGATGCGCCGCATGGCGCCGAGCACGCGGGCGCTCGCGCGTTTCGACCGATGGCCCCGGCCCCGGCGCGAGACTCGGCGAGGACGGCGCGACCATCGCGCGCGGCGCGGCCTCGACGTTCGGCGGCGGCGGCAGCGGCGCGGGCTGGGCGAGCGCCGGGCCGGCGAGGTTCAAACCGAGCAGCATGGCTGCGACGAGCGCGCGAACGGTCTTCATGATGATCCCAGCATCGCTGGATGCCCCGCGAGGATTCGAACCTCGATTAACAGAGTCAGAGTCTGCAGTCTTACCATTAGACGACAGGGCACCGGCGCGACGCGCGATAAGCCCGCGCCCAATGGGTGTCAACGCGCCGCGCCGCGCGCCTTGCCGCCGCGCCTGCGCTGGCCTAGCCTCGCCCCCAGGCAGCGGCGGCGTTTCCGTCGGGACTTGAGAACGGACATGCAGCAGATGGCGCAGGAAGCCGCCGGCACGTCGCCGCGCCCGCCCTCCTCCGCGGGGCAGCGCTTCGCCCCGCCCGCGCCGCGCCACGATCCACGCCGCACCTATGCCGCGCTCGATCTCGGCACCAACAACTGCCGCCTGCTGATCGCGCGCCCGACCGGCGACGGCTTCGTGATCGTCGACGCCTTCTCGCGCATCGTCCGGCTCGGCGAGGGGCTGCTCGCCAGCGGGCGGCTGAGCGACGCGGCGATCGAGCGCGCGGTGATCGCGCTCGGCGTCTGCGCGGAAAAGCTGAAGCGCCGCCATGTCACGCTCGTCCGGTCGGTCGCCACCGAAGCCTGCCGCCGCGCCGAGAACGGTCGCGAGTTCGTCGCGCGCGTCCGGGCCGAGACCGGCATCCGGCTCGACATCATCCCGCCGGCCGAGGAGGCGCGGCTCGCGGTGCTCGGCTGCCATGCGCTGATCGAGCCCGGCGAAGGCCCCGCGCTGGTGTTCGACATCGGCGGCGGATCGACCGAGCTCGCGCTGGTCGAGACCCGCGCCGGCGCCGATCCCCACATCCTCTCGTGGATCTCGGCGCCGATCGGCGTCGTCTCGCTGACGGAAAGCGAGCCGGACGCGCGCGCCGAGGGCGTCGATCATCTCGCCGTCTACGCGAGGATGGTGGAACGCGCGCGCGACGCCTTCGCGGCATTCGCCGCCGCCCTCCCCCGCCCCGCCGCGGCGCGGCGGCTGATGGGGACGAGCGGCACGGTGACGACGCTCGCCAGCCTCCATCTCGGCCTGCCGGCCTATGACCGCCGCGCGGTCGACGGCCTGATCGTGCCGGCGGACGCGATGCGCGCGGTAAGCGCGCGGCTGAGCCGGATCGGTGTCGCCGAGCGCGCGACCATTCCCTGCATCGGCACCGAGCGCGCCGATCTCGTCGTCGCCGGCTGCGCGATCCTCGAGGCGATCCTCGACATCTGGCCCGCCGAGCGGCTCGGCATCGCCGACCGCGGCATCCGCGAGGGCATATTGCGATCGCTGATGGCGCAGGACGCCGGTCGATGAGGGAAGCCGATGAGGGGGGGCCGATGAGCGCGCGCCGATGAAGCCGCCGCCGCGCGGCGGCGGCCGCGAGCGGGTGCGGACCGCGCGCGGCCGCACCGCGTCCTCGACCCGCTGGCTGGAGCGCCAGCTCAACGATCCCTATGTCCGCCGCGCGCAGGCCGAGGGCTATCGCTCGCGCGCCGCCTACAAGCTGCTCGAGCTCGACGAGCGCTTCGCCATGCTGCGCGGCGCCACCCGCGTGATCGATCTCGGCGCGGCGCCCGGTGGCTGGGCGCAGGTGGTGCGGCGCCGTCGGCCGCGGGCGACGCTCGTCGGCATCGATCTGCTGCCGGTCGATCCGATCGAGGGCGCGACGCTGCTCCAGATGGATTTCCTCGACGCCGCCGCGCCCGCCGCGCTGTCGGATGCGCTCGGCGGCCCGGCCGATCTGGTGCTCTCGGACATGGCGGCGAACACCGTCGGCCATCCGCGCACCGATCACCTGCGCACCATGGCGCTCGTCGAGGCGGCCGCCGCGTTCGCGGGCGAGGTGCTGGCGCCCGGCGGCGCGTTCGTCGCCAAGGTGTTCGCGGGCGGCGCCGACGCCGCGCTGGTGGCCGAGCTGAAGCGCCGCTTCGAGAGCGTCCGCCACGCCAAGCCGCCGGCGAGCCGCAAGGAATCGAGCGAATGGTATCTGATCGCGCAGGGCTTCAAGGACGCGGCGGCACGCTGAGCCGGAACAGGAGGACGTCAGCTTGACCTGTTTGCGTCATTCCCGCGACGGCGGGAATCCATGGTCGCCGCCGGCGAAGGTCTCCGCTCCTTCGGCCCGATGGATTCCCGCCTTCGCAAGGATGACGAAGACGGAAAAACAGTGCCTCGACTTGGCCTTGCGCTATCGCCGTCCGCGCTTCCCGCCGAACCCGAGGAGCTTGGCCAGCCCCGTCATGGTGAAGCGCCTCGGGCGGTAGATCACCAGCGCGTTGGCGCCGCGCCGCTGGGTGCGGATCAGCCGCTCGACCTCCAGCCGGGTCAACCGCAGCAGCCGCCGCTCGTCCGCCGGCAGCCCCGTGTCGATCAGCCGCTCGGTCAGCCGCCGCACCGCCGATCCGCCATGCTCGCGGAACAGCGCGCCGGCATCCGCGACGGCACGCCTGCGCAGCTCCGCCTCGCGCGTCGCCAATGCCCCGAATATCGCCATGCGCCCCCTGCCGGATGCCGGCACGATCGTTGCTCGCGCGCACGATTGCAAGGGCATGGCGCGTCAGGCCGGCCGCCGCAGCCGGAAGAGCAGCAGGCTGGCCGCGATCACGCCTGCCAGCCCCAGCATCTCGCTCCATTGCGCGAGCAGCACGAGCACGACCATGCTCGCCATGCCGGCAATGGCGGCGACGGGGAGCAGCGGCAAGCCGAGCGGCCGGCCGGACAGCGCCACGCCGCGCCGCGCCAGCAGCCACGCCGCGCCGCAGGAGAGGAAGTAGAGCGCGGCCGAGCCCAGCGTCGAGAGGATCGCCAGCCGCTCGAACGTGCCGGTGACCGCGAACGCGGCGGCGAGCCCGGCATGGACGAGGATCGCGGTTCGCGGCGTGCGCGCCACCGGATGCAGCCGCCCGAGCGGCGCCGGCAGCAGCCGGTCGCGCGCGAAGGCGAACAGCACGCGCGGCCCGCCGAACAGGTCGCTGCCGATCCAGGCGAAGCGCGAGAGCTGCGCGCCCGCCAGCAGCACGATCCCGAGCGGCGCGCTCACCACCGCGATGCCATCGGCGAGCGGCGTCTCGCTGTCCGCCAGCCGCGCGCCCAGCAGCCCCTGCGCGACGAGCTGGAGCGCGATGTAGAGCAGCGCCACGAACCCCATCGACAGGAACAGCGCGCGCGGGATGGTGCGCTCCGGCCGCTCGACCTCGCCGCTCGCGCCGAGCGGCGTCTCCATCCCGCAGAACGCGAAGAGCGCGAGGATCAGCGCCCGGCCGAAATCATGACCGGCGGCCGGCGGCGGCGCGGCCGCATGGTGCGCCGCGAGCCCCGGCAGCGCCAGCCCGCCGACCACCAGGAAGAGCGCGAGCGGCACCAGCTTGATCGCGGTGGCGACGCCGATGAAGCGCGCCGCCGGCGCCGCGCCGCGGATGTTCACCCAGGCGAGCGAGCCCAGCACCAGCAGGATGATCGCGACGCGGCCGGGCGCCCCCGCGAACGCCGGGCCGAGCGCCGCGCTGCCGTCGGCCAGCGCGGCGGCGATCCCCCCGCAGGCGAGCACGCTGGAAACCCACAGCAGCACGCCCGCGGTGAACCCCGCCGCCGGCCCGAACGCCGCCTCGACATAGCCGTAGGAGCCGCCGCTGGTCGCCACCCGGCTGGCCGCCTCGGCGAAGCAGACCACCACCGCCGCCATCGCCGCCGCGCACACGACATAGGCGAGCGGCGCCAGCGCGCCCGCCGCCGCGGTCATCGCGGCGGGCAGCGAGAAGATGCCGGCGCCGACCACGCCGTTGACAATGCTGGCGGCGAGCCCC
>CAXTPE010000117.1:0-8287 GCA_964245925.1 uncultured Sphingomonadaceae bacterium
AGCGACAAATCGACCAACGAGGTCGACGCGCCCGCCACCGGCACGCTGCGCATCCGCGCGACGGTCGGCGAGACCTATGAGGTCGGCACCGTGCTCGGCGTCATCGAATAGCCGTTCGTCCGCCACGGCGGCGGGCCGATCCGGTGATCCCGCTCGAGCTGTGGAGCTATACCTTCCGCGATGCCGATCTCCCCGCGCTCGCGGCGGCGGCGGGCGCGGCGGGCTTCTCGCATGTCACGTCGACGCCGGGGCTGTTCGTCCGTAGCGGCGGCGTCGCCGCCGATCTGCGGCGCCGGATCGAGGATCGCGGCGTCACCGTCAGCTTCGTCGACGGGCTGTGCGGCGCGCTGCCGGGTACGCCGGCCGCCGCGATCCGCGACGGCGGCTTCGCCGATCCGCACGAGGCGAGCTTCGAGGATTGCGTGCGCATCGCCCATGCGCTCGGCGCGGGCGCGATCAACCTGGTCCATGTCGGCGGCGCGGCGACGCCGGTCGACGCGCTGGCCGGGGCGTTCGCGGCGCTGTGCCGGCGGGCGGCGGACGAGGGGCTGCGGCTGGCGATCGAGTTCCTGCCCGGCACCGGCATCCCCGATCTGGCGACCGCGGCGGCGGTGGTGCGCGCGGCGGGCGAGCCCGGGGGCTCGATCCTGCTCGACACCTGGCATTTCGCGCGGAGCGGGGGAACGCTCGACGACCTCGATCCCGCGACCGCCGCGCTGGTCGGCGGGCTCCAGCTCGCGGACCGATCGCCGGAGCAGGACCGGCAGCCCTATGTGCCGATGCGCGGGCGCAAGCTGCCCGGCGACGGCGCGCTGCCGCTCGGCGAGATCGCGCGGCGCGTGCTGGCGGCGCGGCCGGGTCTGCCGGTCGGCGCCGAGGTGCTGAGCGACGAGATCGACGCGCTCGGGCTGGACACGGGCACGCGGGCGCTGGCGGCGGCCTGCCGCGCGGTGGTGGAGGCGCGGTGAGCGAACCGAAGCCCGACCGGACGATTGCCTATCGCGGCCCCTTCGGCAGCCCCAGCACGCGCTCGCCGATGATGTTGCGCTGGATCTCCGCGGTGCCGCCGGCGATCGTCTCCGAGAAGGCGTCGAGATAGTCGTAGCCCCAGCCGTGGTGGCCGGTCACTTCGGGCGCGTCGATCCCGTGGAGGTCGATCGCCGCCGCGCCGACGCGCTTGGAGAGCTCGGCGAAGGTGAGCCGGATCATCGATCCCTCGGCGCCCGGCACGCCCTCCGCCGCGTCGAGCGCGAAGCGATAGGTCATCGCGCGCATCCCCGCCGCCTCGGCGCGCAGCAGCGCGATGCGATCGCGCAAGGCCCCGCGATCGGGCGGGCAGGCGGCGAGCAGCTCCTCCACCTTCAGCACCAGCTTGATCTGGAGCGCGAGGCTGGCGGTGCCGCGCTCGAAGCCCAGCGTCGACATCGCCGTCGACCAGCCGTTGTGGAGCCCGCCGACGACATTGGCGAGCGGGATGCGCACGCCGTCGTAGAACACCTCGGCGAACTTGGCCGGGCCGGCCATCGTCCGGATCGGCCGCACCGTGATGCCGGGCGCGTCCATCGGGCAGATCACCCAGCTCAGCCCGGCGTGCGGCTTCGCGTCGGGATCGGTGCGGATCAGCAGCTCCTGCCAGTCGGCGATGTCGGCATAGCTCGACCAGATCTTGTGCCCGTCGATGACGATCTCGTCGCCCTCGACTCGGCCGCGCGTGCGCAGCGAGGCGAGGTCGGAGCCCGATCCCGGCTCGGAGAAGCCCTGGCACCAGATCACCTCGCCGCGCAGGATGCGCGGCAGGTGATACGCCTTCTGCTCCGGCGTGCCGCAGGCGATGATCGTCGGGCCGGCGTGGTTCATGCCGACGAACGAGGCGTCGTGCGTGGAAGGCGCGCCGGCGCGGGCATATTCCTCGAACCAGGCGATCTGCTCGTGCACCGAGAGCCCGCGCCCGCCATAGTCTCCCGGCCAGGTGATCCCCGTCCAGCCGCCCTCCGCCTGCCGCTTCTGCCAGGCGAGCGCATGGTCACGCGAGGCGGGGCCGTCCTCCGGCGACGGCGCGCTCGGCACGTTCGCTTCCAGCCAGTCGCGCGCGCGGGCGCGGAACGCGGCGATGTCCTCGCTCATGCCGCCGCTCCCACGATCGTCCTTGGCCATGTCGCGTCGGCGGCGGCGCGCGCCTGCCCGCCCGATCCGCCGAGCTCGCCCAGCAGCGCGCGCAGCCGATAGGTCCAGAAGTGCAGCGGGAACTCCAGCGTCAGCCCCATCGCGCCGCAGAACTGGTGGAGATCATAGGTGAGCGCGGGGATGCGATCCTGCGCGAAGCCGGCGGCGATCGCGGCGTCCGCCTCGCCGTCCGACCAGGCGGCGCGCAGCGCGAGCCAGCGCGTCGATTGCGCGGTCTCGGCGGCCATCGCCATGCGGTGCTGGATCGCCTGCATGCTGCCGAGCGGCCGGCCGAAGGCGACGCGGTGGTTGACGTGATCGAGCACCTGGCCGATCGCCGCCTGCATGCACCCCGCCGCCTCCGCCGCGAGCGCGATCCGCCAGCGCCGCCGCAGCGTCGCGACATCGTCGATCCGGCGCGTCGCCAGCCCGTCGAGCATCGCCAGCCGGCCGTAGGGATAGGCGAGCAGCGTCTCGACCGGCTCGACCTGGGCGGGATCGATCTCCACCGCCAGCGCATGATCGCCGCGATCGACCAGCAGCAGCCGCGCCAGCGGCAGGTAGCGCGCCGGCGCGGTGCCGTCGCCCGCCGTCAGCGCGACCGGCCGCGTGCCGGCGGCGATCCCCAGCGCGGGCGCGACCAGCGCGGACGCCGCCGCCTCGACGGCGCGCGGCAGCCGCGCCAGCCGCTCGACGACCAGCGCCGCGTCGAGCGCGCCGAAGCCCTCCTCGCGCGCGATGTCGAGGAAACCCGATCCGGCCAGCGCCGCGTCGAGATCGTCCGCATAGGCCGCGATCACCGGCTCCTTGGGCGCCTCGACGTTGAAGCTGTCGATGAGCTGGTCGAGGCCCGCGAGGATGCTCGCCTGATCGTCGGTCGGCTCGAAGTTCATCGGCGCGGCTCCCCCGGCATCTCCAGCCAGCGGCGCGCGGCGAGGTTGAGCTGGATCTCGGCCGCGCCCGACGCCACCCCCGCCGCGATCGCGCGCTGGTGGTGCGCCTGCTGCATCGGATCGGCGCCGAGCAGCCCCTCGGGCAGATACTCGGTCATGAAATCATTGACCCCGCTGTCGGCGCGCACCACCGCCCAGCGCGCGAGGCTGCCGAACGCGTCGGGCGCGACATCGCGCGCCTTGCCGTCGACGACGCGGTAGACCAGCATCCGCGCCGCTTCGCACAGCATCAGCGCGCGCCCCGCGCGATCGCGCGCGACGGGATCGTCCCAGCGCCCGTCCGCCTTGAGCGTGGCGACCGCGCGATCGAGCGTGCGCCGCGAGAATTCGTAGCGCGGGATGCCGACGCGCTCGTTCTGGAGCACCGAGTTGATGATCTCCCACGCCTGCCCCTCGGCGCCGAGCCGGTCCCCCTCGGGCACGAACACGTCGTCGAGGAACAGCTCGTGGATGTCGCCCTCGCCGATCAGCGCGGCGATCCGCTTCACCTGGATGCCCGGCGAGCGCATGTCGGCGAGCAGGATGACGATCCCGGCCTTGCCCGCCGGCCCGCCATCGCGCGCGGGCACGCGCGCGAGCAGGAAGCAGGTGTCGGCATGCCCGGCATAGGAGGTCCAGACCTTCGCGCCGGTGACGCGATAGCCGCCCTCCACCGGCACCGCCTGGGTCCGCAGCGCGGCGAGGTCCGATCCGGCCGAGGGCTCGGAGAAGCCCTGGCACCAGATCGCGTTGCCGGCGCGGATCGGCGGCAGATGGCGCTCGAGCTGCGCCGGCGTGCCGTAGCGCATCAGCACCGGGCCGACCCAGTTGACGTTCATATATTGCGCGCCGCGCGGCTCGCCGGCGGCCCACACCTCCTCGCCGAGGATGAACTGGAGCCACACCGGCATGTCCTCGCCGCCCTGTGCTGCGGGCCAGTGCGGGATCAGCAGCCCCTCGTCGGCCAGCACCTTGCAGAAATGGCGCGAATATTCGGTCTGGAGGTCGCTGCCGGGGCCGTGCACGGCGATGCCGTCCCAGTCCGCCGGCAGCTCGCGCGCCAGCACGCCCCGGACGCGCGCGCGATGCGCCTGCTCCTCCTCGCTCCAGCCGAACTCCATGCTAGTTTCCCGTCGTTTCGGCGATCAGCGTTTCGCGGATGCGGTGCTTGAGCACCTTGCCCGCCGCGTTGCGGGGCAGCGCCGCCCAGATCGCCACCTGCTCGGGGATCTTGAAGCGAGCGACATGGCGCGCGTCCAGGAAGGCGCGCAGCGCCGCGACGTCCGGCCGGGCGCCGTCGCGCGGCACGATCACCGCGCAGGCGCGCTCGCCGGTACGCGGATCGGGCAGGCCGACGACCGCGATCTCGGCGATGCCGGGGTGCGCGGCGAGCATGTCCTCGATCTCCTTGGGCGCGATATTCTCGCCCTGGCGGATGATGATGTCCTTGGCGCGGCCGGTGACGACCAGATAGTCGCCGTCGATCAGCCGGGCGAGATCGCCCATCCGGAAATAGCCGTCCGCGTCGAACGCCTCGCGCTCGTCCTCGGTCCAGAGATAGCCGACCAGCATCTGCGGCCCGCGCGCCCAGACCTCGCCGCCGACCTCGCCGCCACCGACCTCGCCGCCGCCGTCCGCGCCGGTCGGCCCGAGGCGGACGTCGGCGATGCCGATGCGGCCGTCGGTGTCGGCGGCATGATCGATGTCCCCATGGCTGGTCGCGCCGACCGTCGTCACCGGCACCTCGGTCGATCCGAACACGCGGGTGACGATGCAGCCCTCGAAATAGGCCGCCGCCTCGCGGATCAGCGACGGCGGCACCGAGGCGCCGCCGCAGATGAAGACCTTGAGGTCGGGCAGCCGCGTGCCGGCCCGCCTGGCGGCGGCGAGGAGCTGCTCGAGGAACGGCGTCGCGCCCGCCATGTGGGTGCAGCGCTCGCGCGCCATGATCGCGATCGCCGCGTCGGCGTCCCACTGGTCCTGAAGGATCGCCGCGGTGCCGAACAGCAGCGGCAGCTCGAACGCGTAGATCGATCCGCCGATATGGCTGACCGGCGAGGGCACGAAGAAGCTGTCGCCGGGCTCGACCAGCCAGTGGCGGCGGATCTGGCCGACCAGCGCGTGAATCGAATTATGGCTGTGCATCACCCCCTTGGGGCGGCCGGTCGTGCCCGAGGTGTAGAGCACCATCTTGACGCTGTCGGGATCGACCTTCGGCGGCTCGGCGCGAGCGGCGGGCGGTTCGAGCAGGCTCGCATAGGCGGTGTGGCCGCTCGCGTCGCCGCGCAGCACGACCACCTCGGGCGGGTCGACCAGTCCCGCGTTCACCCGGTCCAGCATCACCGGATAGTCGTGCCCCCGGAAGCTCGCCGGCACGAAGATCATGCGGCTGCCGATGTCGCCGAGCATGAACGAGAGCTCGCTGTCGCGCAGCGCCGGCACGATCGGGTGCGCGACCAGGCCGGCGAGCGTCGCGGCGAGATAGATCACCGCCGCCTCGTGCCAGTTGGGCAGCATGAACGATACCACCGCGCCGGGCGCGAGGCCGCGCGCCAGCATCGCCTGCGCCACCGTCGACGCCTCGGCGTGGAGCGTCGCCGCGTCGAGCCGGCGGACGCCGTCGGCGATCACCAGCCGCTCCGGCGCCTCGCGCGCGACCCGCGCCGAAACCTCGGCGATGGTCTCGTCGACCCACCAGCCGTCCGCCCGCGCGGCGCGCGCGCGCGTCTCGTCCCAGCGGAACGACCAGCCGTGGAGGGTCTTGCGCGCCGCCATCCGCTCAACGCAGATCGTCGTCGGCTCTCGCGGCGATGGCGGATTCGGAGAGGAACTTGGTGGCGGTCCACCCGCCGTCGACCGCCAGTACCTGGCCGTTGATGAACCGCGCCGCGTCGGAAAGGAGGAAGTGGATCGCATGGGCGGCATCCTTCGCTGTGCCGGTGCGGTTGAGGGGGGTCATGTCGAAGTTCATCCGCCGGAAGCGCGGATTGTCCCACGCATAAGCGGTCATCGGCGTCTGGAGCACGCCCGGCGCGACGACGTTGGTGCGGATGCCGCGCGGGCCATATTGCGCGGCCATGTGCCTGGAGAGGCCGATGATGCCGGATTTCGCGGCCGAATAGGCCCCGCCGCGCAGGCCGCCGATGATGGCGAAGCTGGAGGCGAGGTTCACGATCGCGCCGCCGTCGGACATCCTGGCCAGCGCCTCGCGGCAGAAGCGGAAGGGCGCGCGCAGATGCAGGTTCAGGAAGAAGTCGAGCGTCTCGTCGTCGGTCTCGTCGACCGGCAGCGGCTTGCCGACGCCGGCGTTGTTGACCAGCCAGTCGAGCCGGCCGAACCGCTCGATCGCCATGCCGGCGGCGCGCGAGGGCGCGCCGGCGGCGGTGACATCGGCGGCGAGGACGGCGATCTCGGCGGTGCCGCCGAACTCGTCACGCAGCGAATCGAGCGGCGTGGGCGAGCGGCCGACCGCGACGATCGCGCATCCCTCGGCGGCGAGCAGCCCGACCAGCGCGCGCCCGACGCCCGAGCCCGCCCCGGTGACGATGGCGACCCGGCGTTCAGCCACGCATGCGGTTCCCGATCATGGCCGGGGTCTAGCGGCGTCCGGCGCGCGCCGTCTTGATGGGGTGCGACATCATGCGCACCGCAGGCGACCTGGCGGGGGCGCGCCACGGTTCCGCGGCGGCCGCCCTGGAGCATGATGGTTTCGCATTGGACCACCGTTCGTCCCGGGCGCGGTCGAGGCCTGTCCTGAGCGCCTGCAAGGCAGGCGAAGGGGGCGGCGCCAGGGACCGTGTCCCGGTCGCGCCCGACACGAACCGATCGGTTCAGTTCGCGCTCGGCCTGCCAGGCCCTTACTGCGCCAGCTCGGCGCCGACGGCATCGTTGGCGGGCACGCCATCGGTGCAGCGCGCCACCGCCAGCCGCAGCCTGGCGAGCAGGTCGTCGGCGTCGGCGTCGCCGGACTGGTAGAGCATGCCCAGCGCCAGCGGGCGCTCGCTCGCCTCGCGCGGCAGCAGGATCGCGCACATCTCGGCGCCGGCCACGAAGCCGCTCTCGCCGACCGCCTGGCCCTGGCTGTCGAAGCCGCGGATGCGCTCGATCATCTCGAGATGGTTGAACTTGCGGTCGGCCGGCGCTTCCGCGTTGAGGCGGCGCAGCAGCCCGCTGCGCAGCTCCGGCCCCTGCGTCGCGAGCAGCAGCAGCCCGGCCACGCTGCGCGACAGCGGCTCGGACGCGCCGGCCTTGAGATCGCGCCCCGGCGCGCGCCCGCCGTCGGCCCAGCTGAACATCTGGACATGCGTGCCGACCATCCCCATCAGCGCCACGCCGCGCCGGGTCTCCGCCGCCAGCCGGTCCATCATCGCGAGGAGCTGGCCGTTGCGCAGCAGGCTGGGCTGGGCGCCCGAGCCGAGGATCGCCGCGCGCGGGGTCGGCATGTAGGAGCGCGAGTGCGCGTCCTTGTAGAGGAAGCCCATCTCGACGAGGCTGGCGAGCAGCTCGGAGGTGCTCGATTGCGGCCGGCCGTAGCGGCGCACGATGTCCATGACCGTGGCGTGGCGCTTGTGCTCGTCGAAGAACTCGAACACCTCGATCACGCGCTTGGCGATCTTGGTCTTGTTGGACGCCATCATCGTCGTCACGCTGCTCTCCGGGTTCATTATCGTTGCGCCGGATTGTCGGCGGCGGCCGACGGGGTGTCAATGAAAAGTGAGACCGTCTCGTTTCCGGAAAGCGCACAATCCTCGGAACTTTATGTAACGAATACAGTGGCATATACCTAGGGCACAATAGCTGTGCAAAATCGCACAACCCGCTGAGGGGCGTGCGCCACGATCTCGTCGATCAGTCCCCAGCGCAGCGCCGTCGCCGCATCGATGCGTCTGCCCGTCAGCACCATCGTCACGGCGCGCTGCCGGCCGATCCGCCGCGGGATCGACACGCACCCGCCAGCTCCCGGGATCAGCCCCATCGCCAGCTCGGGCAACTGGAACCAGGCGTCCGGCGACGCCGTCACCCGGCCGGCGAAGGCGGCGAGCTCCAGCCCCGCGCCGATGCAGGCGCCCCGCACATGCACCGCGCAATCCGCCGCGCGCGGCAGCAGCGCGCGCGCCGGCAGCGTCAGGCCGCGGATGCGGTGCGCCGCGGCGGGATCGCGGGTCGTGCCGAACTCGGCGAGATCGCCGCCG
>CAXTPE010000118.1:0-8264 GCA_964245925.1 uncultured Sphingomonadaceae bacterium
GCGCTCGCCACCGCGTCGGCGGCGTGGGTCAGCTCCTCGCCCGAGACGGCGCCCTCGCTCGCCGCGCCCTTGCGGCGGCGATAATCGTCCTGCGCGCGGGCCAGCTCGGCACGCGCCTGCGCGACCTCGGCGCCGGCCTCGTCGACCATGCTCACGCTGGAGCGGACCGAGCGCACCGCGCGGCCGAGCGCGGCTTCCGCGGACGCGAGCTGGACATCGGCGATGGCGGGATCGAGATCGATCAGCGGCTGGCCGGCCGTCACCGCCTGGGTATTGTCGGCATGCAGCGCGAGCACGGTGCCGCTGTCGCGCGCGGTCACCGAGACGATGTCGCCGTTCACATAGGCATCGTCCGTGCCCTCATGCGGCGCGGCGGTCAGCCAGCGGGCGCCGAGGATGGCGAGCACCACGAGCACGAGAAGCCCAAGCGCGAGGAACGCCCGCGGGCGGGCGCGCGAGCGGCGCGGGCGCGCGGGCGGCGGCGCGTCCGGCCGGATGATCGTCTCCGCGCCGGGCACCTCGCCGGCGGCGAAATCCTCCTTCTCGAAAGGCGCGTTGCTGCTGTCGTCGGTCATGGTCGCCTGTCCGCTGTCTGGATGGTCCCGGGATCGAAGCCGCCGCCGAGCGCCGCGACGAGCTGGATGCGCCGCGTGAGCGCGCCGGCCTCGCTGCCGACCAGCGACTGCTCGGCCTCGAGCAGCCGGAAGCCGCTGTCGACCGCGTCGAGCCGCGAGCCTAGCCCGGTGCGGGTGCGCACCGCGTCGAGCCGGACGGTATCGCGAAAGCCCGCGACGATGCGGTTCCCCTCGGCGGCATCGGCATCGGCGGCGCGCACGTTGGTGACCGCGTCGGCCGCGTCGCGCACCGCGCCCAGCACCGCATCGTCATAGTCGGCGACGGCGCGGTCGAGCTCGGCGGTGGCGCCGGCATGATTGGCGCGCAGCCTGCCGCCCTCGAAGATCGGCAGGTGGATCGCGGGGCCGGCGCCATAGGTGAGCGAGCCGGCCCCGAAGAACGGTCCGAGCCCGATCGCGACGAGCCCGGCGAGCGCCTGGAGATCGACGTTGGGCAGGAAATCCAGCCGCGCCACCCTGCGCCCCGCCGCCGCCGCGTCGATCCGCGCCTGCCCGGCGAGCAGGTCCGGACGGCGGCCGAGCAGGTCGGCGGGCAGCAGCGTCGGCACCGGCGGCGCGCGATCCAGCACGAGCGCCGGCGGCGTGATCGCCGCATAGGCCTCGGCGCCGTGACCCGCGAGGGCGGCGAGCGCATGCACCAGCACGTCGCGCTGGGCGGCGGCGCGGACGCGGGCCTGCTCGGCCTCGGCGAGCAGCGTCTCGGCCTGGCGCGCGTCGAACTGGCTGGCGAGCTGGTTGCGGATGCGGGTGCGGACAAAGCCGAGCGACTCGCGCCGGGCGGCGACGAAGCTGTCCGCCACCGCGATCAGCTTCTCGGCCTGGGCGAGCCCGACATAGGCCTGGGCGATGCCGGTGGTGAGCGTCAGCCGCGCCGAGGCCGCGTCGAGCCGCGCCGCCTGTGCGTTGGCGGCGGCCTGCGCGATCGTCGCGCGCTGCTTGCCGAACAGATCGAGATTCCAGTCGAGGTTCGCCTGGAGCGTCGGCACGAAGCGGCGCGATCCGCCATAGGGCGGCGGATAGATGTAATGATCGCTGAACCGCTGGTAGAGCACGCCGCCGTCGGCGGTGATCCGCGGGCGCAGCGCCGCATCCTGCCCCGCCAGCGTCGCCTGCGCCGCGCGCACGCGGGCGAGCGCGCGCTCCAGCGAGGGATTGCCGGCGAGGCCGTCGGCGATCAGCCGGTCGAGCTGCGGATCGCCGAACGCGCGCCACCATTCGGCGTCGATCCGCGCGGTGCCGACAGCAAGCCCCAGCGTCGCCGGCGCGACCTGCGCCACCTGCGGCGCGGCATGGGGAACGCCCGCGCAGCCGGCGAGCAGCGCCGGCGCCAGCAGCGCGATGAACCGGCGCCGCATCACTCCGCGGCCTCCGTGAACGGCCGCCGCCGCGTGGCCGAGATACGCTCCAGCACGCCGGCGAGCTTGTTCAGCGATGCGAGCATGGCCTCGGCCTCGGCGCGGTCGAAATCCGCCAGCAGCTCGTTCCACAGATCGGTGATCGTCGGCATGATCCGCGCGAGCTGGCGCGCCCCCTCGTCGGTCACGCGCAGGCGCACGACCCGCCGATCCGGCCCGCCGCGATCGCGCACGAGCAGGCCGCGCTCCTCCAGCACGTCGATCAGGCGCGTCGTGGCGCCGGTGGTGTGCCGGAGGTCGCGCGCCAGCTCGCCGGCGGTGCCGACGACGCCGTCGTCGACCAGCTTCAGCGTCGCCCATTGCGGATAGGTGAGCGCGAAATCGCCGAGCCGCTCCTCGAGCAGCGCCGCCACCAGCTTGTCGATGCGCCGGATGAGCCGGCCGGGCGAGCGCTGCGCGATGCAGTCGTCTTTGGTGAAGAACGCCATGAATCTGTCCGTCGATTAGCTGCCGGGGCAGATAGTGCAGTGGAAGATATACGTCCAGTTGCTTAGCGAAACTTTTTCGCGGGAGCATATGGATGGGTGCGAGCTCAAGCCGTCGGGGCCCGGGGTTTTCGCGATCAGAGCGTCGTCGCGGCCTCGGCGATCGCCGCGTAGATCCGGTCGAGATCGTCCTCGCCGATGCAATAGGGCGGCATCACGTAGACGGTATTGCCGAGCGGGCGGAGCAGCAGGTCGCGCTCTCGGAAGAAGGCGAGCAGGCGTGGCGCCACGGCGGCGAGATAATCGCCACCGCCCCGCCCCAGCTCGCAGGCCGTGACGGTGCCGATGCGGCGGGGGTCGTGGACGGCGGGATGCGCCGCCAGCGCCGCCAGCCGCTCCTCCTGCCGGCGGGCGAGCGTCGCCACCCGCTCCAGCACCGGCTCGTCGCGCCAGATCGCGAGATTGGCGCGCGCCGCCGCGCAGGCGATCGGGTTGGCGGTATAGCTCGACGAGTGGAAGAACATCCGCGCCCGGTCGGCCGAGCGGTGCGCGTCGAAGATCGCGGGCGTGGCGATCGTCGCCGCCAGGGGCAGGCTGCCGCCGGTCAGCCCCTTGGAGAGGCAGAGGATGTCCGGCGCGATCCCCGCCTGCGCGCAGGCCAGCAGCGTGCCGGTGCGGCCCCAGCCGGTCATCACCTCGTCGGCGATGAACAGGATGCCGGTGGCGGCGCAGAGCTCGCGCATCCGCCGCAGCACCTCGGCGGGGTAGGTCAGCATGCCGCCGGCGCCGAGCAGCAGCGGCTCGAGGATCAGCGCCGCCGGGGGTTCGGGCGCGCCCGCGATCGCCGCCAGCGCGTCGAGCGTGGCCTGCTCCGCGCCGGCGCGCGGGAACGGCAGCGTCTCGACCTCGAACAGCAGCGGCGCGTAGGCGCGGTTGTAGACGCCGCGCGCGCCGACCGACATGCCGCCGATGGTGTCGCCATGATAGCCGTGCTCGAGCACGACGATGCGGTGGCGCGGCTCGCCGATGTTGCGCCAGTAGCCGAGCGCCATCTTCAGCGCGACTTCCACCGCGGTGGAGCCGCTGTCGGAGAAGAACACGTACGCGAGCGGCGCCGGCACCATATCGATCAGCGCGCGCGCGACATCCTCGGCGGGTCCGTGCGTCCAGCCGGCGAACATCACCTGATCGATCCGCCCCGCCTCCTCGGCGATCGCCGCCATGATGCGGGGATGGCAGTGGCCGTGCGTCGTCACCCACCAGGAGGAGATCGCGTCGACGATGACGCGGCCATCGCGGGTGTGGAGATGCGCGCCCGATGCCGCGACGATCTCGGGGATCGGCTCGCCAAGCCCGTGCTGGGTGAAGGGGTGCCAGACCGGCGACGTCATGCCGCGAAGTCCGCCACGTCGAACGCGCGCGCGAACGCCGCCGCCAGCGCGGGCGCGTCCAGCGGATCGAGCCTCGGCAGACGGCCGAGCCGCTTCACGCCGCCGATGCGCGCGATCGTCGCCTCGCTGTCCGCCGCCGCCTCGCCGACGAAGGCGACGCCGAGCACCGCCAGGCCTCGCGCGCGCAGCGCCTCGATCGAGAGCAATGCGTGATTGATCGTGCCGAGGCTCGTCCGCGCGACCAGCACCACCGGCAAGCCCCAGCGCGCGAACAGATCGGCGAACAGCAGCCCGGCGGTGAGCGGCACGAGCACGCCGCCCGCCCCCTCGATCACCAGCGGGCCGGCGACGGCGGGAAGCGCCAGCCGCGCCGGATCGATCGCGATGCCGTCGATCTCGGCGGCGCGGTGCGGCGAGCAGGGCGTCGCCAGCCGATAGGCTTCGGGGAGCACGCGCGCCGGCGGCAGGCCTCCCAGCCGCGCGGCGAGGACGCTGTCGGTCTCCCCGTCGAGGCCCGCCTGCACCGGCTTCCAGTAGGACGCGCCGAGCGCGCCGGCGAGCGCGCCGGCGAACACGGTCTTGCCGATGCCGGTATCGGTGCCGGTCACGACGATCCGGCCGCTCATCGTCCGAACACGCAGGTCGCGACATGATAGCGCGCCACCGCGCCGCTCGCCTCGAAGCGGCGCAGCACGGCGCGCAGTTCGCCCGGCGTCAGCGGGCGATGGCCGGGGCGCGGCGTGCCGGCGCCGATCGCGCGGAGCGCGCGGAGGAAGCCGGCGCCGTCGGCGTGCCGCTCCTCCAGCCATGCCGCCTCCACGGTCTCGGCGCCGAGCGCGCGCAGCGTCGCGATCGAGGGATAGTCGCGCGTGCCCGCGAGGAGGCCGCAGGCAAGATGCGCCTCGCGCCACGCGTCGAAGCTGCCGGCGGCGAGCGTCGTGAAGGCGAGCCGGCCGCCGGGCGCCAGCAGCGCGCGCTGCCTCCTGATCGCTTGCGGAAGATCGTCGAACCATTGCGCGGCGAGGCTGGAGCAGATCAGATCGAAGCACCCGTCCAGCGCCGGCGCGGCGCCGTCCAGCACCGCGAAGCGATAGGCTCCGTCCGATCCGAAGCGGACGCGCGCGCGCTCCACCATCGCCGGCGCGAGGTCGGTCATCAGCCAGTCGGCGGCGGCGAGGCGATCGCCCAGCGCGCGCCCGAGGAAGCCGGTGCCGCAGCCGATCTCCAGCACGCGCGGACGCGGCGGCAGCGGCAGAGCGGGGATTCGCTCCGCGAGCCGCCGCGCCACCTCGCGCTGGATGGCGGCGAAACCGTCGTAGCCGGCGGCGCGATCGAAGGCGCGGACGATGGCGCTCATGCGACCTGCGCCAGCAGCGGACGGATGTGCGCGGCACACCATTCCGTCGCGGTGGCGGGCAACAGGTGGCCACCGCCCTCATATGTCACGCGCCGCAACCGCGCGGCATGGCCGAAGCTCGCCGAGCGGAGCGCCGCCGGCAGGATCGGGTCCGCGCCGCCATCGAGCGCGAGCAGCGGCAGCGGGAAGCGCGCATCGCGCCCGTCGGCATCGCGGAGCATTGCCAGGTCCGCGCCCAGCCGCTCGGCATCGAACGGCCCGAACGGCGTCGCGTCGCCGCAGCGCGCGCGGAACCCGGCCAGCACCGCGCGCGGCGCTTCGCCGAACCGCGTCGCCATCCGCCCGATCACGCGCGGCGCGACCCCCGCGCCGCCCGCGAAGCGATCGAAGCCGTTGATCGCGACGAGCGCGCGCAGGCCCGGCGGCGGCGCGAGCAACAGCCGCAGCGCGCCCAGCGAATGACCGATCGCCACCACCGGACCATCCGGCGGCGTCTCCAGCGGCGCCCCGAAATAGCCCCGGTCGATCGCCAGCGACGGCCACTCCGCGAGCGCCGCGCGCAATGCGTCCCAGAGCCCGGCGTCGAACCCCCAGCCATGGGCGAAGAGCAATGTCACCGGCCGCATGGGCTCCGCGCTCCCGCCAGCGCCGCTCCCAGCCGCGCGACATCCTCCTCGCCATGCGCGGCGCCGAGCGCGAGCCGCAGCCGGCTCGTTCCGGGCGGCACCGTCGGCGGGCGGATCGCCACGCAGAGCATGCCCGCCTCCTCCAGCGCCGCCGAGAGCGCGAGCGCTCGGCCCGCGTCGCCGACGATCGCCGGCACGATCTGCGTCGCCGACGCGCCGGTGTCGTAGCCGGTCTCGGCGAGCATCGTCCGCAGCATCGCGCCGTGCCGCGCCAGCGCCGCGCGCTCGGCGTCCATCGCCGGCACGAGATCGAGCGCGGCGTCGATCGCGCCCAGCATCGCCGGCGGCGGCGCGGTCGTGAAGATGAAGCCGCCGCACGCGTTGACGAGATAGTCGATGGTCCGCCTGGCTCCCGCGACATAGCCGCCGAACCCGCCGAGCGCCTTGCTGAACGTCCCCATCGCCAGATCGACGCCGCCCGGCACGCTGGCCGACAGCCCGCGCCCCTGCGGCCCGAGCACGCCGGTGGCATGCGCCTCGTCGAGATAGAGGAACGCGTCGTGGGCGCGGGCGATTTCCGCCAGCCGGGCGACATCGGCGATGTCGCCGTCCATGCTGAACACGCTCTCGGTGACGATGATCGCCGGCCGCTCGGGACAGCGCGCGGCGAGCAGCGCTTCGAGATGATCGAGGTCGTTGTGGCGGAAGCGGGTCTGGCGGGCGCCGGCGGCGGCGGCGATGCCGGCGTGCAGGCTCGCATGGATCAGCCGGTCGGCGAAGACGGCGGCGCCCGGCGCGGCGCGGATCAGCGCGGCGAGCACCGCCGCGTTCGCCTGCCAGCCCGACGCGAGCACCAGCGCGCGCTCGGTCCGCTTGAACGCGGCGAGCTTCGCCTCGACCGCGAGGTGCAGGTCGCTGGTGCCGGTGACGAGCCGCGAGGCGCGCGCGCCGGTGCCGGCGCGCGCCGTCCACGCACAAGCGCGCTCGATCAGCAGCGGATGGCGCGCGAGGCCGAGATAGTCGTTGCTGGAAAAGTCGAGAAGCACCCGCCCGTCACGGCGCACCCGTCCGCCCGGCAGCGGCTCGGCCGCGCGCAGCCGGCGCGTCTCGTGCCGGGCGCGGACCGCGTCCAGGGCTTCGGCCAAATGTCGATCGAGCGCCGCCATCGCAGGGCTTCTAGAGCAGGATGACATCAAGTCGAAGAGCGGACCCGCTTGATGTCATCCGCTCCAGACGGTCTCCCGGGCCTCGGCGCCGGCGATCAGCGCCTGTCCATCGGCGATGTCCGCCGCGATCGCCGCGCGCAGCCCGGCGGCGTCGCCGCGCGCGATCGCGTCCAATGCCTGTCGGTGCTGGTCGACGAGCGCGGTGGTGCCGACGCGCCCGTAGACCACGCGCATCAGCGGGCCGAACCGCATCCACAAGGTCTCGATCATGTGCGCGAGCACGCCATCGCCACGCGCGCGATAGATCAGGAAGTGGAAGGCGTGGTTGTTCTCCATATAGATGTTGACGTCGCCGCTCGCGATCGCCGCGTCGATCGCGGCATCGGCGGCGCGCAGCGCGCGCTGCGCCTTGCCGTCGAGCGCCGGCAGCGCCAGCGCCGCCGCCTCGGGCTCGAGCAGCAGCCGGCAGCGCATCAGCTCCTCGAGCAGAGCCGGGGTCAGCAGCGGCACCATGATGCGCCGCTTGGAGCGGATCTCGACCGCGCCCTCGGCGGCGAGCCGCGACAGCGCGTCGCGCACCGGCATCTGGCTGACGCCGAGCTGCTGGGCCAGCCCGCGCGTCGAGATGCCGACGCCGGGCGCGATCCGGCCGGTGATGAGGCGGTGGCGAAGCTGCGCGTAGACGCCGGCGCGCAGCGTCGTCTCGCTGTCGGCGGTGGCGTCGGCGGCGGTGGCGGAGAGGATCAGCCGAGCAGCTCCCCGACCGCGCGGTGCGCCTCGTCGATCGCGGTGCTGGTATAGGCGGAGCGGCCGCTGTCGGCATTGGCGATGGCGATGCGGCCGAAGCGCGCCCGCGCGATCACATTGGGCTGCTGGTCGTGCGGCAGCACCGGCTCCCAGAGCGGGTTGAACTCGGGCGCATAGCCGTGCGGCCAGCGGTTGACGGTGATCGCGGTGATGTCGCGGGCCGGATCGAAGCCGCCGCCCGCCAGCGCGCGGCCCATCTCGTCGCGGACATGATGCTCGAACGTCTCGAACGTCGTGGCGAGCAGCGCGGCGCGGCCGAGGCGGTTCTGGTCGAACTCCGAGAGGCCCGGCTGGCAGGGAATATGCTCCATCCGCACGACGGTCGGCTGCGCGGGATCGAGCGGGGTCGCATAGCCGCCGACCTCGACCACCTCGTTCAGCCCGTAGTCGGTGAAGAAGCAGCCGGGCGCGTGGACCCGCGCCACCTTGAGGCGATCGAACG
>CAXTPE010000119.1:0-8175 GCA_964245925.1 uncultured Sphingomonadaceae bacterium
TGCTCGAAGGGTGCCGCCGACCAGTACGTGCTTGACTATGCCCGCTCCTTCGGCGTGCCCGCCGCGGTGCTGCGGATGAGCTGCATCTACGGCCAGCGCCAGATGGGCACCGAGGACCAGGGCTGGGTCGCCCATTTCCTGATCCGCGCGCTCGAAGGCACGCCGATCACGCTCTACGGCGACGGCCATCAGGTCCGCGACATCCTCGACGTGTCGGACGCGGTCGATGCCTATGTCGCCGCCTGGCGGCGGATCGATGCGGTGAAGGGCCGCGCGCTGAACCTCGGCGGCGGGCCGGCGAACGCCGTCAGCCTGCGCCGCCTGCTCGACCATATCGGCGCGGTGCTGGACCGCGAGGTGGACGTCCGCTTCTCCGACTGGCGGGCCGGCGACCAGCGCTATTTCGTCGCGGACACGCGCGCGGCGGAGGCGGCGCTCGGGCTCGGGCGCAGGCTGGCCTGGCGCGAGGGCGTCGCCCGGCTGGCGCGCTGGCTGGCGGACGAGCGCGGCATCGACTGGCCCGCCGCGGTGCCATCCGAGGCGGCGGCGTGACGCCGCCGGCCCGGCTGTTCATGACCGTCGACGCGGTCGGCGGCGTCTGGCAATATGCGACCGAGCTCGCCGGCGCGCTGGCCCCGCTCGGCTATCGCGCGACGCTGGCGCTGCTCGGGCCGGCGCCATCGGCGGCGCAGCGGCGGACGGTGGCCGCCATCGCCGGCGCGACGCTCCTCGAAACCGGGCTCGCGCTCGACTGGCTCGCGCCCGATGCCGCCGCCGTCGCGGCGGCGGGCACGCGGATCGCCGCACTTGCCCGCGCCGCCGGCGCCGACATCGTCCAGCTCAACCAGCCCGCGCTGGCGGCCTTCGCGCGCTTCGATGCGCCGGTCGTGGCGGTCGCGCATAGCTGCGTGGCGAGCTGGTGGGCGGCGGTCGAAGGCGGCGAGCCGCCCGCCGATTTCGCCTGGCGGACCCGGCTCGCCGGCGCAGGCCTCGCGCGCGCCGATGCCGTCGTCTGCCCCAGCCGGTCGTTCGCGGCGGACATCGCGCGGATCTACCGCCTCCGTCCCGCGCCGCACGTCGTCCACAACGGCCGCTCGCGGCCCGGCGGGACGAGCGGCGCGTCGCACGATTTCGCGTTCACCGCCGGCCGGCTGTGGGACAGGGGCAAGAACGTCGCCACCCTCGATCGCGCGGCGGGCCGCCTCGGCGTGCCGGTCAGGGCGGCGGGGCCGCTCGCCGGGCCGAACGGCGAACGCATCGTGCTCGAGCATCTCCATGCGCTCGGCGGCATCGACGAGCGCACGCTGGCGGACTGCCTCGCCGCCCGGCCGGTGTTCGTCTCCGCCGCGCGATACGAGCCGTTCGGGCTCGCGGTGCTCGAGGCCGCGCTGGCCGGCTGCCCGCTGATCCTGTCCGACATCCCGACCTTCCGCGAGCTCTGGGACGATGCGGCGGTATTCGTGGCGCCCGACGACGACGCCGGCTTCGCCGAGGCGATCGCGGCGCTGATCGGCGATGCCGGCGCGCGGCGCGCGCGCGGCGATCGCGCCCGCGGCGCCGCCGCGCGCTTCACGCCCGCCCGCATGGCCGCCGGCATGGCGGACATCTACCGGCGGGCCGGCGCCGCCCGGCGGCGGAGCGCGGCGGCATGAGGATCGCCTGTTTCACCCACTCGCTGGCTTCCTGCTGGAACCATGGCAACGCGCATTTCCTGCGCGGCGTGCTGCGCGAGCTGATCGCGCGCGGCCACGACGTCCGCGCGCTGGAGCCGGCGGGCAACTGGAGCCTCGCCAACCTGCGCGCCGACGCCGGCGAGGCGGGGCTCGACGCCTATCGCCAGGCCTATCCCGAGCTGTCGTCGGCAAGCTTCGCCGAGGACGCCGATCCGGCGGCGCTGGTCGGCGACGCCGAGCTCGTCATCGTCCACGAGTGGAACGATCCCGCGCTCGTCGCCGCGATCGGCGCGCTCCGCCGGCGGGGCGGCCGCTTCACCCTGCTCTTCCACGACACCCATCACCGCGCGGTGAGCGACCCGCAGGCGATCCGCGCCTTCGATCTCTCCGGCTATGACGGCGTGCTCGCGTTCGGCGAGGCGCTCGGCGAGGTCTACCGCCGCTGGGGCTGGTCCGGGCGCGTCTGGACCTGGCACGAGGCCGCCGACACGCGCCACTTCCGCCCGCCCGCCGAGGACGGCGATCGCGGCGGCCTCGTATGGATCGGCAATTGGGGCGATGGCGAGCGCTCCGAGGAGATCGAGCGCTTCCTGCTCCGCCCGGCACGCGCCGCCGGCCTGCCGCTCGATGTCTACGGCGTCCGCTATCCCGACGCGGCGAAGGCGATGCTGTCCGCGCACGGCGCGCGCTACCGGGGCTGGGCGCCGAACGCGCGGGCGCCGGACATCTTCGCGCGCCACCTCGCCACCGTGCATGTGCCGCGCCGCTATTATGCGACGATCCTGCCCGGCATCCCGACCATCCGCGTGTTCGAGGCGCTCGCCTGCGGCATCCCGCTGGTCTCGGCGCCGTGGGAGGATGCCGAGCGGCTCTTCCGCCCGGGCACCGACTTCCTCGTCGCGCGCGACGGCGCGGAGATGACGCGTCATCTGGAAGCGCTGCGCGACGACCCGGGCCTGCGCGCGGCGCTCGCGGCGGCGGGGCTGGCGACCGTCCTCGCCCGCCACACCTGCGCGCATCGCGTCGACGAGCTGCTGGCGATCGTCGCGTCGCTGCCGCATCGCAGCGAGCGGAGCGCCGCATGAAGATCGCCTTCTACGGCTCCAGCCTGCTCTCCTCCTACTGGAACGGCGCCGCGACCTATTATCGCGGCATCCTGCGCGATCTCGCCGCGCGGGGCCACGCCATCACCTTCTACGAGCCCGACGCCTTCGACCGGCAGCGGCACCGCGACATCGATCCGCCCGAATGGGCGCGCTCGGTGATCTATCCCGCCACCGAGGCAGCGGTGCGCGGCGTGCTCGCCGAGGCGGGCGACGCCGACATCGTCGTCAAGGCGAACGGCGTCGGCGTGTTCGACCGCGAGCTGCTCGAGGGCGTCGTCGCCCACGCCCGCCCGGGCGCGCTGCGCATCTTCTGGGACGTCGATGCCGCCGCCACGCTCGACGAGATGCGCGCCGATCCCGGTCATCCGGTGCGCGCGGCGCTGCCCGATCTCGACATGGTGCTGACCTATGGCGGCGGGCCGCCGGTGATCGATGCCTATCGCGGCTTCGGCGCCGCCGCCTGCGTGCCCGTCTACAACGCGCTCGACCCGACCACCCACTTCCCGGTCGCGCCCGATCCCCGCTTCGCCTGCGACCTCGCCTTCCTCGGCAACCGCCTCCCCGATCGCGAGGCGCGGGTCGAGGAGTTCTTCCTCAAGCCCGCCGCCGCGCTGCCCGGGCGGCGGTTCCTGATCGGCGGCAATGGCTGGGAGAGCAAGGCGATGCCCGCGAACGTCCGGCATCGCGGCCATGTCTACACGACCGAGCACAATGCCTTCAACTGCACGCCGAGAGCGGTGCTCAACGTCGCGCGCGACAGCATGGCGTCGGTCGGCTTCTCGCCGGCCACCCGCGTGTTCGAGGCCGCCGGCGCCGCCGCCTGCCTCATCACCGATGCGTGGGAAGGCATCGAGCTCTTCCTCAGGCCGGACGAGGAGGTGCTCGTCGCGCGCGACGGGCAGGACGTCGCGGATCATCTCGCCGCGCTGACGCCCGAACGGGCGGCGGCGATCGGCCGGGCCGCGCTCGCCCGGGTGCGCGCCGAGCACAGCTATGCGCTGCGCGGCGCGCAGGTCGACGCGCTCTTCAGGGCGCATGCCGGGCGGGCGCGCGAGGCGGCATGAGGCTCGTCGTCCTCGGCCTGTCGCTCTCGTCGTCCTGGGGCAACGGCCATGCCACCACCTTCCGCGCGCTGCTGAAGGCGTTCGCCGCGCGCGGCCACGACATCCTGTTCCTCGAGCGCGACATGCCCTGGTACGCCGCCCAGCGCGACCTCGCCGATCCCGCCTACTGCCGCCTCGCCTTCTACGCCGATCTCGACGACCTCGGCCGCTGGCGCGCCGAAATCGCGCATGCCGACGCGGTGATCGTCGGCTCCTATGTGCCCGACGGCGTGGCGGTCGCGCGCTTCGTGCGGCAGGCGGCGGGCGGCGTCACCGCCTTCTACGACATCGACACGCCGGTGACGCTCGCCAGGCTGGCGCGCGGCGACTTCGAATATCTCTCGCCCGAGGTCATCCCCGGCTACGACATCTATCTCTCCTTCACCGGCGGGCCGACGCTGGAGCTGATCGAGCGCCGCTACGGCGCGCCGGCGGCGCGGCCGCTCTACTGCTCGGTCGATCCCGCGCTCTACGCCCCGACCGGCGCGGACCAGCGCTGGGATCTCTCCTATCTCGGCACCTGGAGCGCCGACCGCCAGCCGACCCTCGCGCGGCTGCTGATCGCGCCCGCGCGCGCGCTGCCGCATCGCCGCTTCGTCGTCGCCGGCCCGCAGTATCCGGCCGACATCGACTGGCCGCCGAACGTCGAGCGGATCGATCACCTGCCTCCCGCCCGGCATGCCGGCTTCTATTCGGCCTCGCGCTTCACGCTCAACGTCACCCGCGCCGACATGATCGCCGCCGGCTGGTCGCCCTCGGTCCGGCTGTTCGAGGCCGGCGCCTGCGCCACGCCGATCATCTCGGATCCGTGGGACGGCATCGAGACGCTGTTCGCGCCCGGCCGCGAGATCCTGCTCGCCAGCGAGAGCGGCGACGTGATCGCCGCGCTGGAGGGTGGCGATGCCGCGGCGATGGGTGCCGCGGCGCGGGCCCGCGTGCTCGCCGCCCACACCGCCGGGCAGCGCGCGGGGGAGCTCGAGGCGCATCTGCGCGAGGCCGCGTCGCGCCGTCCCGGGGCCGTGCTGGCTAGCATCGACACGACGGACTGACGGCGGCGCCCCCTACAGCGGCAGGCCGAGCTGGCGCTCCACCGATGCGGGCGCGGCGCGCTCCGGCACGTCGCCGAGCGCGGACAAGGTGAGGCCCAGCAGCCGCACCGGGGCCCGCGGCGGGCAGAGCGGATCGAGCAGCGCCTGGCCGACCTCGAGGAACGCCGCGCGGCTGCGCACCGGCGCGGGGAGGCTTTTCGCACGGGTGATCTGGCGGAAGTCGGCATAGCGCAGCTTGAGCGTGACGGTGCGGCCCGCGCCGGCCTTGCGATCGACCCGCTCCCAGGCGGCGTCGGCGATCGGGCCGAGTGCCGCGCGCAGCGCTTCGGGCGCGAGGATATTGGTGTCGAAGGTGCGCTCGGCGCCGACCGACTTGCTCACCCGGTGCGCGCGCACCTCGCGATCGTCGCGGCCGCGCGCCGCCCAGTAGAGATAGCGGCCGTGGACGCCGAACGCCTCTTCCAGCGCCGCCATGTCGCGCGCGGCGAGATCGGCGCCGGTGCGGATGCCCAGCCGCTCCATCTTCGCCGCCGTTACCGGGCCGACGCCGTGCAGCCGCGCGACCGGCAGCGCCGCCACGAACGCCGCGGCGCGCGCCGGCGGCACCACGCACAGCCCGTCGGGCTTGTGGTGGTCCGAGGCGAGCTTGGCGACGAGCTTGTTGCACGAGACGCCGGCCGACGCGGTGAGCCCGGTCACCGCCAGGATGCGGGCGCGGATCGCCCTGGCGGTGGCGGTCGCCGAGCCCAGGCCGGCGGGATCGCCGGTCACGTCGAGATAGGCCTCGTCCAGCGAGAGCGGCTCGATCAGCGGGGTGAACTCGGCGAAGATCGCGCGGATCGCCTGGCTGACCGCATGATAGGCCTCGAAGCGCGGCTTGACGAACAGCAGGTCCGGGCAGAGCCGCCGCGCCACCACCGAGGGCATCGCCGATCGCACGCCGAACGCGCGCGCCTCGTAGCTCGCCGCCGCGACCACGCCGCGCCCCGACGAGCCGCCCACCGCGACCGGGCGGCCGCGCAGCGCGGGCGCGTCGCGCTGCTCGACGGACGCGTAGAAGGCATCCATGTCGATATGGATGATGCGGCGCGGCCGGCCGCCTGCCGGCGCGTCCGCGAGGTCAGGCGCCACCCGCCCCGCCCCCCGCCGGCTGCTCCGGCGCATCGAAGCCGCCGGTCGCCGCGAAGCTGTCGGTGGCACGGATCAGCGCGTCGAGGATGCCGGGCTCGTCATAGGCGTGGCCCGCGTCCGGCACCATCTCGAAGCGCGCCTCCGGCCAGGCGCGGTGCAGATCCCAGGCGGTGACGGCCGGCGTGCAGACGTCGTAGCGGCCCTGGACGATGACCGCGGGGATGTCGCGCAGCAGCGGCGCGTCGCGGATCAGCTGCCCCTCCTCGAGCCAGCCGCCGTGCATGAAATAATGATTCTCTATTCCCGCGAAGGCGAGCGCGAACGCCTCGCCGCCATGGACCTCGGCGACCGCCGGATCCGGCAACAGCTTGATCGTGGCGCCCTCCCACAGGCTCCACGCCTTCGCCGCCGCGAGCCGGACGGCGGGATCGTCGCCGGTCAGGCGGCGGTGATAGGCGCCGAGCAGGTCGCCGCGCTCCTCTTCGGGAATCGGCGCGAGGAAGCCCTCCCACCGATCGGGGAAGAGCAGCGAGGCCCCCGCCTGGTAGAACCATCGCACTTCCGCGCGCCGCAGCGTGAAGATGCCGCGCAGCACGAGGCCGAGGCAGCGTGCCGGGTGCCGCTCGGCATAGGCGAGCGCCAGCGTCGAGCCCCAGGAGCCGCCGAACACCAGCCAGCGCTCATGCCCCAGCATCGCGCGCAGCCGCTCGATGTCGTCGACCAGATGCCAGGTGGTGTTCGCCTCCAGCGAGGCATGCGGCGCCGAGCGACCGCAGCCGCGCTGATCGAACAGGAGGATGTCGTAGCGCGCCGGATCGAACAGCCGACGATGGCCGGGCGTGCAGCCGCCGCCGGGGCCGCCGTGCAGGAACACGACCGGCGTGGCGCCGGCGGTGCCGCAGCGCTCCCAATAGACATCGTGGCCGTCGCCGGTCGCGAGCATGCCGGACGCGAAGGGTTCGACCGGCGGATAAAGGCCGCGACGCGATGTTGCCATTTCGTTCCTCCTGCCGCGTCTTAGCGCCGGATGATGTCAAGTCGATCCGCTATTTTGCTTGCTTCGTCATCCCCGCGAAGGCGGGGATCGGCTGCCTGATCGCGGCGGAAGAAGCTGGATTCCCGCCTGCGCGGGGATGCCGATGGACAAAGCTGAGCTCATCCCGCGGTTTACGGAAGCTTAGCAACTGCGGCGCTAGCATCGCGCGCAGGAGGATAGCGCCATGCAGGTCGCAGCGGAACTGGAGGTCGTCGGCGGCGCCGGCCCGGAGGAGCGGCGCGGCGAGCGGGCGATGCTCAACGTCGCCGCCGGCGTACGCCCGCAGTCCAGCACCACGATCCAGGCGACGATCCTCGATCTCTCGCGCTTCGGCTTCCGCGCGCGGCTGTCCGCGCCGGCGCCGGTCGGCACCGTGGTGTGGCTGAACCTGCCGGGCATGGCCGGGCAGCAGGCCTGCGTGGTATGGGCGGACGGCCTCATGGCCGGCTGCGCGCTCACCGCGCCGCTGCACCCGGCGGTCTTCACGCACATCGTCAGCACGCTCGCCCGGCACGACTGACGCCGCGCCGGGTGCGTGATCGCGCGTTCGCTCAGGCGGCCGCGGGAGCCTTCGGCTTGCGGCCGCGCTTGGCGGGCGGCGCGCCTTCGGGCTTGGGCACGCGCGGCTTGCGGGCGGCCTTGACGGGCGGCGGCGGGGCTTCCTCCTCCACCGGAGCGGCGGCCGGCTTGCGGCCGAGACCGATCTTCTGCGCGAGCTCGCGCCGCGTCGCCGAATAGCTTTCGGCGACCATCGGGTAGCTCGACGGCAGCTTGTAGCGCGCGCGATAGCTTTCCGGCGTCATGCCGTGCGTCGCGAGATGACGACGCAGCGTCTTGTATGCCTTGCCATCGATCATCGAGACGATGTGATCTTTGGACGCCAGTGATTTGCGCGCCGAAACCGCGCCTTTCGGGCTGTCTTCCGCGGGCTCTTCGGCGGGGGAAGCGGCGCTCTCGCCAAGCGCGAGGATCGCGGCATGTGTCGAGGCGATGAAGGCCGGCACGTCGTCGGGCCGGATATTGTTGTGCCCGACGAACGCCGAGACGATTTCGACGGCGAGCGAGATCACGTCCGTA
>CAXTPE010000120.1:0-8155 GCA_964245925.1 uncultured Sphingomonadaceae bacterium
CGGCGAGCTGGTCGAGCAGCTTGCGCTTCATGTGGGTGCGGGTGAGGCCGTTGAGCTCCTGCTCTATCTGCCCCTTGAGCAGCCCGCGGAGCTGCTCCAGCCCGCCGGTGAGGCCGAGCGACTTCGCGAACTCGTCGTCCGGCACGGCCTCCTTCGGCACGCGCACCTCGGTCACCTTCACCTCGAAGACGGCATCCTTGCCGGCAAGCGTCTTGGCGCCATAATCCTTGGGGAAGGTCAGGTTCAGCACGCGCTCCTCGCCGGCGACGACGCCATCGAGCCGCTCCTCGAAGCCGGGGATGAGCTGGCCCGAGCCGATCTCGACCGACATGCCCTCGCCGGTGCCGCCCTCGAACGCGACGCCGTCCGCCTTGCCGACATAGTCCATCACGACGAGGTCGCCCGTCGTCGCGGCATGGCCCTCGGGCGCCGGCTCGTGCGCCTTTTGCTGGCCGGCGAGCCGCGCGACCTGCGCATCGACCGCCGCCTCGTCGGCCTGGACCGTCAGCCGCTCGAGCTTCAGCCCCTCGATCTGCGGCGCCGGGACGACCGGCAGCACCTCGAGGCTCACCTTCACCTCGGCATCCTTGCCGGGCGCATAATCCTCGCCGAGCTCCACCGCCGGCTGCATCGCGGGGCGGAGCTGCTCGCCCGCGAGCAGCGACTGGACGCCCTCCTGCACGGCGGCGTTCAGCGCCTCCTGCTCGATCGCCGGGCCGTGCATCTTGCGGACGAGGTTGGCGGGCACCTTGCCGGGGCGGAAGCCGGGCATGCGGATGGTGGGCGCGACCTCCTTCAGCCGCGTGTCGATCCGCGCCGCGATCTCGTTCGCGCTGATGGTGAGCGCATAGCCGCGCTTCAGGCCCTCGTTCATCGTCTGTACGGTCTGCATCGCCGGCTGGTCCTCATCGCGCGTGTCGGGTCCGCCGCGGGCGTTCGGTGCTGGTGCGGGCGAAGGGACTCGAACCCCCACATCTTGCGATACTGGAACCTAAATCCAGCGCGTCTACCAGTTCCGCCACGCCCGCCGGGCCGTCGGTCGGCGGCGCATATAGCAGCCGCGTTCCCAAGGGCAAGAATTTGCGCGGCAACGCCGGCGCCGCCGGATCGTTGAGGGCAGCGCCACAAGGAGAGCATCATGGCGAGCGCCCCGATCGACCCCCATCCGGACTCCGACACCCAGCTTCCCGACGAGCACCCCGACAGCCCGTCGCCCGAACCCGATCGCGAGCCGGGGCGCGAGAGCGTCGAGGGCAGATCGCCGATGGAGGATCCCGGCACGCCCGGCGGGACCGCCGGCACGGGCCGGAACAATCGGGTGCAGGAACGCTGAACCGCCGCTGACATCCGCGTTCAGGCGCGGATCACCGCAACCCGGCCAGAACGGCCACGTCGTTAGGACAGGAGAAAGACGATGAAGATCAGGATCATTGCCGCCGCGTTTGCCGGCCTCGTCACGCTGGCCGCCACCGCGCCGGCGTCGGCGCAGGCGAACTATCGCGAGCATCGTCACGAGCATCGCATCCACCGTGGCGACCGCTGGCAGGACGGGCGGATGCACTACCGCGACGGCAGGCATTTGAGGCCGCACGATCGCCGGGTGCTTCGCAATCGCCAGACCGTGACGAGCCGCCATATCTATCGTCACGAGCATTGGCAGCATCACGGCTGAGGCCGGACGACGGCGGCCGGGCCCGCCTGTCCGTTTTCGTCATCCCCGCGAAGGCGGGGATGACGAAGACGCGCAGCGGCGGCGGCCGACGTGATGTCATCCGCCTCCGGCAACCGTGTCCGGCTGCGGTCAGGCCCGCCGGCCCCAGGACTCGTCGACGAACCGGCGGACTTCCGCGTTCAGCTCGGCATCCTCCGGCGCGTTCATGAAGCCGCCGTGCGGCATGCCCTCGAAGACGTGCAGCTCGACGGGGATGCCGGCTCTCCTCAGGGCGCGATGCATGCGCACGGTGTTGGAGAGAAACAGATCGCGGGTGCCGGCCTGGAGGAAGGTCGCGGGGAAGCCCTTCGAGAAGTCCCCGAACAGCGGCGACAGATAGGGATGCGCCAGGTCCTGCCCGGCCGCGTAGAGAAGGTTCGTGCCCATCAGCGGCGCGGGCAGCATCACGTCGACCATCCGGTTCGTCTCGAAGCTGTCGCCGGACTCGGTCAGATCCAGTTCGGGCGTGATGAGCACCAGCGCCGCCGGCATCGGCAGGCCCTCGTCGCGCGCGCGAAGCACCAGCGCCGCGGCGAGATTGCCGCCGGCCGATCCGCCCCCCACCACGATGTTTTCAGGCGCGTAGCGGTCCAGCAGCGCGCGATAGACGGCGACGCAATCGTCAAGCGAGGCGGGATAGGGCTGCTCCGGCGGCATCCGGTAATCGACCGCGTAGCAACGGACCCCGAGCCGGTCCGCCTGGATGCGCGCGCCGAGCCGGCAGGGCTCGCCGCCGCCATGCACCAGGCCGCCGCCATGGATGTCGAGATAGGCGCGGTCGTCCGCGCCGGCATCGGCGGGGGTCGCCAGATAGGTGACGGTGCCGGCGAGATCGATGGTCTCCACCTGCGACCGGCATTCGGCGACCATCGGCGCCAGCATGTGCGCGATCATGCCCGACACGGCCTCCTTGGCCTCGGCCCAGCCCGCCGTGTCGTCCGCCGCCGGTGATTCCTGGTGAAGCAGGAAGGGAAAACCGTCCGGGTCGACCAGGCTGGCCAGGTGCGCGCGGGCCTGCGGGCTGATCGATCCCGGGAAGGGCACCATGCGCGCCTCGATGCGCACGCCTTCTCTTGCTTCGTCTGACATCGGCTTGCTCTCCTGATCGACACCGTTGAGCTGGATCGGCTACTGCAATTCGCGCGGTTGCGCTATCCGTCCGAGACCGGAGCGCCCGACGGAATGCCGCCAGCCGGAGGATGAGGTACGCTCAATTGCGTTTCACCACCAATGCCTATCCCAAGGAGGAACGGCGCGGCGCCTGGAGCTTCGCGCTCCAGCGTCATTCGCTCGCGCTCGCCGAAATGGCGGACGAGGGGCTGTACGGCGAGCTGATCGCGTTCCGCAGCGAGCTCGGCATCGATTTCATCCGGCTGACCGCGACCCGCCAGGCCTTCTCCGGCAATTTCGCGCAGGGCGGCGACATGCTCTGGCTGATGCTGGTGCTCGACGGCATCGCCGAGGTCCGCCACGGCGCGACGACGCTCGCCGCGCGGGACGGCGACATCGTCTACGGGATGGGCGATGCCGCCGCACTGCACCGTTTCGCCGAGGACAACCGCTGCCTGATCGTGCGCGTGCCCCGCGCGCTCGTCGGCCATCGGCTGCGGACGCCGCTGCCGGCGCCGGTCGGCAAGCTCTCGGGCGAGGGCGGCGCGAGCCGGGTGCTCTCGGGCATGCTGCGCTCGGTCGCCGACACGCTGGCCGAGGCGACGACCGACCAGCTCCGCCCGGTTGAGCTCGGGCTGCCCGAGTTCCTGCTGGCGGCGCTGCTCGACGACGCCCCGCCGCGCGCGCTGGGTGGGGCGGCGGGCATGCGCGCGGCGCTGCTGGAGCGCATCTTCCAGACCGTCGAGATGCGGCTCGCCGATCCCGATCTCAACCTCCAGCAGGTCGCGAGCGAGCATGGCATCTCGCCGCGCTACCTCCAGAAGCTGTTCGAGAGCGTCGACGAGAGCTTCGGCCATTTCGTCAAGCTGCGCCGGCTGGAGCGCTGCCGGCTCGACCTGCGCAGTCCGCTGCATGCGCAGAAGTCGATCTCCGACATCCTCTTCCAATGGGGGTTCAACGACAGCGCCTCGTTCAGCCGCGCCTTCCGTGAGCAATATGGCGTGTCGCCGCGCGAATATCGCAAGGGCGCGACCGTGCAAGGCGAGCAGGCGCAGCCGCAGCGCGGCAGCCCCGCCGGACGCCGCGAGCGAGCCGTCGACGAGGCTCCGGCGGACGGCGACGAGCTGCCGCCGGCTTCGTCCGAGAGCGGTGACGACAGCGCGTCCGGCATCCGTCACCATCTGCTGCCGGTCAGCCCCGAGACGATCCACTGGGGCTATTTCAGCCGCGCGCTGAAGCCGGTGCTCGAGGTGCGCTCCGGCGATTATGTCACCATCGAGACGCTCACCCATCATGCCGCCGACGATGCCGAGCGGATGATCGAGGGCGATGCGGGCGCCGAGAGCGTCTATCGCTGGACGGCGGACGGCAAGGCGGTCGAGCGGCGCGGCGCGGGGCCGCTCGATGCGTCGGCCTGTGGGCGCGGGCCGGGCGAGGGGTTCGGCGTCCATATCTGCACCGGGCCGATCGCGATCGCCGAGGCGAAGCCCGGCGACGTCATCGAGGTGCGCGTGCTCGACATCGCCGCTCGACCGAGCGGCAACGCCAAGTTCGCCGGCCGCGCCTTCGGCAGCAACGCCGCCGCCTTCTGGGGCTTCCACTACAACGACCTCCTGACCGAGCCGCGCCCGCGCGAGGTCATCACCATCTACGAGGTCGAGGGCGGCGACGGGCGATCGTGCGCGCACGCCGTCTATAATTACCGCTGGACGCCGCAGACCGATCCGTCCGGCGTGCTGCACAACCGGATCGACTATCCCGGCGTGCCGGTCGATCCCGCCAGCGTGGAGAAGAACTTCGACGTGCTGCGCGACATCGAGATCCCGGTGCGGCCGCATTTCGGCGTGATCGGGCTGGCGCCGGCGCATGCGGGCCTCGTCGATTCGGTGCCGCCGAGCGCGCATGGCGGCAATCTCGACAATTGGCGGACCGGGCCGGGCTCGCGCATCTTCCTGCCGGTCGCGGTGGCGGGCGGGCTGCTGTCGCTGGGCGATCCGCATGCCAGCCAGGGCGATTCCGAGCTGTGCGGGACGGCGATCGAATGTTCGATGACGGCGGTGATCCAGGTGATCCACCATCCCGCGCACGCGATGCACGGCAACCTTCGCGACCTCGACTATCCGCTGATCGAGACCGACGCCGAGTGGGTCGTGATGGGCTTCAGCCACCCGGACTATCTGCGCGAGCTGGGCGACGACGCGCAGAGCGAGATCTACAAGAAATCCTCGATCGACGGCGCGATGCGCGACGCGTTCCGCAAGGCGCGGCGCTTCCTGATGACGGCCAAGGGCCTGAGCGAGGACGAGGCGATCTCGCTGCTGTCGGTCGGCGTCGACTTCGGGGTGACGCAGGTGGTGAACGGCAACTGGGGCGTCCACGCGGTGATTCGCAAGGCGCTGTTCACGGGGTGACGGCCGCCGCGCCCTCTTGCGTCATCCCCGCGCAACTCCCGAACCCCGGGCAGGTACGGCATCACCGCCCCTGCATGTCGCGCGCGCCGGCCGGCATCCGCACCGTCAGCCCGTCGAGCGCCTCGGTCAGCAGGATCTGGCAGGCCAGCCGGCTCGTGCGAGTGACATGCGCGGCGAGATCGAGCAGATCCTCCTCCTCCTCGCTCGCCGCCGGCAGCCGAGCGAAATCGGCGGCGTCGACGATGACATGGCAGGTCGAGCAGGCCATCTGCCCCTCGCACGTCCCCTCGAGCGGCTGGCCCGCGGCCTGCGCCACCTCGAGCAGCCGCGCGCCGGCCTCCGCCGCCACCTCGCGCGACAGGCCGCCGTCGCGGCCGAGGAAGCGGACCTTCACGCGAATGCCCGCTGGCGTTCCGCCGCCGCGAGAATGAGCGCAACCGCGCGTTCGATCTCGTCGGCGGTGGTGTAGCGCCCGAAGCCCAGCCGGATGCTGGCGCGCGCCTGCGCGTCCGAGAGGCCAAGCGCGCGCAGCACATGGCTCGGCCGGCCTGACCCGCTGGCGCAGGCCGATCCCGCCGAGAAGGCGACCTCGCGCACTTCGGAGATCAGCCGCCCGGCATCGAGGCCGTCCAGCCGGATGTTGAGATTGCCGGGCCAGCGCCGATCCAGCGCGCCGTTGACGGCCCAGCCGCCGAGCAGCGCGCGGGCCTGTCCCGACAGCTCGGAGACATGATCGCGGTCCGCCGCGAAGCGCTCGGACGCCAGCGCCGCCGCCACGCCGAACCCGGCGCACAGCGCCGGCGCCAGCGTCCCCGAGCGCAGGCCACCCTCCTGGCCGCCGCCGTGCAGCAGCGGCGCGGGCGCCACGCCGTCGCGCAGCCAGAGCGCGCCGATGCCCTTCGGCCCATGGAGCTTGTGCGCGGAGATCGCGATCATGTCGCACGCGTCCACCGGCAGCGCAACGCGGCCATGGCCCTGCACCGCGTCGCAGAACATCACGGCGCCCGCCGCCCGCGCCAGCCGGCCGAGCTCGGCGACCGGCTGGATCACGCCGATCTCGTTGTTGACCAGCATCGCGGCGACCAGCGCGGTCGTCCCGTCGATGGCGTTCGCGGCGGCCGCCAGGTCGACGATGCCGTCCGCGCCGACCGGCAGCACGACGATCTCGCAGCCCCGGGCCCCCAGCCAGCCCGCGCTGTCCAGCACGCAGGCATGTTCGGTGGCGATCGTCACGAGCCTGCGGCGCCCCGCCGGCGCGTCCGCCATGATCCCCTTCAGCGCCCAGTTCGCGGCCTCGGTGGCGCCGCCGGTGAACAACAGCCGTCCGCCGCTCCCGAACGGCGCCGCCACCCGCTCGCGCGCCAGCTCGACCGCCGCCCTGGCCGCGCGCCCCATGCGGTGCGGCGAGTGCGGATTGCCATATTCGGCCTCCAGCAGCGGCAGCATCGCCGCGCGCGCTTCCGGCGCGAGCGGGGTCGTCGCCTGATAGTCGAGATAGATCATGCGCCGCCGCCCGCGTCGCCGGCGATGCGCTTCCAGCTATCGATGAAACGCCAGAGATCGGCGCGGCTGGTCGCGCGGCCGAAGCTCATCCGGATCACCTCGCCGGCCTCCGGCTCGGCCATCCCCATCGCGGCGAGCACCGCGCTCGGCTTCATGCTGCCCGACGCGCACGCGCTGCCCGCCGAGACGGCGATGCCCGCGAGATCGAAGCGGATCAGCTGCACGGTCGCGGCGACGCCCGGCATGCGATAGGCGCCGACCGTCGGCAGCCGCGCGGCGCCGCCCGCCACCACCTCGCCGCCCGCCGCCTCGATCCCCGCGTCGACATAGGCGCGCAGTTCGGCGGCGCGCGCGATCCAGCCCGGCCCGCCGTCGGCCACGGCGGCGAAGCCGAGCGCGGCCGGCAGGTTCTCGGTGCCCATGCGATAGCCACGCTCCTGCCCGCCCGAGGGCTCGATCAGCCGCAGGTCGCGCACCAGCAGCGCGCCGATCCCGGGCGGTCCGCCAAGCTTGTGCGCCGAGACGATGACGAAGTCCGCGTCCGGCAGCGGCAGCTTGCCGGCCGATTGCGAACAATCCGCCATCAGCAGGCCGCCCGCCGCGCGCACCCGCTCGGCGACCGCGTCGAGCGGCTGGAGCACGCCGGTCTCGCCGTTCGCCGCCTGCACCGCCACCAGCGGGCGCGGCCCGGCCCGCCCCAGCGCCGCATCCAGCGCGCCGAGATCGATCACGCCCGTGCGGCCGACCGGCACCACCTCGGCATCCGTCGCCTGGCGCATCACCGCCTCATGCTCGACCGCCGAGACGATCCTGCGCCCCGCCGCCCCGCGCCGGCAGACGATGCCGATGCCCTCGCTCGCGCCGCTCGTGAACAGCAGCGCGTGCCGCCAGCCGAGCGCGCCCGCGATCGCCTCGCGCGCGCCCTCCAGCGCGGCGCGCGCCGCGCGGCCCTCGGCATGCGGCGAGGAGGGGTTGGCCCAGCTCTCCAGCGCGGCCGCCATCGCCTCGCGGGCACGCGGCGCGATCGGCGAGGTCGCGGCATGATCGAGATAGATGCGCTCCATGCACGACTCCGCTGCTCGTCCGCATTTCGTTGCGCGGGTGAGGCGCGACCCTATATAGGCGCGCGCCGCGGTGCGACATGCGCGCGCCCGTTCCCGCCGAAAAAGCCAAACAGCAGGTGCCCGTGCCCGAAGTCATCTTTCCCGGACCCGAAGGCCGGCTCGAAGGCCGTTTCCAGCCAGGACCGCGGCCGCGCGCGCCGGTCGCGATGATCCTCCATCCGCATCCGCAGGGCGGCGGCACGATGAACAACCGCATCGTCCAGAGCCTCTACCAGACCTTCGTGCGGCGCGGCTTCGCGACGCTGCGCTTCAACTTCCGCGGCGTCGGCAAGAGCCAGGGCGTGTTCGACAACGGC
>CAXTPE010000121.1:0-8040 GCA_964245925.1 uncultured Sphingomonadaceae bacterium
GGCGATGTCGCGATAGTCGGCGAGCTGGAAACGCGCGCGCTCGGCCAGGCCCCGCGCGGCGGCGCGCTCGCGGGCGAGCGCGAGCTGCTCGGTCGAGAGCGTGATGCCGGTGACGTCGGCCTGCCCGTCCTCGGCGAGGGTCAGCGCGAGGCCGCCCCAGCCCGAGCCGATGTCGAGCACGCGATGCCCCGGGCGGAGCAGCAGCTTTGCGGCGACATGCGCCTTCTTGGCGGCCTGCGCCTGCTCCAGCGTCATCTCCGGGTCGGCGAAATAGGCGCAGCTATATTGCATGTCGGCATCGAGGAAGCGCCGGTAGAGCGCGTTCGAGATGTCGTAATGATGCGCGACATTGGCCCTCGCCGCCGCGCGGTCGTTCCATTGCTGGACCAGCCGGCGCGCGGCGAGCGCGAGCCGCGCGGGCAGCGCGCGCGGGCGGGCGCGGGGCACGAAGAAGCCGTTGCGCGCGCCGATCTCGAGCAACTGGTAGACGTCGCCGGAGACGAGCTCGAGGCTGCCGTCGGTATAGGCCTCGCCGAGCTTCAGCGCGGCATCGGCGGCGATCATGTCGGCGGTGCGGCGGGTGAGGCGGATCGTCACCGGCGGGCCGCTGCCGTCGCCGAGCCGCATCGGCCCGGGGCGCGGCCCGAGGATCGTGAGATCGCCCTTGCCGACCAGCCGCTCAGCGAAGCCCGTGAGATCCATCCACCCTCCCGATCAAGCGGTTGCACGCGCGCGCGGAGCTTGGCAAGCGGCGGTCAGGCGGGCGTCAGCACCGTCACCCCGCCCATATAGGGCAGCAGCGCGTCCGGCACGCGCACCGAACCATCCGCTTCCTGGCAATTCTCCAGCACCGCCACGAGCGTCCGGCCGACCGCCAGCCCCGAGCCGTTCAGCGTGTGGACGAACCGCGTCCCCTTCCCGTCACCGGCGGGGCGGTAGCGCGCGTCCATGCGGCGCGCCTGGAAGTCGCCGCAGGTCGAGCAGGAGGAGATCTCGCGATAGCGCCGCTGGCCGGGCAGCCAGACCTCCAGGTCGAAGGTCCGCCGCGCGGTGAAGCCCATGTCGCCGGCGCACAGCAGCATGCGGCGATAGGGCAGGCCGAGCCGCTCGAGGATGGTCTCGGCGGCGCGCGTCATGCGCTCCTGCTCGGCCTCGCTCTCCTCGGGCACGGTGATCGCGACCAGCTCGACCTTCTCGAACTGGTGCTGGCGGATCAGCCCGCGCGTATCGCGCCCGGCGGCGCCCGCCTCGGCGCGGAAGCATGGTGTGAGCGCGGTGAAGCGCAGCGGCAGCGCCTCCTCGCCGAGGATCGTCGCGCGGACCAGGTTGGTGAGGCTCACCTCGGCGGTGGGGATCAGCCAGCGGTCGTCGGTGGTGCGGAACAGATCGTCGGCGAACTTCGGGAGCTGGCCGGTGCCGAACAGCGCGTCCGGCCGGACGAGCAGCGGCGGCGCCACCTCGGTGAAGCCGTGCTCGCCGGTCTGGACGTCGAGCATGAACTGGCCGAGCGCGCGGTTGAGCCGGGCGAGTGGCCCGCGCAGCACGGCGAAGCGCGCGCCCGCCATCGCCGCCGCCGCCTCGAAGTCGAGGCCGAGCGCGGGGCCGAAATCGGCATGGTCGCGGGGCGGGAAGGCGAAGTCGCGCGGATCGCCCCAGCGCCGCACCTCGACGTTGCCGGCCTCGTCGGCGCCATCGGGAACATCGGCGGCCGGCAGGTTGGGGATCGCGGCGAGCGCCTCGTCCAGCGCCGTGGCCGCCGCCTCCTCCGCCTCGGCGAGCCGGGGCAGCCGCGTCTTGAGCTCGGCGACCTCCGCCATCAGCGCGGCGACGCCGGCCTCGTCCCTTGCCGCCTTCGCCTGACCAATCAGCTTCGAGGCGGCGTTGCGCCGCTCCTGCGCGGTCTGCGCGCCGCCGATCGCCGCGCGGCGCCGCTCGTCGAGCGCGAGCAGCGCGGGCGCGGACGGCGCCAGCCCGCGTCGCGCCAGCGCGGCATCGAAGCCGGCGGGATCGTCGCGGACGAGGCGGATGTCGTGCATGGCCGGCGGCTATGGCGTCGGGCTCGCGCCCGCGCAACCTCGTCGCGCAACCTCGTGGCGCGGGCGGCCGTGGCACGCTTCGTCCGGGCGCGGCCACGGCTCGTCCGGGCTTGCGGTCACGGCGGTGCCGTTCGCGCCTACATGCGTTGCGCGAACGGCCCGCGATGACGCGGCGCCGATTTCCGGAGGACGTGATGAAGCCATCCACTCATGCCCTGCTCGCCGCGACGGCGATCCTCGGGCTCGCCGCCGGCGCGCATGCGCAGAGCGCGGCCCCGGCCCCGGCCGCCGCTCCCGCGGCGATCGCGCAGGGCGCGACGGTCTACGATCAGTCGGGCGCCGTCGTCGGCACCGTCACGGCGCTGGACGGGCAGTTCGCGACGCTGTCGACGGCCAGGAGCAAGGTCAAGCTGCCGCTGAGCTCGTTCGGCACGAGCGACAAGGGGCCGCTGCTGGGCATGACCGCGGCGCAGGTCGACGCCGCCGCCAGCGCCGCCGCGCCGGCCGCCCCGCCGGCCGCCGCGCCGCCGAAGCTGGTGGCGGGCGTGGCGGTGAACGACACCACGGGCAGGCCGGTCGGCAGGATCGAGACGGTCGACGGCCAGTTCGCGACGCTCGCCACCGCCAGGAGCAAGGTGCGGCTGCCGCTCACCGCCTTTGCCGGCGGCGACAACGCGCCGGTGATCGCGATGACCGCCGAGCAGCTCGACGCCGCCGCGGCGGACGCCCAGCCGAAGACGAGCAAGAACTAGGCGGTTTCCTCTCTTCCCGATCGCCACGCGAGGGCGGTGGTGTATCGGGGCCGGGCGTCGCCGGTCAGGCCGACGGCGTCGGCTGCGGGATCGCCGCCATCACCTCCCGCGCGGCGCGATGCCGAACGACAGAGGGCGCGCCCCGCGGCGCGCCCTCTTATCCTCGTGCGGTGAGCCGGCCGAAACCCGCTTTCCGCAAGTGGCGTCTCAGCCCTGCGTTCCCGCGACCGGCGCGCGCTTCGTCAGCGCGCGGCGCGCGGCGAGCGCGCCCGCCGCCGCGCCGAACAGGATCAGCATCGGGGGCGCCGGCACCGGCGTCGAAGGCGTATTGGGCGGGACGTGCGGGCCGGGTCCGCTCGACGAGCTGATGGTCTGGCCCTGGCCCTGCGTCTGGCCCTGGGTCTGCCCCTGCGACTGGCTCTGGGTCTGGGTCTGCCCTTGCGACTGGCCCTGGGTCTGCCCCTGACTGTTGGTGTTCGTGTTGCTGTTGGTGTTCGTGTTCGTGTTGCCGTTGGTATTGGTGTTCGTGTTGTTGCCGCTGTTGACGACCGACGCACCGCCGGTCGACGTCGAGACATTGCCGCTCGAGCTCGAGCTGCTGCTGGAGGTCGAGGAGACGAACCAGCCGCCGCTGCCGCCGCCGCCGCCGCCCCAGAAGCCGCCGCCGCCGCCGAAGAAGCCGCCGCCGAACCCGCCCGTCGAGCCGCCGATCACCGCCGGCGCGCCATAGCCGCCGGGCGAGGAGAACGCCGCCGGCAGCGGCGCCGCCGAGGCGATCGTCACCGTCGCGGGAGCGCATGTCGTGGTGGTGGTGGTCACCGACCGACGGACATGGGAGACCTGGTGGACGGACTTGCGGACGACCTTGTGATAGATGCGCGGCCGTTCGGCGACATGCACCGCGCCCCCGCCGATCACCGCACCGCCACAAGCGCATGCGCAAAGCTTGGCCAACGCCATTCGTACCGACATCGCAGCGCTCTTCTATAGTTGTGCGGCGGAAACAGCCCCGAGCCGTAATGCCAGGGAAATCGCCACCCGCGCCTTCATTCCCCAAGATGCAAAAATATCTGTTAATCGCAAGGGCATTAACTCTCTTTGCGCGGGCTTTGCCGGTCCGCAAGCAGCCTATCGACGCACTGATCGGGTTAATGTCCCAGATGGGGTCGCATCATCAGGCGGGATTGAAGCGACAGGCTTTGCGGAGATGCTGAACACTTATGGTTAACGATCGCGCGACCACCGTTCAGGCCCGTTCGCGAATCGCCCCGGGGCGGGATCCGGCGGTTCCGGAAGCGCGCTTGTGCTGCATATCGGGCGAGTCTATAGGCCCGCCGCGGGGGGAGGCGCCCGCGCCGCGGGCGTGCGCGCCCCCGGGTTTTCTGCGCTCGCGCAGAGCTTTGGCGGCAGAGGGCAGGCATGGCTACGGCGCGGGACGCGATCGGCGAGCGAAGTACCTCCCGGCCCGGCGCGGCCGACGCTTCCGGCTATCGGCCGCAGCCCGATGAAGCCTTCATGAACCCCCGCCAGCTCGCCTATTTCCGCACCAAGCTGCTCGACTGGAAGGACTCCATCCTGCGCGAGGCGCAGGGCACGCTCGCCCAACTCCAGGTGGATTCGCTGCGCGAGCCGGACATCACCGATCGCGCCTCGACCGAGACCGACTGGTCTATCGAGCTGCGCACCCGCGATCGCCAGCGCAAGCTCATCGCCAAGATCGATGCCGCGCTCCGCCGCATCGACGAGGGCGAATATGGCTATTGCGAGGTCACCGGCGAGCCGATCTCGCTCGCCCGGCTGGAGGCGCGGCCGATCGCGACGATGACCGTCGAGGCGCAGGAGCGCCACGAGCGCAACGAGAAGGTCTCGCGCGAGGAATAGCGCTTTTCCGGAATGACGAAGCTGGAGCGGTGCTCGCTCGATCCTATCGCATCGGATCGGCCGCTCCGGATTATCGATCCGCCGCGTCTTCCGAGCCAGCAGGGGATTCCCGCCTGCTTCGAAAACGCGCTGGTGGCTGATCCAGCCGACCGGAGCCCGCTCCGATCGCATCCGGCTCCGATCACGCAGCTTAACGCTTTGGCGAAGCTTTGCCGCCATGGTGACGCGCGAGGCGCTCGCAACGGCGCATGCGGAGATCGCGATGACGGAACCCGATGGCGGTGAGACGGCCAAGGCCGCGGGCGCGCGCGCGCAGGCGCGCGACAGCATGATGATGAGCGCGACCATCCGGCGCGCGGGCAGCGATGCGCCGGCGCTGCCGATGCGGGTGCGCAACATCTCGTCCGGCGGGCTGATGGGCGAGGTGGACCTGGTGCTCGCGGCCGGCGAGAGCGTCGAGCTGTCGCTCAAGACCGTCGGCCAGATCCAGGGCACCGTCGCCTGGGCGGACGACGGCCGGATCGGCATCGCCTTTGCGGTGCCGGTCGATCGGCTGCGCGCGCGGCGCAGCATCCCGGTCACGCCAGCTCGGCCGGCGCCCGGCCAGCAGCAAGCCAGACGTCCGGGGCTGCGCACCGCCTGAGCGGACGCCGCCGGTCGGGCCGGCGGCGCGACCGCCTCAGGATCGCGTGAGCATTTCCTTGATCCTGAGCTTCTGCTTCTTGAGGCGCGCGAGCAGCGCGTCGTCCGGCGCGGGGCGGCCGCGCTCGGCGGCGATGCGGGCATCGAGCCCGGCGTGGCGGGCGACCAGGGTCGAAGAATGCGCAGTGTTCATTCCGCTCTCCTCATTGCGATCGGGGCAGCGGAGTAAACCACCGAAGCCGGCATTTGTCGCGGCCTGTTTCGCGGCGCCGCGACGGATCCGCGGCTGGCTGCGACGATCCGAGGCGCCGGCGCCGCTTGCCCCTCCGGCGTTCGCGACCTAACCCGATCCGGGGGTCTGGCGAGCGGGGGACGGAAGCGCGGGATGGAGAGCGAGGAGCTGCGGCGACGCATCGGCCTGCTGCGCATCGAGCATGGCGATCTCGACGCGGCGATCGAGGCGCTCACGCTGGCGGCGCTGCCGGACCAGCTCCAGATCGCCCGGCTGAAGAAGCGCAAGCTCCGCCTCAAGGACGAGATCGCCGCGCTCGAGGATCAGCTCATCCCGGACATCATCGCCTGATAGGAAAAGGCCGGCCCGAACGCGCCGGGCCGGCCTCTCCCGATGGCGGCGGCCGCGCTCAGGCGGCGGCGCGCCGCTCCGGCTCGTGCTCGATCACGGCGGGCTCCGGCGTGCTGCCGTCGATCGCGATCCGGCGCGGCTTCTTGTGCTCGGGCACCTCGCGGACGAGATCGATGTTGAGCAGCCCGGCGTCGTGCGAGGCTGCGGTCACCTTGATCGTGTCGGCGAGCTGGAACCGGCGCTCGAACGCGCGCTTGGCGATGCCGCGATGGATGAACTCGCGACCGTCCTCGTTCGCCTCGGCGGCGCGGCCGACGACGATCAGGACATTCTCCTGCACGGTGAGATCGAGCTCGTCGCGGCGGAAGCCGGCGACCGCCATCGAGATGCGATAGGTGCCGTCGCCGAGCTTCTCGATATTATAGGGCGGATAGCCGTCGCTCTCGCCGCGGCTGGCGAAATCGACCAGGCGGTTGAGGTTCTCGAAGCCGATCGAGGAGCGGAGGAGGGGGGCGAAATCGAAGCTGCGCATATGTCTATCCCTTGGTTGGCAACAGAGGTCGGTGGCCCGCGGGCATCCCGCCGGGCTGCCGCCGCCGCCCCTGACGGGCACGGCTTCGGCCCGGCGAAAATAGGTGGGGGGGCGCGGCCGTTCAAGGCGTCCCGTTTGATGGTTAGCGGCGCGATGCGCTGTGTTTTGGCGATGTCGCGCGCGCCCCGGCTATGGCAAGCGCCAGGCGGATGATGGATGGCGATGCCCCCCGCACGCGCCCGCTGACGGCGCGGCTGACCGATTCGCTCTATGTCGAGGCGATGGTGCTCGCCGACGAGGCGCGCGGCTATTTCGACCAGCATGGCCGCGCCGAGCGCGAGGCGCTGCCGCCGCTGCTGCGGGTCGGCTTCTCGTGCGAATCGCTCAAGGTGACGACCCGGCTCATGCACATCATCGCCTGGCTGCTGACCTGCCGCGCGGTCGAGGCGGGCGAGCTCGCCGAGGGGGACGCCGCCGATCCCGAGCGGCGGCTGGGCCATGCCGCGCCGAGCGATCCGGCGGCGGTGGCGGCGCTGCCGGAGACCGCGCGCGCGATCGTCACCGCGACCGCCGACCTCTATGCCCGCGTCCGCCGGATCGACGACGGCATCGAGCGCCGCCTCCCCGCGCCGAGCCCGGCGCTCGGCCTCATCCGCCGGCTGGAGCGCGCTTTCTAGCGCACACCGCCGCGCAAGCCGCCGCGCGGCTCAGCCCGCGCGCTGCTGCTGCCAGGGCCGGCCGACCATCTCGGTGGCGCGGTCGAGCGGCAGCGGCTTGCCGAACAGATAGCCCTGGATCTGGTGGCAGCCGAGATCCGCCATGCGGCGATAGTCCTCCTGGGTCTCGACGCCCTCGGCGGTGATGGTCATCTGGAAGCAGTTGGCCAGCGTGACGATCGCCTGGATGATCGAGACGCTCTCGGGCCGCGTCGCCGCGCCGCGCACGAAGCTGCCGTCGATCTTGAGCTTGTTGAAGATGGTGCGGTTGAGATAGCCGAGCGAGGAATAGCCGGTGCCGAAATCGTCGAGCGCGATGCGGACGCCGAGCGCGCGCAGGCGCCGCAGCACGTCGAGCGAGCCGTCCGAATCGCGCAGGAACACGGTCTCCGTCACCTCCAGCTCGAGCCGGTTGGCGGGCAGCCGGGAGCGGGCGAGCGCCTCGCTGATCGTCGCCGGCAGGCCGGGCAGCAGCAGCTGGAGCGGCGAGAGGTTCACCGCCACGAATACCGGCGCCGGCCAGCCCGCCGCCTCGCGGCAGGCGGTGCGCACCACCCAGGCGCCGATCTCGCCGATCAGCCCGGTCTCCTCGGCGATCGGCACGAAGTCGGCGGGCGAGACGAAGCCGCGCGTCGGGTGCTGCCAGCGCAGCAGCGCCTCGAAGCCCATCACCTCCTGGGTCTCGGCCGAGACGATCGGCTGATAGAGCAGCCGCAGCTGGTCGGAGGCGAGCGCGCCGCGCAGGTCGTGCTCCAGGCGCAGCCGGTCCTCCGCCTCCTTCTGCAGCCGCGCGTCGAAGCCGCGCGCCTGGCCGCGGCCGTGCGACTTGGCGTCGTAGAGCGCCATGTCCGCCTTGCGGACGAGCTCGTCGACGCTGTCGCCGTCGATCGGCCCGAAC
>CAXTPE010000122.1:0-8029 GCA_964245925.1 uncultured Sphingomonadaceae bacterium
GCCATTTCTCCAGCCCGCTCTCGGTATCGGGCAGGATCGCCTCGGCCGGGCATTCCGGCTCGCACACGCCGCAGTCGATGCACTCGGACGGGTTGATGACGAGCATGTTCTCGCCCTCGTAGAAACAGTCGACCGGACAGACCTCGACGCAGTCCATGTACTTGCAGCGGATGCAGGCATCGGTGACGACGTAGGTCATGCTGGTCCTCGTGAGCACGCAGGCGGTGCGGGCGCCCTAGTCTTCCGCGCTCGCACCCGTCAACTCCGGTGCCGGCGCGCGCGTTCCGGCGGATGGATCGGGCAGCAGGTCCGTGTAGAGCGCCGCCGCCGCCGCCGCCGACCCGCGCCGCGCCGGCAGCGCCTCGACGCGCAGCACCCGCACCCGCCCGTGGACGGCGAGGCTCAGCACATCGCCGACCCGCACCGGCGCGTGCGCGCGCTCGATCCGCCGCCCGTCGAGGCGGATATGGCCCTGCCCGGCGAGCGCCCGGGCGAGCTCGCGCGTCTTCGTCAGCCGGGCGAACCAGAGGAAGCGATCGAGCCGGATCGCGGCGTCGGCCAGCGCTCAGCTCCAGGCCAGTTCGGCGAGTGCGGCGAAGGCGTTGCCGGGGCGCGGCGGCGACGCGTCCGCGCGCCGGCGCCCGCGCCATTGCCAGGCCGCGCCGCCGGCGACCGACGGGCGGAAGCCGAGATCGTGCATCAGCCGCGCGACCGCCGGCGGCCTGAGGCCGAGCGACACCGCCAGCGCCGGATCGGGCGCGGCGCCGGCGGCGCGGGCATCGTGCATCGCGCGCGCGATCCGCTCGGCCATGTCGACGCGCAGGAGCTGGGGGCCGAAGGCGCGGAAGCCGGCGCGCTCCGCCCACGCCACCGCCGCCGCCTCGGCCGGGCGGTCGAGCGTCACCGCGCCGGGCCTGGGCAGCGCCGGCAGATCCTCGCCCAGCGCGGCGGCGAGCAGCGCCAGCCGCCAGCGGGTGGCCTCGGGGCGCAGCAGCGCCGGCACGAAGATGTCGAGCGCGCCGATCCGCACGCCGAGCCGCGCGGCATGGCGGCGCAGCTCGCGCGGCAGCTCGGCGGCGGCGGCGCGCGCGACGATCCCGCCGGCGTCGGCGAGCGGCGCCAGGTGCGCGCGCAGCGGCGGCGGCGTGGCCGGATCGGCGGCGGCGCGCTCGATCGCGACCAGCGGCGCCAGCGCGCGCGCCGTCCGGCATCCGATCCACGCCGCCAGCCGCTCGGCCACCGCCGCGCGCTCCGCCGCCGCGAGCACGCCCAGCGTGCGGTGCAGCTCGATGCGCGGCCGGGTGAGCGAACGCCCCTTGCCGAGCCGCGCCACCACATCGCCGCGCCAGAACACCGCGGGCGGGCGCCCGGCATCCTCCGCGAGGCTCAGCGCCTCGTCCGGGGCCTGCGCGAGCTCGGCGGCGCGGCGGGCATATTCCTGGCCGAGCCGGCGCTCGGCGGCGGCGAGCAGCCGCTTCATCTCGCCCGCCCGCGCGCCCGCCGCGGGCACGAAGCGGAAGCCGGTGAGCGTCCCGATCGGCTCGTCGGCGACGCGGACGGTGCCGTCGTCCTCGACACGGATCGGCAGCGCGTCGATCCCGCGCGTGGCGAGATCGCGCATCAGCACCGAGGTGCGCCGGTCGACGAAGCGCTGGGTGAGCCGCTCGTGCAGCGCGTCGGAAAGCTTCTCCTCCAGCGCGACCGTGCGCGCGCGCCACGCGCCGGGCTCGGCGAGCCAGTCGGCGCGTTGCGCGATATAGGCCCAGGTGCGGACCCCCGCGATCCGGTCGGCGATGGTCTCGACATCGCCGCCGACGCTGTCGAGCCGCGCGAGCTGGTCGGCGAACCACGGCACCGGGATCACGCCCCGCCCCTCGCTCAGATGGACGAAGATGCGCTGGACGAGGCGGGCGTGATGCTCGGGCCCGGTCTTGCGGAAATCGGGCAGCCCGCAGGCGTCCCACAGCCGCCCGACCATGCCCGGCCCTTTCGCGCGGGCGCGGACGAAATCCTCGCCCGCCAGCCGCTTCAGCACGGCGAGGTCGATCGCCTGCGGGGCGGCGCGGAGGCCCGGCTGCATCGGCGGCGCCTCGAGCGAGGCGACCAGCGCATCGACGGCGGTCAGGTCGGGCGTGCCGGTGCGCCAGAACAGGTGGTCCAGCGGGGCGAAGCGATGCTGCTCGACCGCCTGCGCCTCCTCATCCTCGAAACGCGCGCCGCCTTCCTCTCCGCCCAATGTGCCGAACGTCCCGTCGCGATGGTGGCGCCCGGCGCGCCCCGCGATCTGCGCCATCTCGGGCACGGTGAGCCGCCGCGTCCGCCGACCATCGAACTTGCTTAAGCGAGCGAAGGCGACATGCGCCACATCCATGTTGAGGCCCATGCCGATCGCATCGGTGGCGACGAGATAGTCGACCTCGCCGGCCTGGAACATCGCGACCTGGGCGTTGCGGGTGCGGGGCGAGAGCGCGCCCATCACCACCGCGGTGCCGCCGCGAAGACGCCGCAAGGTCTCGGCGACCTCGTAGACCTCCTCGGCGGAGAAGGCGACGATCGCCGAGCGCCTCGGCAGCCGCGAGAGCTTGCCCGGCCCGGCATAGCTGAGCGTCGAGAAGCGCGGCCGCGCCTCGATGCGGACGTCGGGCACGAGCGCGCGCAGCACCGGGCGCAGCGTGTCGGCGCCGAGGATCATGGTCTCCTCGCGTCCGCGGGCGCGCAGGATGCGGTCGGTGAAGACGTGGCCGCGATTGGGGTCGGCGCCGAGCTGCGCCTCGTCCAGGGCGACGAACGCGAAGTCCCTGTCGAGCGGCATCGACTCCGCCGTGCAGAGGAACCAGCGCGCGCCCGGCGGCACGATCTTCTCCTCGCCGGTGACGAGCGCGACCTGGTCGCGGCCCTTGATCGCGACGACCCGGTCGTAGACCTCGCGCGCCAGCAGCCGGAGCGGGAAGCCGATCAGGCCGGAGCTGTGCGCGCACATCCGCTCGATCGCCAGATGCGTCTTGCCGGTGTTGGTCGGCCCGAGGACCGCCACAGGGCCTGTCCGGCCGATCCTGTCCATCGCGGCGCCAAGATGGCGGGTCCGGCGGCAAAGGCAAGCCCGCATCGGCCATGTCGGCGATGTGGGAGGTCGGGCGCGGCCGCCGCACGCCTTGCCGCAGGTTAACCATCTCTCGCGTCAGCTTAAATTGACTTTAACCTCGCTGCCTCACAGTCGGCCCGCGTGGCCGGTGGATCGGCGGCGGGGCGGATCCACGGCCGGGAGCTCGGACGGACTGTTGTTTCAGGCAGGCGACAGTATCCACGGGCGGGACGGCGGCGCCGCGACGCTGATGCTCGACCGCCGGTCGCTGCCGGCGCCGCAGCCGCGCCTGCGCTGGCCGGCGGCGCTGCGCGCGATCCGCGACGCGCTCGCCGATCTCGATCTCGTCGTCGATCTCGGCGCGCGGATCGGCTCGCGCGAGTGGTGGCGCGGCGCCGTCACCCTCGTGGCGCTCTGCTGGAGCATGATCCATTTCGCGCCCGGCCTCGCGCCGCTCGCCGCCGCGTCCGATCCGGCGCCGTCCGATCCCGCGATCGCCGACGCCGAATGGCAGCAGGCGCGCGCGCTTGCCATCGCGCCGCTCGCCTATGGCGCCGACACCGGCCGCCGCATGGCCGCCGGCGATCTGGTCGAGCCGCTGATCGGCGCGCCCGAGCGCCCGCGGCTCGACGTCGCCGCCACGCTGGGGCTCGGCGACGGCTTCGCGCGCGTGCTGGAGCGCGCCGGCGTCGGTTCGGACGAGGCGCGGGCGGCCGCGGCCCTGGTCGGCCGCCAGGTTCCGCTCGGCGCGATCGCGCCCGGCACGCGCATCGCCATGACGCTCGGCCAGCGCCCGCGCGCCGGCGCCGACCGCCCGCTCGCCTATCTGCGCTTCCGCGCCGGCTTCGACCTGCGGCTGGCGCTCACCCGCATCGACGGGGCGCTGCGCCTCGCGCGCGAGCCGATCCCGGTCGACACCACCCCGCTGCGCGTCACCGGCCTCGTCGGCGGCGGGCTCTACCGCGCCGCGCGCGACAATGGCGCGCCGGGCGCCGCGATCGCCGCCTATCTCAAGGCGATCTCGACCCGGCTCGACCTCGACCGCGACATCGGCGCGGACGACCGCTTCGACATGGTCGTCGCCCGGCGCCGCGCCGCCACCGGCGAGGTCGAGACCGGCGCGCTGCTCTATGCGGGGCTCCAGCAGCCGCGCGGCAAGGGCGTCCAGCTGCTGCGCTGGACCGGCGACGGCCGGGACGACTGGTACACCGCCGCCGGCACCGGCGAGACCCGCGGCGAGATGCGCATGCCGGTCGACGGCGGGCGCGAGACCTCGGGCTTCGGCATGCGCTTCCACCCGATCCTCGGGTTCAGCCGGATGCACATGGGGGTCGATTTCGGCGCGCCGGCCGGCGCGCCGATCTACGCCGCGACCGGCGGCACCGTCACCTTCGCCGGCTGGCACGGCGGCCATGGCAATTTCGTCCAGATCTTCGAAGGCAAGGCGCTCGGCACGGGCTATGCGCACATGAGCCGCATCGCGGTCGCGCCCGGCGAGCATGTGACGCGGGGCCAGATCATCGGCTATGTCGGCTCGACCGGCCTCTCGACCGGCCCGCACCTTCATTACGAGGTGTATCGCGATGGCCTGCCGGTCGATCCGATGTCGGTGAGGTTCGACACCGCCGCCCAGCTCGCCGGCGACGCGCTCGCCCGCTTCCGCGCGACGCTGGCCCGGCTGCTGGCGGTGAAGCCCGACGCGCGGGCCTTCCCCACGCTCCGGAGCGCGGCGACCGGAGCGGCGGCGCCGCGCGGCTGAGGGACGCGGCCGGGCATCGACGATCGGTTAACCATATGGTGCGATGATCGCCGCCGTCTTCAACAGGGGAGGGCGCGATGCTCTTCATCGATTCGGTCGCGGTGCTGCTCATCATCATGTTGGGTATCGACGAGCTGCGCGATACCTGGGGCTGGCGGTAGCGCTTCCCGGTTCCCGCGCCGGGAACCGGAAAGGCCCGGCGACACAAGACCGATCCCGACTGGGGATAACCTCGTTCGCGAGGAGTGAGTCCACTGTCCGCTTCGTGATCTTTCCGATCGCCATTGCAGTACATCAGGTACCACAAATGTAATCACCGTGTAATCACCGCAGCGGAAACTGCCGGATACTCCCGCGCACAATCCGCGAAGTAAATATATGGAAATATCCATTATTACCAGGACAGGCACATCTCAAATACGGCGATAACGGAAATACCACACCTCATGGCCGAGCCGGCGCGCCTTGGCCTCGTAGCGGGTCTCCGGCCAGTCGGCGGGGCGGGCGAGGAAATCGGCCGGGGCGCGCGCCGGCCACGCGAAGTCGGGCGAGCGCGCCATCACCATCATCGCCCAGCGGCAATAGACCGGATGATCGGTCCCGAAGCGCAGCTCGCCGCCGGGCGCGAGCTTGGCGGCGACGCGCGCGATCGGGCCGTCGTTCATGAAGCGCCGCTTGGCGTGGCGCGCCTTGGGCCAGGGATCGGGGTGCAGCAGCCAGACCCGCGACAGGCTCGCGTCCGGCAGCCGCGCCAGCACGTCGAGCGCGTCGCCCATGTGGATGCGGACATTGCCCAAGGCCCGCGCGCGGACATGCCCCAGCGCCGCGACCACGCCGTTGAGGAAGGGTTCGCAGCCGATCAGCCCCAGCCCGGGATGCAGCGCCGCCTGGCCGGCGAGATGCTCGCCGCCGCCGAAGCCGATCTCCAGCCCGAGCGCGCGGTCGTCGCCGAACAGCCGCGCCGCATCCAGCGGGCCATCGGCGGGCACGCTCAGCCTGGGGAGCAGTTCCTCGACCAGCGCGGCCTGCCCCGCGCGCAGCCGGTGGCCCTGCCGCCGTCCGTAGAGCCGGCCGATCGTCGCCGGATCGTTCAGCCCAGCGCCGCCTTCAGCGCATCGACCAGATCGATCCGCTCCCATGAGAAATGGTCGCCGTCGGGCGTGCGGCCGAAGTGGCCGTAGCTCGCGGTCCGCTCGTAGATCGGCTTGTTGAGGCCGAGATGCTCGCGGATCGTGCGTGGCGTGAGCTTGCGCCCGCCGAGGATGGTGGCGAGCACCTGCTCGATGCGCGCTTCGTCGGCCGTGCCGGTGCCGTGGGTGTCGACATAGAGCGAGAGCGGCTCGGCGACGCCGATCGCATAGGAGAGCTGGATGGTGCAGCGCTTCGCATAGCCCGCCGCGACGACGTTCTTGGCGAGATAGCGCGCCACATAGGCGGCCGAGCGATCGACCTTGGTGGGATCCTTGCCCGAGAAGGCGCCGCCGCCGTGCGGCGAGGCGCCGCCATAGGTGTCGACGATGATCTTGCGGCCGGTGAGCCCGCAGTCGCCGTCCGGCCCGCCGATCTCGAACCGCCCGGTGGGGTTCACGTAGATCGCGGTCTCGCCGGTGATGAAGCCGGCCGGCAGCACGTCGTTGAACACGCCCACCACATAGTCGCGCAGCGTCGCGTAGCGCGCGGGATCGCCCTCGTCGTTGTGGTAATAATAGTCCGGCGCGTGCTGGGTCGAGACGACCAGCGCGGTCGCCAGCACCGGCTTGCCGTCGACATAGCGCAGCGTGACCTGGCTCTTCGCGTCGGGCTCGAGGAAATCGACCGTGCCGGCATGACGGTCCTCGGCCATCTTCTCGAGGATGCGGTGCGAATAATAGAGCGTGGCCGGCAGATAGTCCGGCGTCTCGTCGGTCGCATAGCCGAACATGATGCCCTGGTCGCCCGCGCCCTCGTCCTTGTTGCCGGCCGAGTCGACGCCCTGCGCGATATGCGCCGACTGCGCGTGGAGATTGTTCTCGAAGGCCGCGGTCCGCCAGTGGAAGCCGTCCTGCTCATAGCCGATCTTGCGCACCGTCTCGCGCGCCGCCGCCTCGATCCTGGCGCGGCCGCCGTCGGTGAGCACGCCATGCTCGTCGATGATGCCGCGATCCGACGAGCGGACTTCGCCGGAGAGGATGATCTTCTGGGTCGTCACCATCGTCTCGCAGGCGACGCGCGCCTCCCGGTCGGTCGACAGGAAGAGATCGACGACCGCGTCCGAGATCTGGTCGGCGACCTTGTCGGGATGGCCCTCGGAGACGGATTCGGACGTGAAGAGATAATCGCTGCGCATCGCGTGTATCGTCGCTCCCGGTCGGCGGGCCGGCCGCGCCGAGCCCGCATAAGGACATCCTTATATCCCGCGCGGCGTCTAGCGCGCGCGGGTGCGGACCGCAACCGCGCCCGCCAGCAGGAACGACATGCCGGCCAGAAGCAGCGGCAGCAGGTTGCCGTGGCGCGCGAACGGCGTCGGCGGCAGCGCCCGCGGGATCGGCGCCTCGATCGCGCCCGCCGTCCGCCACGGCAGGCTGGCGGCGATGCGGCCCCGCGCGTCGACGATCGCGGAGATGCCGGTGGGGGTGGAGCGCACGATCGCCATGCCCTCCTCGATCGCGCGCAGCCGCGCCTGCGCGAGATGCTGCGGCGGCCCCCAGCGCCCGAACCACGCATCGTTCGACGGGTTGAACAGCAGGCCGGGCCGGTGCGCGGCATCGATGACATGGCCGGAGAAGACGATCTCGTAGCAGATCTGCACGCCCACCCCGCCGAAGCCGCCGAGGCCCAGCGTGCGCGGCCCGGGGCCGGAGAGGAAGTCGACGTCTCCCGGCACCAGCCGGGAGAGGCCGATCGCGGTCAGCAGCGGCCGCATCGGCAGATATTCGCCATAGGGGACAAGATGCGCCTTGTCGTAGCGGCCGGTCAGCCGTCCATCGGGCGCGAGCGAGAACAGGCTGTTGCGCGCCGCCACGACATGGCCGGCGGCATCGAGGATGAGCGAATCGCCGCCCAGCATCATGGCGTCGCGCGGGCCGAGCAGCGCCGCCAGCGCGTCGCGCGCGCCGGGATCGAGCTCGAGATAATATGCGGTCGCCGCCGCGGGCCAGAGCAGCAGCCGCGGCGCCGGCCCGGGCCGTCCGGACGGTCGCGCGAGCCTC
>CAXTPE010000123.1:0-7924 GCA_964245925.1 uncultured Sphingomonadaceae bacterium
GCGCCAGCGCGGCAGCAGCGAGGCGTGGACGTTGAGGCAGCCGTGGCGCGGCGCGGCGAGGATCGCCAGCGGCAGGATCAGCCCATAGGCGGCGACCACCGCCGCATCGAGCCCCAGCGCCGCGAACGCCGCCTCGTCGCCGGGCTCGCGCAGCCGCTCGGGCGTCCGCACCGCGATCCCGAGCGCTTCGGCGCGGGTCTGGACGGGCGAGGGGGCGAGCGCCTTGCCCCGCCCGGCGCGGCGCGGCGGCCGGGTGTAGACCGCCGCGACCTCGTGGCCCGCCGCCACCAGCGCATCCAGCGTCGGCACGGCGAAGGCCGGCGTTCCCATGAAGGCGAGGCGCATAGCGCGCATCCCCAAGCCTCTGGCGGCGCCGCGCGCAACCCCTTATCTCCGGCCGCGATGGCATCCCCCGAGATCGAGGCGCTGACCCAGGCGTTCGCGCGCCTGCCGGGGCTGGGGCCGCGCTCGGCGCGCCGCGCGGTGCTCCACCTGCTCAAGAAGCGCGCCGCCGCGCTCGCCCCGCTGCGCCGCGCGCTGGAGGCGGTCGACGAGCGGCTGGCGGAGTGCGGCACCTGCGGCAACATCGACACCGCCGACCCCTGCGCGGTCTGCGCCGATCCGCGCCGCGACGCGCGGCTGCTGTGCGTGGTCGAGGAGGTGGCGGACCTCTGGGCGCTCGATCGCTCGCGGCTGTTCCCGGGGCGCTTCCATGTGCTCGGCGGCAGGCTCTCGGCGCTGGACGGGGTGCGGCCCGAGGATCTCGCGATCGACCGGCTGGTGGCGCGCGTCGCGGCGGGCGGGATCGACGAGGTGGTGCTCGCCATGAACGCGACGCTGGAGGGACAGACCACCGCCCATTATCTCGCCGAACGGCTCGGCGCGCTGCCGGCGCGGCTCACCCAGCTCGCGCACGGGCTTCCGGTCGGCGGCGAGCTCGACTATCTCGACGAGGGCACGCTGTCGCAGGCGCTGCGCCAGCGGCGGCCGGTGGGCTGAGACGCCCGCCACGTTCGCCAGAGCGACACCCCCGGGGGGGCGGGCGCCCGGGCGCCGGGCGCCGTGTCCGCGCCGCGACCGCGCTCGGCGCGAACGGGTACGGAAAAGGGTCGTGATTGACGCTCGCGGCCGCCGATCTTATCTTCCTCGGCATGGCGATCCGCCCGATCCTCGAAGCGCCCGATCCCCGGCTGCGCACCATCTCGACGCCGGTCGACACCCTCGACGATGCGTTGCGGGCGCTCATCGCCGACATGTTCGAGACGATGTACGACGCGCCCGGCATCGGCCTCGCCGCGATCCAGATCGGCGTGCCAAGGCGCGTGCTGGTGATCGACCTCCAGGAGGCGGGCGGGCCGGACGGCGCGGCGATCCGCACCCCGCGCGTCTTCATCAACCCCGAGCTGTCGGAAGCGGCGCCAGAGCTTTCGGTCTACAACGAGGGCTGCCTCTCGGTGCCGGACCATTATGCCGACGTCGAGCGCCCGCTGGCGGTGCGCGCGCGCTGGCTCGACGAGCATGGCGTGGCGCATGACGAGCGCATCGAGGGCATGCTCGCCACCTGCCTCCAGCACGAGATGGACCATCTCGAGGGCGTGCTGTTCATCGATCATCTCTCGCGGCTGAAGCGCGACATGGTGCTCAGGAAGCTGGAAAAGGCGAGGAAGCAGAAGGCGGCGGCGTAGCGCCCGCGCCGCTTCCCGATTGCCATGTCGGGTTCAGGATGACGGGCGAGGGCGGTGACGCTCGGGTGGGGTGGCGACGTCTGGCCGTCACCCCAATGTCGCCAGCGCCTCGGCGCAATCCGCCGCGCACTCGCGGCACATCTCGGCGCAGCGCCGGCAATGGGCGTGATCGTGCCGCTCGCACTCGGTCGCGCAGGTCTCGCAGGCCTGGATGCAGGTCTGGAGGAGCGCGGCGATGATCGCGCGGTTCTCGTCGGTGCGGCGCGCGGCGACCTTCATCGTCGCGGCGCAGATGTCGGCGCAGTCCATGCACAGCCGGATGCAGCGGCGCATCGCCATGTCCTCGGCCGAGCAGGCGTCGGCGCACGACGTGCAGATCACCGCGCAGTACATCGCGTGGCGGACGGCGGCGGCGAGCGGCTCGTTGTTGTGGCCATTCGATTCGGGGTGTTCGGCCAGCATCTTGCGGATCGACATGGGTTTTCTCTCCTGTTTCCCGCCCAACCGGCGAGCGCGCGCCGCCGTTCCGGCGCTTTTGCGCTTGAGAGCGTAGCACGACCCGGCTAGGTTCGCGCTTCGTTCCCTTGGCGGAGACCGGCGTGGCCGCGGGACTGGCGATCGTCCTCCTTGTCGTGGCGCTGCTGGCGGGGCTCGCGCTTGGCTGGCTGGCGTTCGCGCGCGGCGCCGGCGAGGCGGCGCGGCTGCTGCGGCTCCAGCTCGACGGGGTGCGCGGGGAGCGCGACGCGGCGCGCGGCGAGATCGGCCCGCTGCGCGACGCGCGGGATCGCGCGCTCATCGATCTCGCCGCGCGCGACTCGGCGGCGGGCGAGCGCGAGCGCAGCTTCGCGGCGCAGCTCGCCGCGCTGCGCGAGGCCAAGGAGGCGCTGTCGGCGCAGTTCAGCGAGGTCGGCGCGAAGCTGCTCGGCGAGGCGCAGACCGCCTTCCTCCGGCGCGCCGACGAGCGCTTCGCCGAGGCCGGCAATGCCAATGAGGCCAAGCTCAAGGCGCTGCTGACGCCGGTCGAGACGACGCTCAGGCGCTACGAGGAGGGTTTGCGGAAGGTCGAGAAGGAGCGGGTCGACAGCTATGCGGGGCTGCGCGAGGTGGTCGGCCAGCTCACCCAGGGCAATGAGGTGGTGCGGCGCGAGACGGCGCGGCTCGCCAGCGTGCTGCGCTCCAGCCCCAAGCATCGCGGCCGCTGGGGCGAGGAGCAGCTCCGCACCATCCTCGCCTCGGCGGGGCTGGCCGAGAACGTCGACTTCTCGCTCCAGAGCACGGTCAGCGACGGCGAGCGCCAGCTCCGCCCGGATTGCGTGATCCACCTGCCGGGCGGGCGCTGCATCGTCGTCGACGTGAAATGCCCGCTCGTTCATTTCGAGGCGGCGTTCGACGAGGAGGACGAGGAGCGCCGGACCGATCTGCTGCTCCGGCACGCGGCCGCGATGAAGAGCTATGCCAATGATCTCGGGCGCAAATCCTATTGGCGGCAGTTCGATCTCTCGCCCGATTTCGTCATCATGTTCATCCCCGGCGAGCATTTCCTCGCCGCCGCCGCCGAGCGCGCGCCAGAGCTGATCGAGAGCGCCTTCCGAGCCGGCGTCATCATCGCCTCCACCATCAACATGCTGGCGCTCGCCCGCGTGATGGCGGGGATGTGGCGGCAGGAGGCACTCGCCGAGCAGGCGCAGGAGGTCGCGATGGTCGGCCGCGAGCTCTATCGGCGGCTGGCGACGATGGGCGGCCACGTCGCCAGGCTCGGCCGCAACCTCGCCCAGGCGACCGGCGCCTACAACGACATGGTGGGATCGCTGGAGAGCCAGGTGATGACCCAGGCGCGCCGCTTCGAGGCCCTCAAGGTCGACACCGGCGGCAAGACCATCGATCCGCTGCCGCTGGTCGAGACGGGCGTGCGGCCGCTGACGAAGCTGAGCGCGGGCGAGGCGGTGGAGGCGGCGGGGTAGGGGGAAGGATCGTGCCGGGGACAGGCTCCGCCGATGGTGGCGCCGCGCCGGCGATGGCGGCAAGGGTGAGCGCGGCGCTCGCGAAGCTCGTCATGGGCGACCTCCAGCGGCATCCGGGGCCCGCAAGGCTCCATGGGGCGGGATGGCGACAGGGCGGGCGGCGCTGACCGGCGGCGGAGGCCGCGCTCACCCCCGCTGCCCCAGCACCTCGTACGCCATCACCGCGGTCGCCACCGCCGCGTTGAGGCTGTCGGCCTTGCCCAGCATCGGCAGGCGGACGAGCAGGTCGCACGCCGCCTCGGCCGCCTCCGGCAGACCGCGCGCCTCGTTGCCGACGAGCAGGAAGGCGGGCGCCGCGTAGGCGAGCTCGCGATAGCCGGTGGCGGCGCGCGGGCTCAGGCCCACGAGCTGGCCCGGCCCGGCGCGCAGCCAGCCGATGAACTCCTCCCAGCGCGCCCGCGCGAGCGCCTGGGTGAACAGCGCGCCCATGCTCGCGCGCACCGCCTCGACCGAGAAGGGATCGGCGCAGTCGTCGACCAGGATCAGCCCGCCCGCGCCGACCGCGTCGCCGGTGCGCAATATGGTGCCGAGGTTGCCGGGATCGCGCAGCGAATGCGCGACGATCCAGATACCGGACGTGGCGCGGTCGATCGCGTCCAGCCCGGTCGCCGGCTCGCGATAGACGCCGAGCACCACCTGGGGATTGTCCTTGCCGGAGAGCTTGCGGAGGATGTCGCGGGTGGTGAGGATCGCCTCGCCGCCGGCGCCTTCCGTCGCCGCCGCCAGCCGGCGGACGATCGGGTGGTCCGCGCTCTCGGCGGCGAAGAACAGATGCTCGGGCAGCCGCCCGGCGTCCCGCGCCTCGGCGAGGATGCGCAGCCCCTCGGCCAGGAACAGCCCGGCCGCGCGGCGATGCCGCTTGTCGCGCAAGCCGACGACCTGCTTGACGAGCGGGTTGGAGAAGGCGGTGATGTCGCGGGGCATGGGTGGCCGTGGCTAGAAGGGAATGCGGCGGGCGGGGTCCGGAGGAAGCCCTCTTCCATCGGGAGAGGGTCGGGAGAGGGGTCCGGCACTCTCGAGGGCGTGCGACCCCTCACCCTCCCGTCCGCTCACGGGGACGGGCCCTTTCCTCTCCCCATGCGAGAGAGCGGGGCGGCCAGCGATTTCAGCCGACTTCATCCCGCTTCGGAACATGACGACGGCAGGTGCAGTCATCGCCTTCACGAAGGGGAAGGTGTCCGCCGCGCTCACTCCTCGCCGAACTTGGCTTCGACGAGCGCCACCAGCGCGCCCAGCGCCTCCTCGGCCTTCTCGCCGGCGGCCGAGATGGTGACATGGTCGCCCATCGCCGCGCCCAGCATCATCAGCCCCATGATCGAGGTGCCGGCCACCGTCGAGCCATCCTTGGCGACCGCGATCTCGGCTTCCTGCGCGCAGGCCAGCGTGACGAACTTGGCGGACGCCCGCGCGTGCAGCCCGCGCTTGTTGGCGATCCGGACGAGCCGGCTCGCCTCGCTCACGCCGCCTCGCCCAGGATCTCGGAGGCCACCGAGATATATTTCCGCCCCGCCTCGCGCGCGGCGGCGGCGGCGGCCTTGATCGGCATCGACTTGCGCGCCGATTCGAGCCGGATCAGCATCGGCAGGTTGATCCCGGCGATGACCTCGACATGATCGGATTTCATGAGCGATATAGCGAGGTTGGAGGGCGTTCCTCCGAACAGGTCGGTGAGGATGATGACGCCGGAGCCATCGTCCACCCGCCGGATCGCGCGCGCGATGTCGTCGCGGCGGCGCTCCATGTCGTCGTCGGGGCCGATGCAGATCGGCTCGATCGCGCTCTGCTTGCCGACGACATGCTCCATCGCGGTGACGAATTCCTTCGCCAGCCGGCCGTGCGTCACGAGAACCAGTCCGATCATCCGTTCATCCGCTGAGGCCGCCCGGCCCCCCGGACGAACGCTGCGACCCCGCCGCCGCGCCCTGCTGCGCCGCGGCAAGATCGCGGTGGAGGATGGTGGGCGAAAAGCCGGCGGCGCGCAACCTCCCGGCGATCCGCTCGGCGATGTGGACCGAGCGATGTTTCCCGCCGGTACAACCGAACGCCACCGTGACATAGGACTTGCCTTCGCTGGCATAGCGCGCAAGCAGCAGCTCCAGGAGCTCCCCGATCCGCTCGAGCGAGGCCGCATAGGCCGGATCGGCCGCGATATGGGCGCCGACGTCCGCCTCCAGCCCGGTGCGCGGGCGCAGCGCCGGCTCCCAGTGCGGGTTGCGCAGGTAGCGCATGTCGAACACGAGATCGGCGGTGCGCGGCAGCCCGCGCGCATAGCCGAACGACAGGATCGAGAGCGTCGCGCCGGGCGGCGCATCGCCGCCGAAACGCTGGCGGAGCTCCTGCTGGAGCGCATGCGCGCTGGTCTCGGTGGTGTCGACGAGATGATCGGCGCCATCGCGCAGCGGACCCAGCAGCGCGCGCTCGGCGGCGATGCCGTCGCCGACGGCGCGATCGAGCGCGAGCGGGTGGCGGCGGCGCGTCTCCGAGAAGCGCCGCGCGAGCTCGGCGCCGCTGCAATCGAGGAACAGCAGCTCGACGCCGGTGCCGTCGCGCCGCTCCAGCACGCTTGTCGCCGCGAATCCGCGGGTGCGGGTATCGATCCCGATCGCGAGCGGGCGCTCGGCATCGGGCGCGCCGGCGGGCGGCGGCGTGCCGATCAGCCGGTCGAACAGCGGCAGCGGGAGGTTGTCGACCACCTCCCAGCCGAGATCCTCCAACGTGCGCAGCGCGGTCGACTTGCCGGCGCCGGACATGCCGGTGACGAGCAGGATGCGGCTGGGGCGGCCGGTGCTCATGGCAGCGCCGCCAGCGCCGCCAGCGCCAGCTCGACCTTGAGCGGCGCCGACGCCTCGCTCGCCGCCAGCGCGAGCAGCGGCAGCGCCACGCCGAGGAGGGTCCGCGAGGCGGGCTCGGGCAGGCGCTCGGGCGCGCGTTCCAGATCGACGAGGAGCGCGACCGGCGTCTCGCCGGCATGCGGCATCGCGACGATGCCGATCCCGCGCACCTCGATCCGGCCGGCGATGGTCGCGGGCGCGCTGCCGGCGAGGCCGGGGCCTAAGCGGCGCAGCACGGTATAGTCGTCGCTGACGAGCGCGGCGCCGCGATCGATCAGGCGGAGCGCGAGATCGGACTTGCCGCAGCCGGACGCGCCGGCGAGCAGCACGCCGCGCCCGGCGATGGCGACGCAGGAGGCGTGGATCGTCTCGGTCTCGGCAGGCGCTGGCATCGTCCGCGATCCTTGGAGCGTGATGGGTTCCGCTCTATTCGATTCCGTCATCCCCGCGAAAGCGGGATGCCGAAGACGGCAGCGGGACGCCGGCGTCAATGCGCCGCCGCCGGCGCGTCGAGCGCGGCCTCCTCGCGCATCGGCGCCGCGGCGAGCCGGATGACGAAGCGCGCGCCGCTCAGCCCGTCGTCGCGGTCGCGCACCTCGATGGTGCCGTCATGGCCCTCGACGATGGTCTTGACGATCGCGAGCCCGAGCCCGCTGTGGCGGCCGAACTGCTCCTCGGGACGCGAGGAGTGGAAGCGGCGGAAGATGTCGGTGCGGTCCGCCGCCGGCACGCCCGGCCCCTCGTCCTCGATCGAGAGCTGGACCTGGTCGTCGACCCGCGCCGCATTGACCTCGACCAGCCCGCCGGCGGGCGCGAAGGAGACCGCGTTGTCGACGAGGTTCTCGATCATGCGGGCGAGGCGGGCGGCGTCGCCCATCGCCACCGCGGTATCGCGATAGGGCCGGGCGAAGGCGACGCGGACGCCGCGATTGCGGCCGCGCTCCTCGCGGGCGGCGAGCAGCGCCTCGATCAGCGGCCCGAAATCGACCCGCTCGAAGCGGGTGCGGGTGAGCTCGGCATCCATGCGCGAGACCTCGGCGATGTCGGTGATGAGACGGTCGAGCCGGAGCACGTCGTCCTGCATGATGCGGAGGAGCTGCGCCTTCAGCTCGGGATCGCTCACCCGCGCCAGGCTGTCCATCGCGGAGCGGAGCGAGGCGAGCGGGTTCTTGAGCTCGTGGGCGACGTCGGCGGCGAAGCTCTCGACCGCGTCGATGCGCTGGCGCAGCGCCTGGCTCATGTCCGAGAGCGCGCGCGCGAGCAGCCCGATCTCGTCGCCCCGGCGCGGCAGGCGCGGCACCACCACCTCGCGCGCGCGCCCCAGCCGCACGCGCTGCGCGGCGATCGCGAGGCGGCGCAGCGGCCGGACGATGGTGCGCGCCAGGAA
>CAXTPE010000124.1:0-7867 GCA_964245925.1 uncultured Sphingomonadaceae bacterium
CGCGATCGGCGCCGCCTCGATCGCGCAGGTCCATCGCGCCGTGACCACCGACGGGCGCACCGTCGCGGTGAAGGTGCTCCGCCCCGGCGTCGAGGACGAGTTCGCGCGAGCGCTGGAGACCTATGAATGGGCCGCCGCCCAGGCCGACGCGATCGGCGGCGAGCTCGCGCGGCTGCGCCCCCGCCTCGTCATCGCGACCTTCCGCCAGTGGACGCTGCGCGAGCTCGACCTGCGCCGCGAGGCGGCGTCCGCCTCCGAGCTCGCCGAGGGCATGGCCGCCGAGCCCGGCTTCCGCGTGCCCGGCATCGACTGGCAGCGCACCGGCCGCCGCGTCCTGACGCTGGAGTGGATCGACGGCATCAAGCTCGCCGACCGCGCCGCGCTGGTCGCCGCCGGGCACGACCTGCCGACGCTCGCGCGCACGCTGGTCCAGGCGTTCCTGCGGCAGGCGATCGCGGAAGGCTTCTTCCACGCCGATCTCCATCAGGGCAATCTGTTCGCGCTGCCGGGCGACCGCGTGGCGGCGATCGATTTCGGCATCATGGGGCGCGTCGACCGCCAGGCGCGGCTGTGGCTCGCCGAAATCCTCCACGGGCTCATCACCGGCAATTACGCGCGGGTGGCGGAAATCCACTTCGAGGCCGGCTATGTGCCGTCCCACCATAATCTCGCCGAGTTCACCACCGCGCTGCGCGCGGTCGGCGAGCCGATCCGGGGCCTGCCGGTCAAGGACATCTCGATCGGCCAGATGCTCGACGGGCTGTTCGCGATCACCCGCGACTTCGACATGCCGACCCAGCCGCACCTGCTGCTCCTCCAGAAGACGATGGTGATGGTCGAGGGCGTGGCGACCGCGCTCGATCCCGACATCAACATGTGGGAGACCGCGCGGCCCTTCGTCAGCGAATGGCTGCGCGGTGAGCTCGGGCCCGAGGCGTTCCTCGCCGACCGGCTGCGCGCCGATCTCGCCACGCTCGCCCGCCTGCCGGCGCTGGTCCGCCGCATCGAGGCGCGCTTCCCCGCGCCGGGCGCGGCGCCGCCGCCGCCGCCGCTGCCGGCCATCGAGGTGGTGCGGATCGGCGCGGGCTGGCGCACCGCCGCGGTGGCGATCGCCGCGGCGGCGGCCGGCGCGGCGGCGATGTGGATGATCTAGGGCGTTTTCGAGGCAGGTGGAATCACCTGCTGGCCCGGGAAACGCGGCAGATCGATAATCCGGAGCGGCCGCTCTAGCCGGCCAGCGAGAGGGGGATGCTCGCGCCGGTGATCGCGCCGGACTCCGCCGATAGCAGGAAGGCGATCACGCGCGCGGCGGCGGCGGGCCGCACCCAGCCCGCCGGATCGGCGGCCGGCATGTCGGCGCGGTTGGCCGGCGTGTCGAGGATGGTCGGCAGGATCGCGTTCACGCGCACCGGGATGCCGCGAAGCTCCTCCGCCAGGCTCTCGGTCAGCGCGCGAACGCCGGCCTTGGACGCGGCATAGGGCGCCATGCCGGCGCCGGGCGCGAGCGCGGCCGCGGCGCCGACGTTGACGATCGCGGCGCCGGGCGCGAGATGCGGCAGCGCCGCGGCGCAGGAGCAGGCCGCCGAGCGCAGGTTGGTCGCGTACATGCGGTCGAAGCTCGCGATCGATCCGCCCGCGAGCGGCTCCCACACGAAGCCGCCGGCGATGTTGACCAGCCCGGTGATCGCGCCGTGCGTGCCCGCCAGCGCGGCATAGCGGCGCGCCACCGCATCGGCATCGCCGAGATCGACGCCGCCGATCGCCTCGGCCGCCGGCGGGAGGCCGGCCGGCACCGGCGCCAGGTCGACCGCGACCACCGTCAGCCCACGGTCGATCAGCTCGGCGACGACCGCGCGGCCCAGGGTTCCGAACGCACCCGTCACTACGATCATGTCATCCTCCGCCGGCAGCCGTCCCGGGAGCGTGCTGGCGGGTTCCGGGACGATCTTCAAGGGGCGCGGCGCCGTTCGGGATCGACCCGTGCCGCCGCGCGCCCGAGCCGATAGCCAAGGCCGGATGATGTCGGATCGAATCGCCACTCTCTCTTCACCGTCCCCGCCGGAGCGGGAATGCCGCCGCCTTGTCGCGGCAAGAGAAGCTGGATCCCGCCTTCACGGGGATGGCGGGGGGCGCGGGATGGCGGGGAGCAAGCTGGAATCATCATGCTCTAGCCGCTTGCCAGCGCGCCGCCGCGGCCGGATAGTCGGGCGGTGGCGACCATCGCGATCTACAGCCTCAAGGGCGGAGTCGGAAAGACCACGCTGGCGGTGAACCTCGCCTGGTGCGCCGCGCAGTCCGGCCGCCGCACGCTGCTCTGGGATCTGGACGCGCAGGCCGCCGCGAGCTTCCTCCTCGCCACCGGCGCGGCGCGTGCCGATCAGGCGCAGGCGGTGTTCGCGCGCGACGTCGAGCCCTCCCGCCTGATCGTGCCGAGCACCATCGAGCGGCTCGACCTGCTGCCCGCCGACGCCTCGCTGCGCGCGCTCGACCGCTTCTTCTTCGGGCTCGGCAAGAAGAAGCGCCTCGCCCGCCTCGCCGAGCGGCTGGGGAAGGACTATGACCGGGTGCTGCTCGACTGCCCGCCGGGTCTCACCGAGACGAGCGACCAGGTGCTCCGCGCCGCCGATCTCGTGCTCGTGCCGGTGATCCCCTCGCCGCTCTCCCGACGGGCGTTCGAGGAGATCGTGACCCACCTCGAGATCGAGCATGGCCGCCGCGTGCCGCTGCTGCCGGTGCATGCGATGGTCGATCGCCGCCGCTCGCTGCACCGCGCCGCGATCGCGGCCGAGCCCGAATGGCCGGTAATCCCGATGGCGAGCGCGATCGAGGCGATGGCGGACCGGCGCCTGCCGGTCGGCGCCTTCGCTCCCGGCACGCCCGCGGCGCGCGCGTTCGCGACGCTGTGGACCGGGATCGAGCGCCGCCTCGCCCGCGCCGATCCGGCGGCATGAAGGGTCGCGCGCGGTCGGGCTCGGGCGAGCCGATCGATCCGGGGCTGCTGCTGCGCGCCTATTCGGTCGGCGTCTTCCCGATGGCGGAGGCGCGCGACGCCGGCGAGGTGTTCTGGGTCGAGCCCCGCCAGCGCGGCGTGCTGCCGCTCGACGGCTTCCACCTCTCGCGATCGCTTGGCCGGACGCTGCGGCGCGATCGCTTCACCGTCACGGTCGATCACGCCTTCACCGCCATCGTCGCGGCCTGCGCCGAGGCGACCCGGGACCGCCCCGACACCTGGATCAACCGCCAGATCGAGACCGCCTATGCGGCGCTCCACGCGGGCGGCGATGCCCACAGCATCGAGGCGTGGGACGGCGGCCGGCTGGTCGGCGGGCTCTACGGGGTGCGGATCGGCGGCGCCTTCTTCGGCGAGAGCATGTTCAGCCGCGTCACCGACGCCTCCAAGATCGCGCTCGCGCATCTGGTGGCGCGGCTGCGGGCGGGCGGGTTCCGGCTGCTCGACTGCCAGTTCCTCACCAGCCACCTCGCCTCGCTCGGCGCGATCGAGCTGGACCGCGACGCCTATCGCTCGTTGCTGGACGCCGCGCTCGGCTTCGGCGGGCCGGGCGCGGGCGGCGGCGGCTGGTCGCCGCCGGAAGCGCCCGTCGCCGACTTCTTCGCGCTGGAGCGCGTCGCGGCGGCGGCGAACAGCGATCCGGCCGCGACCGTGTCCGGCCCGGTGTCGGGCCGCGTCATCGCGCAGCTCTTGGGCCAGACATCCCAGACCGGATCCTCGACGACGTTGAGCGAGGGGCTCTCCTTGTAGAGCCAGCCGGAGAAGATGCGGCGCCAATGGCCGTCGCGGCCGCGCGCATCGGTCTGCACGAAGGCGCCGGTCAGCTTCTCGGGCTCCCAGTCGGCGGTCGCCTCGCAGGCGCGCAGCCGGACGATGACGTCGCCGAGCCGCGCCGCCTGCCCCGGCTTCAGCGCGATCTCGCGGGCGATGCCGTTGCGCTTGTTGAGCACACCCAGCACCGCGACGCGCTCGGCCATCGGCGTCGCCGTCCTGACCGGCACCGCCACCTTCGGAGTCACGCCCGCCACGGGAGCGGGCCTGGATTTCGCGGCGACCGGCGCCGCCGCCGGCCCGGCCTGCGACGCCGCCGCGCCCTGCCAGGCGGCGAGCCCGCCCACGGCGAGCACGATCACCGCCCCTGCCCGCCGGATCATCGGGCGGCGCCGGCGCCGCCCTGCGCGGCGGCCGGGGCGGTGCCGCCGGCGCCGGCGCCGCTCCCGCCCGACTTGTTGATGAACTGGCCGACGAGGCCCATCAGGTCCATCGCGCCCTGGGTATCGAGGATGGTGTCGCCGTTCTTGAGGACGGCGGTGTCGCCGCCCGGCACGAGCGCGATATAGGTCGAGCCGAGCAGCCCCTCGGACGTGATCGCCGCGCTGCTGTCGGCCGGCACCTTGACGTCGGGATCGAGCGCCAGCGTCACCTCGGCCTGATAGCTCTTCGGATCGAGCTTCTGCGCGCTGACGCTGCCCACCTTGAGCCCGGCGACGCGCACGTCGGTGCCGGGCGAGACCCCGCTCGCGTTCGGGAAGAGCGCGGTGACGTGGATCGCGCCGCCGCCCGCGCCGCCGCCGGTGCGGTGCCAGGCATAGACCACGAACCACGCCGCGACGAGCACGACGAGCAGGCCTATGACGGCGTCGCTGGCGTTGTCGCCGAACAGCCGCCTCATGACCGGCGCCTCATGGCCGGGGCCTCATGACTGGTCCGGGCTCCATGCCTCATAGTCGCCGGTCGCGGCCGCCCGGACGCCGCCCGCCTCCAGCGCGCCGGCCGGGCGATAGGCCATGCGCGTGCCGGTCAGATTGGGCTCGGGCGGCTGCTCCCAGGCGCGCGCCGGCGGCAGGCCGTGATCCGGCACGGCGTCGATCGTGCCGTGGAGCCAGCCATGCCATTCGGGCGGCACGCGGCTGGCATCGTTGGCGCCGGCATAGATCACCCAGCGGCGCGGGCGGCCGGCGGCGGTGGTCCCGCCCTCGTAATAGACGTTGCCCAGCGCATCGTCGCCGATCCGGGTGCCGGCGCGGCGCGTGAAGAGCGCGGTGCCGATCGTGGCGCCGTTCCACCAGGTGAAGATACTCGAAAGCGCGCCCATTGCCGGCGCTTAGCGCGCGCCGCGAACGCGGGCAACCCGCGCCGCTCAGCCGGCCCAGCGCACCCGATCGCCGGCGGCGATGCCGAGCGCCGCCGCGCGCCCGCCGCGGAGCTCCAGCACCGCCGTCACCGGCTCGCCGGCGGGGACGAGATCGGTCGAGAGCGGTGTCGTCATCGCCGCGATCCGCGCGATCGTGCCGTCGGCGCGGATGAAGATCATGTCGAGCGGCACGAGCGTGTTCTTCATCCAGAAGGTCACCGCGCGCGGCTCGGGCGTCGGGAAGATCATGCCGCCGTCGGGCGCGACGTGGCGGCGGAACATGAGGCCGGTCTCCTGCTCGGCCGGCGTCCGCGCGACCTCGACGCGGAAACGGTGCGCGCCGTGCGCGCCGACGATGTCCAGCGGCACCGCGGCGAGATGCTGCGCACCTATCGGCGCCGCGGCGACGGCGCCCGGGACGACGGTGGCGGCGACGCGGGCGCACCCGATCGCCAGCGCGGCGAGCGCGCTTCTCAAGCCTGTCCGCAACGCCTACTCCTCCGGCCGGGCGATCACCACCGCCAGCGGGCCCTTGCGCCCCGCCGCGATCCGCGCGTGGAGATACTGCTCCGGCGCGAGATCCGCCAGCCCGGCGCGCCGCACCACCTCCATGTGGATGAAGATGTCGGCGGGATCGCCGTCACGCACCAGGAAGCCATAGCCCTTCAGCCGGTTGAACCATTTGACGCGCACCGCCTCATAGACCCCGGCGCGCGCCTCCAGCTCGTCCGGATCGACATGGCTGGCGGCGCGACGCGCCTGGTGCTCGAGATCCGGCCCGGTGGCGGTGGAGAGATCGAAGGCGATCACGCGGCGCGCCTGCAGCCCGCGCTCGCGCCGCACCGCCAGGCACTCGACCGTCGCGCCTTCCGGCAGCGTGCGCCGGCCATGCTCGCGCAGCGCCGAGAAATGGACGAGCACGTCGCCTTCCCACCCCTCGCAGACCAGGAAGCCGAATCCGCGCGTCGAGTCGAACCACTTCACGCAGCCGCGCACGGCGATGCCGTCGTCCTCCGCCTCGTCGATCAAGACCGCTTGCGCCAGCGGGCCATCCGCATCGATCGATGCGCGGCCCATGTCGAACGCGGACGCCACCCCAGTTCCCGTCATCCGGCTCACCCCCGAATTCGCGTGCTCGTCTACCATGAAGAGGAGGTAAATCGAAAGCTATTCGCCTGATTTTCTCACGCGTCCCGTTCCGGCACTTCGCCGGGCATCGCCGCGACGATGCGCCGTGCGATGTCAAGGGGATGGCCCGCCCGCAGCATCGCCGCCAGCATCCGGCGCCGCTCGTCGGGATCATGCGGCCGCGCGGCGAACGGGCCGATCCGGCGCCGGCGCGCGAACGCCACCGCATGATCCCAGGCGCCGTCGGCCGCCTGTTCGAGCGCGGGCGCGGCGTCCCGCTCGGCGATGCCGGCGCCACGCAGCGCGTGCCCGATCCGGCGCGCGCCATAGCCGCGCCGCGCCAGCGCCGCGCCGCGCGCCGAGGCGAACGCGGCATCGTCGACATAGCCCAGCGCCGCCATCCGCTCGACCAGCGCGTCGATCGGCGGCGGCAGGGCCTCGTCCGCCCAGCCGCGCTCCGCCAGCTTGCGGGCGAGATGCTGCCGCAGCTTCGCGCGCGTCGTCGCGTAGCGGGCGAGATAGCCGAGCGCCAGCGCGTCGAGCGCGGCGGCGTCGAGCGGCGGCCGGCGCACGCCATCGCCGCGATCGGCGCCGGCGCGTTTGGGGGCGAAGCGGGGCATGCGCCACGATTGTGCCACAGTGGAGCCGGATTTTGAACGCCGGCCGCCCACTAGATAGATGGTCGGACCAACCCTATAGCCCGCGCGGACCCGCCGCGCGCAAGGAGCCTTCTGCGTTGAACCAGGCCGCCGAGCGGAGCGCGACGATGGGCGAGGATGCCGCATGCGGGCCGACACCGAGCGACGACGCGATGCCGCGCCGCTTCGCCGACTTCGCGACGCTCCGCGAGGCGCTCGACTATGCCGCGCGCACGAGCCGCGGGCTCAACTTCCACGATGCGCGCGGCACGCTGGCCCACGCCTATCCCTATGCCGAGCTGCGCGCCGACGCGCTCGCCCACGCCCGCCGCCTGCTCGCGCGCGGCGCGGGGCCGGGGGACCGCATCGCGCTGATCGCGGAGACCGGCGCCGGCTTCGCGGCGCTGTTCTTCGGCGTCGTCTATGCGGGCGCGCTGCCGGTGCCGCTGCCGCTGCCGACCTCGTTCGGCGGCCGCGAGGCCTATGTCGACCAGCTCCGCGTCCAGCTCGCGAGCGCCGATCCCGCGCTGCTGCTGTTCCCGGCCGAGCTCGCGGGGCTCGCGGGGGAGGCCGCCGCCGCCGCGGGCGTGCCCGGCATCACCTTCGAGGCCTTCGCCGACGAGGCGGCGCCGGACGCCGTGCTGCCGGACGCATCGGCCGACGACATCGCCTACCTGCAATATTCGAGCGGCTCGACGCGCTTCCCGCACGGCGTCGCCGTCACCCACCGCGCGCTGCTCGCCAATCTCGCCGCGCACTCGATCGGCATGGAGGTGCGCGACGGCGATCGCTGCGTCTCGTGGCTGCCGTGGTATCACGACATGGGGCTGGTCGGCTGCCTGCTCTCGCCGGTCGCCAACCAGGTCTCGGTCGATTATCTCAAGACCGAGGATTTCGCCCGCCGCCCGCTCGCCTGGCTCGATCTCATCAGCCGCAACGCGGGCACCACCCTCTCCT
>CAXTPE010000125.1:0-7859 GCA_964245925.1 uncultured Sphingomonadaceae bacterium
TGCTGCTGGCGACGCGCACCATCGCGCACGCCGACGCAGCGGCGCGCGCGGCCGAGCGCGAGCGCGCGCTGCTCGCCCGCGTCCCGGCCTCGCTGGCGAGGCTCGACACCGTGATCGCGCGCGAACAGGCGGCGCTCGCCCGCCTCGAGGACGGCCGCGCCGGCCAGCCGGCGACGATCGGCGACATCCACCGCGAGCTCGACGGGCTGCGCCTCGCGCTCGACCAGCATCAGCCGCAGCAGGATCTGCGCACCATCCAGGTCATCCGCTCCGGCCAGGGCGAGATCGCCGAGCGCCTCGGCACCATGGCGGACGTGCTGGACCGGCTCGACCGCGCGAGCCGCGCGGCGAGATAGCGCGACACATCGCGTCATCCCCGCTTTCGCCGGGATGACGAGGAAGGCGCGCTCAGCGCAGGTCGGCGAGGCCGCCGCGCAGCGTGTCGAGCGCGGACTTCTTGATCTGGCAGACCCGCGCGGCGCCGATGCCGAGCGTCTGGCCGATCTCCTCGAGGTTGAGCTCCTCGACGAAATAGAGCTGCAGCACCAGCGCCTCGCGCTCGGGCAGCCGCTGGATCGCGCCGGCCAGCACGCTCTTCAGCCGCTCGCGGTCGAGCATCGCGTCGGCGCCCTCGTCCTCGGCGTCGGCGAACCATATCGACTGGTCCGAATAGACGTCGTCGAGCGATTCCTGCTGGACGGACTGCGCGGCGGCGGCGGCGGCGTGATAGCTCGCCGCGTCGAGCCCCATCTCGGCGGCCATCTCGGCATCCGAGGGCTGGCGGCCGAACCGGCCGGCGAGCCGCGCGCGCGTGGCCGCGAGCTCGCGCCGCCTGGCCATGCCCGAGCGGCAGATGGTGGCGTGGCGGCGCAGATGATCGATCATCCCGCCGCGCACGCGCATGCTGGCATAGGTCGCGAAATTATGCCCGCGATCCTCATAGGCGTTGGCCGCCTCGACCAGCGCCACCATGCCGATCTGGACCAGATCCTCGATGTCGATCGCCGACGAGACGCGGCCGTGGACATGCCAGGCGATGCGGCGGACGAGCGGCATGTGCGCGCGCGCCAACGCCGCCCGGTCGGTCTGGGCGGGGCGGCGGCGATAGGTCGCGACGGCTTCGACGGGATCGTTCAGCGCCATGCCCAGCTCCCGCTATCCCGCTCCGTTCGGCCCGAGCGCGGTCGAGCGCCACACGCCTGCTGCCGTGCCTCGACTTCGCCCGGCACGAACGGACGTTGCAGGTTCGGCAGAGCGGGAGGAGCACCGATCACCGCGCCATCTCCGGCTCGCGCAGCTGCGCCGGCTGCGGCGCCGCGCCGCCGACGACCGCGACCACCTCGACCGGCTTGCCGTCGGGTATCTCCAGGAAGGAGAGCACCGGCACGTCGGCGAGGTGCGGTTTGAGCAGCCGCGCCAGCGGTCGCCGCGCCACCGGCGAGGTGACGATGGCGAAGCGTTTCGCCTGATCGACCAGCGGCTGCGCCTGCTCGCCGATCGCCGCGACCAGCCGCTGCGCCAGCGCCGGCTCGAACGGATGGCTGGCGTTCGGCCCGGCGCGCACCGCCTGGCTCAGCAGCGTCTCCAGTTGCGCGTCCAGGGTCAGCACCGGCAGCGGCATCTTCACCGGCACCAGGCTCTGGATGATGAGCGCGCCGACCCGCAGCCGCACCGCCTCGATCAGCTTGACCGGATCGGTCTCGTCGCGCGCGGCATCGACCATCGCCTCGGCGATCCGGCGAAAATCCTTGAGCGGCACGCCCTCGGACAGCAGCGCGCGGCAGAGCGAAGCGAGGCCGGCGAGGCTGAGCGGCGCCGGCGTCAGCCCCGCGACGAGCTGCGGCGCGCTTTCCTTGAGCGCATCGAGCAGCTTCTGCGCCTCGTCCATCCCGAACAGGTCCGCGGCCGAGAGCGCGACGAGCTGGTTCAGGTGCGTGGCGATCACCGTCGCGGGATCGACCACGGTATAGCCCGCGACGATCGCCTCGCCGCGCTTCTCGGGATTGATCCACACCGCTTCCAGCCCGAAGCTCGGATCGCGCACCGTCTTGCCGTCGATCGTGCCGACCAGCTCGCCGGAATCGAGCGCGAGCAGATCCTCCGGCCAGCACTCGTCCTCGCCGGCGACGACACCGGCGATGGTGATGCGATACTGGTTCGGCCCCAACGCGAGATTGTCGCGCACCCGCACCAGCGGCACCACGAACCCCAGCTCCTTGGAGAGCTGGCGCCGGACGCCGGTGATCCGCGCCATCAGCGGCGCGCCCCTCCGCTCGTCGACCAGCCCGATCAGCCCGTAACCCAGCTCCAGCCCCAGCGCGGCGCCATCCGACACCTCGTCCCAGCCGATCGCCGACGGGCTCGCCGGCGGTGTCGCGGGGGCGGCGGCGAGCGCGGCCTCGGCGGCGGCGGCGGCCTTGGCGGCGGCGCGCAGCTTCCAGGCGGTGAACCCGGCCAGCGCGGCGGCCGGCAGGATCACGACATGCGGCATGCCGGGTAGCAGCCCGAGGATGGTGAGGATCGCCGCGACCGGCGTCCAGGCCTTGGCCGCGCCGAACTGGCTGGAGATCTGCCCCGGCAGGTCGAGCGGCGAGGAGACCCGCGTCACGATCGCCGCCGCCGCGATCGACAGCAGCAGCGCCGGCACCTGCGCGACCAGCGCATCGCCGATAGCGAGCTGGATATAGTTCCTGGCGGCGTCGCCGATCGCCATCTTGTGGCTGACCACGCCGAGCACCAGCCCGCCGAGCACGTTGACCGCGAGGATCAGCACGCCGGCGACGGCGTCGCCCTTCACGAACTTGGAGGCGCCGTCCATCGATCCGTAGAAGTCCGCCTCGGTGGCGACCTCCTGGCGGCGCGCCTTGGCGTCCTCGGGCGTGAGCAGCCCGGCGTTGAGATCGGCGTCGATCGCCATCTGCTTGCCGGGCAGCGCATCGAGCGTGAACCGCGCCGACACCTCGGACACGCGCCCCGCGCCCTTGGTGATGACGACGAGGTTGATAATCATGATGATCGCGAACACGAACAGCCCGACGACATAGTCGCCGCCGATCAGGAAGCTCCCGAACGCCTCGATGACATGCCCCGCCGCGCCCGCGCCGGTATGGCCGTTGACCAGCACGACGCGGGTCGAGGCGACGTTGAGCGACAGCCTGAGCAGCGTCGTGAACAGCAGCACGGTCGGGAAGGCGGAGAAGTCGAGCGGCTTGGCGGCGTTCAATGCCACCATCAGCACCGCGAGCGAGATCATGATGTTGCCGATGAAGCCCACGTCCAGCAGGAACGCCGGCATCGGCACCACCATCAGCGCGACGAGCGCCAGCGTGGCGAGCGGCAGGATCGCGCCCTTGCTGGCGTCGATCCAGAGCTTCCTGGCGAGCGCGGGCGCGGCCATCCGTCGTCAGACCCCGAGGTTGGAGAGCATGAGATAGGCGAGCCGCGCGTTGCGCGGCGATGGCGTCAGCAGCGAGGCGGTGCTGCCGTTCGCGTCCAGCGCCGCGGCGACGTCGTTGGAGTCGGCCGAGGCGAGCTGGAGCGTCGGCAGCGTCCTGGCCGGCGCGATGTAATTGGGGTTGGCGTCGTCGTCCCCGCGATCCATCCGCGTCGCGAAGCGCGCGCGGATGTCGGCGAAGCTGCGCGCCGAGCCGTCGCGGTTGTAGAAGATCGTGCGGTTGGCGCGCGCGGCGGCCGGCAGCACCGCGGCCGCCGAGCCTTGGGGATCGCGCTCCAGCCCGCGCAGGAACTTCGACGCGCCGCCGATCCCGAGGAAATGCGCCATGTAGAGATCGGTGCCGTCGACCTGGCGTCCGAGCTTCCTCTCCAGATAGGCCTTGTTGTCGGAGGCATGCTCGGCCGCCATCGTCGCGGCGGTCTCGGGATCCCTGCGCAGCGCGAGGATCGCGCGGCGCGTGTCGGCGTCGGCGACATGGTAGCGCCCGTCGCGGCCGAGCGAGATCGCGTCGGCCGCCCAGCCCATGCCGTTCTCGGCGCCATGCTTCTTCATCACGCCGAGCCAGCTCTGGTCGATGAACTGGTAGAGCCCGGTCGCGCTGGAGGAGGCGGCGCGCGCGTTGGGGTTCAGCCCGCTCTCGAGCTTGGCCTGGCTGTAAAGATAGGAGAAGTCTACGCCGGTCCGGGCGGACGCTACGGCGATGGCGTTCTGGACGCGCGCGCGTCCTCCCCCCACTCCATCGATGCCGGTGCTGGAACTCATCATGCCCCCTCGACTATGAGGGAATTGCAGCAATTACCGTGCCAGTTTCAGGCGACGAACCGGCCGCTGCGGCCATAGGTCTGCGCGCGCGGGGCGCGGCCCGTCATCGCGGCGATGCGCGCCAGGCGGGCGCGGGTCACGTCGGCGAGGCAGGCGACGCGGACGCGGGCGGCCTCGGTGACGGCGAGCGCCTCGCGTGCCTTCGCCGGATCGCGGGCGGCGGAGCGCAGCGGCTCCAGCGCCGCGCGGAACGCCGTCGTCGCGGCCTCGATCGCGGGCGCGTCGTCGGCGTCGAGCGCCGCGACCAGCGCATGGCCGCGCGCGATCAGCTCGTCGAGCGCGGCGTCGCTCATCCGGAGGCGGCCGGCAGATCGAGCGCGATCATCCGGTCCGCGATCGCATCGGCATCGATCCTGTAGCTGCCATCGGCGATCGCCGCGCGCAGCGCCGCGATCCGATCGGCATCCACCGGCGGCCCCGATGCGGCCAGCGCCGTCGCCGGGCTGGCCGGCGCCTTGTCCGCTTCGGCGACGGGGGGCGCGGCGCCGGCCGGCTGGCCCGCGCGCGCCGCCTGGAGCCGGCCCGTATCGAGCCGCTGCATCCCGCCATTGCCGATCCTGTCGATCATCTCGCGTTCCTCATGCACCCTGTCCGCCTTTCGGATGCCCCCGCCTTACCCGTTCTTTAACGGCAGGGAATCCGATCAGTTAAACGACGGCAGCCGGACTTTTCCGATGTCCACCACCTCGGCGATGACGATCGTCGAGCGATCGTCGGTCTTGACCCGGATGCGCTCGCCCGGCGCGCCGTCCTGCTGCGCCACCGCCTCGGTCGAGACGGTCATCGCCCCGCTCGTCGCGACGAGCTGCACCGGATCGCCCCGCCGCACCACCGGATCGATCCGCGCGGCGGATGCCATCGATGCCGTCCCCGCCTGCGCCGCCGCGCCGGCGCCACGCGCCAGCGGCACGCGGATGCGCCAGCCGAGCGCCGCGCAGCGCAGCGCCACCGCGCCCAGCGCCGGCGGATCGATCGTCGCCGGCGTCGGGCAGGCGGCAAGCTTCAGCCGCCGGTCGATCGGCGCGACCGGACCGCCCGGCTTGCCGATGTCGCTGTCCAGCGCGCCGATCACGCGGGCCTCGAGCGCGCCGATGTCCTCGAAGTCGGCGAACGCCGGCGTCGCCATCATCCCAAGCAGCATCACCAGCCCCAGCACCGCCCGCATCACGTCGCTCCCATCATTCGGGCGCATTTTCCGCAAGGAGCGTGCCAGTCAGCGCGACGGCGTGATCCCGGGCCTGGTCGTGACGGTGATCCGCTGGCCCCGCGCCACATCCGCCGCGGTGGTCGCGGGAATCGCGACATCGATCGCGGCCGCCGGCTCGCCGCCCGCGGCGATCGCGCGCGCGATCGCCGCGGCGCGCGCCGCCGCCAGCTCCCAGCCATCGAACCGCGCGCTCGCGGGATCGCTGCCGACGCTCTCGATCCGCACCCCGGCATGGGACCGGGCGGCATCGCGCCCGATCGCGCCGAGCCGCGCGCGCGCCGGCGCCAGCAGCAGCGCCTCGCCCGGCTCGAACATCGTCGCCGCCGCCAGCTCCCGCGCGCGGACCGCCGCCGCGCCGCCGCCTCCTGAAAACGCCGCGCGCATGCCGGCGGCGAGCTGCGCGCGATTGCCGCGCTCGGCCTGGAGCAGCACGAAGAAGGCGAGCAGCAGCAGGCAGAGGTCCGCGAAGCTCAGCGCCCAGCGCGGGCCGCGCGCCGCCCTCATGCCGCGCCGCGCAGCCGCGAGGGCGACGCCGCGGGCTCGTCGCGCGCCAGTTCGGCGAGCCGCGCCAGCGTCTCGCGCTGCCACGCCAGCTCGGCGGCCGAGAGCCGCTCCAGCCGCGCCGCGACCGGCCCGGCGAGCGCGTTGGCGAGCACGACGCCGTATAATGTGGTGAGCAGCGCCAGCGCCATCCCCGGCCCGAGCCGCGCCGGATCATCCATGCCCGCGAACATCTGGACGAGCCCGGCGACGGTGCCGATCATCCCCATCCCCGGCGCGGCATCGGCGACCGCGTTCCAGAAGGCATGGACGCCGGCGTGGCGCGCCGCCCGCGCCGCCTGCTCGCGCGCCGCCCAGCGCTCGAAGCCTTCGGCATCCGGCAGGTCGGAGAGCATCCGCGACGCGCGCGCGAGGAAGGCGCCGGAGGTGCGCGCGCGATCGGCGGCGGCGAGCCCCCTGGCCTCGGCGAGCGCGGCGATGCGGTTGACCGCGACGCGCGCCGCCTGGCCCTCGCCGGCCGGATCGGCGGCGACCAGCGGCCGCAGCGCCGCGAACGCCCGCGCGACATCGGCGCGGCTCGCGCGGAACGCCGCCGCCGCCAGCGCGCCGCCGAACACGATCAGCAGCGACAGCGGATCGAGGAAGCGGCCGGCCAGCGCCGCGAGAGCCGCAATTGATGCCACGCGCCCACCCGTCTGCCGCACCGGCAAGAAATTGCCGCCATCCGGCAAAGCCCCGCCGCACCGGCCGCAAAGCCCCGAGCACCGCCCGCACGGCTGCCCAAGGCGCATTTGGCACGCACCTTGCTGGACGTGAGCCGGGAAGCCTCTTCAGCCCGTAGAACGGCGCGAGCGGCGGAAGCTTTAGGAGTTTCGCCAATGGCGGACGATCCGCTCTTCGGGGTGCATGGGCAGGCGCTGACGCTGCGCGCGCAACGCATGGCGATGCTCGCCTCCAACATCGCGAACGCCGGCACGCCCGGCTACAAGGCGCGCGACATCGATTTCCGCAAGGCGCTCGATGCGGCGTCGGACGGCCGCTCCGCCGATCGGGCCGCGCGGGCGAACACCGCCTATCGCGTGCCGCTCCAGACCTCGCTCGACGGCAACACCGTCGAGCTCTCGACCGAGCAGACCGCGTTCGCCGAGAACGCGGTCGCCTATCGCACCACGCTCGCCTTCCTCCAGTCCCGCGTCGACACGGTGATGTCGGCGCTCAAGGGAGAATAGGCGATGGCCGGTCCCATGTCCGTCTTCGACATCGCCGGGCGCGCGATGTCCGCGCAGCTCGTGCGGCTGAACACCACCGCGTCCAACCTCGCCAACGCCGGTTCGGTCGCGGGCAGCCACGACACCGCCTATCGCGCGCTGAAGCCGGTCTTCAAGACCATCGACGGCGCGCCGGGCATGTCGACGGTCGACGTCAGCGACGTCGTCAACTCGAACACCGAGCCCACCAGGCGCCACGACCCCGACAACCCGGTCGCCGACCAGAACGGCGACGTCTGGGAAGCCGGCGTCGATAGCGCCGCCGAGATGATCGAGATGATCGAGACGGCGCGCCAGTACCAGAACAACGTGCAGGTCATGCAGACCGCCAAGTCCCTCACCCTCGACACGCTGAGGCTCGACAAATGACATCCTTCATCGACAGCCTCCGCCCGGCGACGAGCGGCACCACATCGAGCGGCACCACGGCGAGCGGCACCACGGCGAGCGGCACCACGGCGAGCGGCACGGCCGGCACCGCCGCCGCCGGCTCGTCAGCGCTCGGCCTGAACGATTTCCTCAAGCTGCTCACCACCCAGATGCAGACGCAGGATCCGTTCAACCCGGTCGACAACACCCAGATGGTCGCCCAGATGGCGCAGTTCTC
>CAXTPE010000126.1:0-7857 GCA_964245925.1 uncultured Sphingomonadaceae bacterium
GCAAGGCGGGGATGGACGAGCTGTTCGAGCAGAGCCGCAACATCTTCGTCGGCGACTCCGCCGAGGCCAAGAAGTTCACCAAGCAGATCGCCTTCAACGTCATTCCGCACATTGACGATTTCCTCGACGACGGCTCCACGAAGGAAGAGTGGAAGATGGTGGTCGAGACGAAGAAGATCCTCGATCCGAAGATCAAGGTAAGCGCGACCTGCGTGCGCGTGCCGGTGTTCGTCGGTCATTCGGAGGCGATCAACATCGAGTTCGAGGAGGAGATCAGCGCCAAGCAGGCGCAGGACATCCTCCGCGAATCGCCGGGCGTGATGCTGATCGACAAGCGCGAGGACGGCGGCTACGTCACGCCCGTCGAGTGCGTCGGCGAATATGCCACCTTCGTCAGCCGCGTCCGCGAGGATCCGACCGTCGAGAGCGGGCTGTCGCTGTGGTGCGTCTCGGACAATCTCCGCAAGGGCGCGGCGCTGAACGCGGTGCAGATCGCCGAGCTGCTCGGGCGACGGCACCTCCAGAAGGCGGCGTGAGCTGATCGGCGACTATCGCCGGAGTTGGGTCGCGCTGCCCACGCGGCAGCTCGCGATGATCCTCGCCCTGGCCGTCGCGGTGGCGCTGGCGAACGTCGATCAGCCCTATCCGCGGATCGCCTGGCTCCAGCATGTTCCGACCGTGCTGCTGATCGTCGCCGCGCCGCCGCTGCTCGCGCGCTGGCCGATGCCCAATGGCGCGATGGCGGCGGTGCTCGCCTTCTTCCTGCTGCACACGCTGGCGGGCCGCTATACCTATTCGAACGTGCCGTACGACGATTGGGCGCGGGCGCTGACGGGGCGGAGCGTCAGCGCGATGCTGGGCCTAACGCGCAACGATTTCGACCGGGTCGTGCATCTGAGCTTCGGTGTCTGCGCGGTGCCGGCGGTCGGCGAGGCGGTCCGCCGCCATGCCGGCTTCGGGCGGCGCGCGAGCCTGTGGACGGCGTTTCTGTTCGTCGGCGCGGTCAGCGCGCTCTACGAGATCTTCGAGTGGCTGCTAACCATGATCCTCGCTCCGGGCATGGCCGACGACTATAACGGCCAGCAGGGCGACATGTGGGACTCCCAGAAGGACATGGCGATGGCAATGGCGGGAGCGTTGATCGCCGTCGCGTTAAGCGGCAAGCCCGGGAGGCCGACGGCCGATGCCGGCTGACCTCTCCACCCACGTCTTCGACGCGCCGGACGGCGCCCGGCTCGCGTGGCATGAACTGGGCGAGGGGCGGCCGGTGGTGCTGATCCACGGGCTGTTCTCGAGCGCGCGGATGAACTGGGTGCGGTTCGGCCATGCCGCCGCGATCGCCGCGCGGCGCTTTCGCGTCATCATGCCGGATCTGCGCGGGCACGGCGACAGCGCCCGGCCGACCGATCCCGCCGCCTATCCGCCCGACGTGCTGGCCGGCGATGCGTTCGCGCTGCTGGGGCATCTCGGGCTCACCGACTATGATCTCGGCGGCTATTCGCTCGGCGGGCGCACCGTCGCGCGCATGCTGGTGGCGGGGGCGAGGCCGCGCCGCGCGATCGTCGCCGGCATGGGGATCGACGGGCTGCTCGATCCCGAGCGGCGCGCGGTGTTCTTCCGCGATGTACTGCGCGGGCTCGGCACGCACCCGCGCGGATCGCCGGCGTTCATGGCGGAGGCGTTCCTCCGGTCGACCGGCGGCGACGCGGCGACGCTGCTGCCGCTGCTCGACAGCTTCGTCGCGACCAGCCGCGCGGCGCTCGCCGCCGTTATCGTGCCGACGCTCGTCGTCGCGGGCAGCGAGGACGAGGACAATGGCTCGGCGCGGGCGCTCGCCGAGGCGCTGGTGAACGCCCGCTTCGTCGCGGTGCCCGGCAACCATATGAGCGCGGTCGCCCAGCCGGCGCTGGGGGAGGCGATCGCGGACTTCCTCGCGACTTGACCGGGCGGCTGCGATCGCGTTGTTTCGATGGCCGTCCAGGAGGTTCACCGATGCGATCGACCGCCACGTTCCTCGCGCTGGCGCTCGCGCTGGCCACGCCGGCCACGGCGGCGCCCAGTGCCGCCGACGCGGACGCCTTCGTGGCGGCGGCCGAGCGGGAGCTGGCGGCGTTCAGCCCGATCGCGCAGAAATCCGAATGGGTCAACGAGACCTATATCACCGACGATACCGAGTTCCTGAACGCGCGCACCCAGGCCGAGCTGACCGCGATCCAGGTGCGGCTCGCCAAGGGCGCGGCCAGATATGACGGCGTCGCCGGCCGCTCGCCGGACACGATCCGCAAGCTCGGCATCCTCAAGCAGAGCATCACGCTGCCGGCCCCCGATACGCCGGGCGCGGGCGAGAAGCTCGCCGCCGTCTCCGCCGAGATGCAGGGCATCTACGGCAAGGGCAAGGGCACCGTCGGCGGCCAGCCGATCATGGGTTCGGACATCGAGGCGAAGATGGGCACGGACCGCAACCCGGCCGAGCTGAAGGAGATGTGGACGAGCTGGCACGACGGCGTCGGCAAGCCGATGAAGGCCGACTACACCCAGCTCGTGACGATCGCCAACGCGGGCGCGCGCGATCTCGGCTATGCCGATCTCGGCGCGATGTGGCGATCGGGCTACGATATGCCGCCGGACCAGTTCGCCAGGCTGATCGACCGGCTCTGGGGCCAGGTGAAGCCGCTTTACGCGCAGCTCCACTGCTATGTGCGCGGCCGGCTCGCGGAGACGTACGGGCCGGGCGTGCAGCAGGCGTCCGGGCCGATCCGCGCCGACCTGCTCGGCAATATGTGGGCGCAGGAATGGGGCAATATCTACGACATCGCCGCCCCCGCCGGCGCCGGCGACATCGGCTACGAGACCGGCGCGCTGCTCCGCGCGCATGCCTATGATCCCGTCAGGATGGTGCGGACCGCCGAGGGCTTCTATACCTCGCTCGGCTTCCAGCCGCTTCCCGCCAGCTTCTACGAGCGCTCGCAGTTCGTGAAGCCGCGGGATCGCGACGTGGTGTGCCACGCCTCGGCGTGGGACGTCGACGACGTGCAGGATCTGCGCGTGAAGGTCTGCCTCAAGGTGAACTCGGACGACTTCGTCACCATCCACCACGAGCTCGGCCATAATTTCTACCAGCGCGCCTACAACCAGCAGCCGTTCCTCTTCAGGAACGGCGCCAACGACGGCTTCCACGAGGCGATCGGCGACTTCATCGCGCTCTCGATCACGCCGGACTATCTGGTGAAGCTCGGCCTGCTGCCGGCCGCCAGGGTGCCGGGGCCGGACAAGGACATCGGGCTGCTGCTGCGCGAGGCGATGGACAAGGTCGCCTTCCTGCCGTTCGCGCTGGTGATCGACAAATGGCGCTGGGGCGTGTTCGACGGATCGATCGCGCCCGCCAACTACAACAGCGCGTGGGACGATCTGCGGCTGCAATATCAGGGCGTCGCGCCGCCCGCCGAGCGGCCCGACGACGCGTTCGATCCGGGCGCCAAATATCATGTCGCGGCGAGCACGCCCTATGCGCGCTACTTCCTCGCCCGCCTGCTCCAGTTCCAGTTCTACGAGGCCGCGTGCAGGCAGGCGGGCTGGACCGGCCCGCTCCACCGCTGCTCCTTCTACGGTAACCGGGCGGTCGGCGAGAAGCTGGGCGCGATGCTGGCGATCGGCTGGTCGAAGCCGTGGCCGGACGCGCTCGAGACCTTCACCGGCAAGCGCGACATCGATGGCCAGGCGATGCTCGACTATTTCGCGCCGCTGACGGCCTGGCTGGAGGCGCGGAACGCCGGCAAGCAATGCGGCTGGTGAAGCAGCGGGTTAGGCGTCGTTTAACCGCCGGCGGGTAGCGTTCGCGGCATGAGTTCCGCATCCGTCGTCCTGTGCTCGCTTTTCCTCACGAGCCTCACCATCGGCGCGGTCCTCGCGGTCGCCTGGTGGAGCCTCGGCCGCGCCCGCCATGCGCTCGTCTGGGCGCTGGCCTACGGCTTCGCGGCGGCCGGCTGGGGGCTGCATTTCACGGCGCTCACCTGGTCCGCGATGTCCGGCTGGATCTGGTCGGAGACCGTCCTGCTGCTGGCGATCAGCAACGTGCTGCTGCTGATCGGCTACCGCGAGCGTGCCGGGATGCCGCGGCGGACCGGCTGGCTGCTGGCGGCGGCGGCGACGCCCGTGCCGGTGCTCGTCGGCATCTACGTCCTTCCCGATCGCGCGCTCGCGACCCTGCCGTCGCCGGTCTTCGCCGCCGCCTGCCTGGTGGCGACAGTCGGCGTGCTGCTGCGCAAGGGCCGCGCCACGAGCGTCGCCGAGCGTACCGCGGCGATCGTCGCCGCGCTCATGCTGTGCTTCTTCCTCGGTGTCATCGCCGTCGGGCTGAAGCTGCTGCCCGGCGGCGGCCCGGCGGATGCCGATGCCTATCGCCAGGTGCTGCTGCTGGGGCTTCCCGAGAGCTATGTGGGGAGCGGCTTCGCAGCGATCCTGCTGCTCTGCGCCGATCTCGCCGCCGAGATGCGCGCGCTGGCCGCGACCGACCCGCTCACCGGCGCGCTCAACCGGCGCGGGCTGGACCAGGCGGTCGGCCCGGCGATCGCGGGCTGCCGCCGGCGCGGCGAGCCGATCACGCTGGTGATCGCCGATCTCGATCGCTTCAAGGCGATCAACGACCGGCTCGGCCACGCCACCGGCGATGTCGTGCTGCAGCGCTTCGCCGCCCATGTGCGACGCGAGGTGCGTGGCGGCGATCTGGTCGCGCGGCTCGGCGGCGAGGAGTTCGCGATCGTGCTGCCCGGCACCTCCTGCGCGGGCGCCGCCGAGGTGATCGATCGCGTCCGGCGCGGCGTCCCGGCGCTCTGCGTCGCGGCGATCGCGCCACTGGCGCTCACCGCGAGCTTCGGGATCGCCGCGATCGAGCCGGGCGAGCGCGATCTCGCCGCCGCGTTCGCCCGCGCCGACCGCGCGCTCTATGCCTCGAAGCTCGGCGGGCGCGACCGCGTCACCGTGCTCGACGACGGGCCGGTCCCGGTGGTGCCCGCCTGAGCGGGATCAGAGCTGGCCGAGCAGATAATCCGCGCTGCTGACCTTATATTCGCCCGGCCCCTCGACGTTGAGCGTCTTCACCACGCCGTCCGCGACCAGCATCGACCAGCGCTGGCCGCGCGTGCCCATGCCGAACTTGGATCCGTCCATGGTGAGCCCGATCGCGCTGGCGAAATCGCCGTTGCCGTCCGCGAGCATCGTCACCTTGCCGTCGGCGCCGCCGGCCTTGCCCCAGGCGCCCATCACGAATACGTCGTTGACCGCGGTGCAGGCGATCGCGTCGACGCTCCTGGCGAGGATCGCGTCGGCCTTCTCCACGAAGCCGGGCAGGTGCCTGGCCGAGCAGGTCGGCGTGAAGGCGCCCGGCACCGAGAAGAGCGCGACGGTGCGGCCCTTGAAGAACTCGGCGCCGACCGGCTCCGGGCCGTCCGCGCCCATGGTGGTGAAGGTCGCTTCGGGAAGCGGGTCGCCGGCCTTGATCGTCATCGCGCTTGATCCTTTGATGCGTGCGCCCGCGACTTAGCGTCGCGGCTCCGCTACGCAAGATGGCGCGTTGGGACGAACCATGACCGAGCCTCGCTTCCTCGTCGGCCAGATGCTGCTCGCGATGCCAGGCATCGGCGACCCGCGCTTCGCCGGATCGATCACCGCGATCTGCGCGCATGACGAGAATGGCGCGCTCGGCATCGGCATCGGCCGGGTGGTGCCGCACCTCGGTCTGCACGGGCTGCTGGGGCAGCTCGGCATCGCGCCCGGCGCGGCGCCGGACGCGCCGGTGCATGTCGGCGGCCCGGTCGAGCCGCAGCGCGGCTTCGTGCTGCACGGGCGCGACTGGGGCGGCGAGGATACCGTCGACGTCGCCGGCCGCTGGTCGCTCACCAGCACGATCGACGTGCTGCGCGCGATCGCGGACGGGCGCGGGCCGACGCGCTGGCTGGTGGCGCTCGGCTATGCCGGCTGGGGGCCGGGCCAGCTCGACCGCGAGCTGACCGGACACGGCTGGTTCGCGACGCCGGCGAGCGATGCGCTGCTCTACGACACGCCGGTCGGCGAACGCTGGAGCGCCGGCTTCGCGGCGGCCGGGATCGACGCGCGGCTGCTGGCGTCGGCGTCCGGCCGCGCCTGATGCGCGGATTGCACGCAGCGCCCGCTAACCATCTCCGGTAAGCTTCTGGCAGGCCGCGCCGCCGATCCTCCGCCCGAACACGCCGATTCCGGTGTGCGCGAGGGCCGGAAACATGCGGACATATCTGGGGTTGGGGCGCATCGGGGCGGTGGCGGCGCTGCTCGGGGCGGCGGTGCCGGCGGTGGCGCAGCCGTGCTGGTCGCCGGCCGATGCCGATGCGGCGCGGATACGAGAATTGCAGAGCATGCTGATGGTGGCGGCGCTGCGCTGCCGCGCCGACGGCATCGACATCCTGGCCGACTATGATGCGCTGGTGACCGCCGAGCGGCCGGCGTTCGCGGCCGCCAACGCCAGCCTGCGCGGGCATTTCGCGGCGGGCGGCGGGGCGGCGGGGGCAGCCGGCGAGGGGACGGGCGAGGGCGCGGGTGAGGCGGACTATGACCATTTCGCCACCGCGCTCGCCAATGCCTATGGCGACGGCGGCACGCGCGAGATCGGCTGCAACACCGCCGCCGGGTTGATGCGCGATGCCGCCGCAGCGCCCGATCGCGCGGCGCTGCTGCGGCTGGCGTCCGCCGCCGTGCCGCCGCGCGAGCTGCCCGGCGGTGCCTGCGCGAAGCCGGAGATCGCGCCGGTGACGCTCGCGCCCGAGGTGGTGGCGGCGCTCGAGACGCTCGCCAGGCTCCAGCCCCAGCCGGTTCCGGCCACACCGACGCAGCTCGCCTCCACCGCGCCCTGACCCGGATATAAAGGAATCCTTATATTGCCACGCCGGGCGGTGGCGGCTATCGGCGGCGGCTCGTCCTTCAGGAGCTGCCCCGTGGCCACCGCACTCGCCGACCAGTTCACCGACTATCTCGTCCACGACATCAGCCTCGCCGGCTTCGGCCGCAAGGAGATCGCGATCGCCGAGACCGAGATGCCCGGCCTCATGGCGCTGCGCGAGGAGTTCGGCGCGTCGCAGCCGTTGAAGGGCGCGCGCATCACCGGCTCGCTCCACATGACGATCCAGACCGCGGTGCTGATCGAGACGCTGACCGCGCTGGGCGCGCAGGTGCGCTGGGCGTCGTGCAACATCTTCTCGACGCAGGATCATGCCGCCGCCGCGATCGCCGCGTCGGGCGTGCCGGTGTTCGCGGTGAAGGGCGAGACGCTCGCCGAATATTGGGACTACGTCCAGCGCATCTTCGACTGGGGCGACGAGCCCTGCAACCTGATCCTCGACGACGGCGGCGACGCGACGATGTTCGCGCTGCTTGGCGCGAAGCTCGAGGCCGGCGGCACGCTCGCCGAGCCAGAGAACGACGAGGAGGTCGAGTTCCACCGCGCGCTGCGCGAGTTCACCCGCGCGCGGCCCGGCTATCTCACCGCCACCGTCAAGGCGATCAAGGGCGTCTCCGAGGAGACCACCACCGGCGTCCACAGGTTGTACGAGATCGCCAGGCGCGGCGAGCTGCCGTTCCCGGCGATCAACGTCAACGACAGCGTCACCAAGAGCAAGTTCGACAATCTCTATGGCTGCAAGGAGAGCCTCGTCGACGCGATCCGCCGCGCCACCGACGTGATGCTCGCCGGCAAGGTCGCGACCGTCGCGGGATTCGGCGATGTCGGCAAGGGCTCGGCCGCCTCGCTGCGCAACGGCGGCGCGCGCGTGCTCGTCACCGAGGTCGATCCGATCTGCGCGCTGCAGGCGGCGATGGAGGGCTTCGAGGTCG
>CAXTPE010000127.1:0-7829 GCA_964245925.1 uncultured Sphingomonadaceae bacterium
CGACGAGCGTCAGCGGGCTGCCGAACTCGCCGCCGTCGACGATCGCGGCATCCTCGCGCGGCGGGATGATCGTCCTGGCCGCCGCGAAGCCGCCGGCATAGGGCGCGGCGAGCTTCAGCACCTTGCCGGTCGGCGCGTCCTTGCGGGACAGCCCGTAGACCGTCCCGTCCCTGGCGATCACGCCGGCGACGATGCGATCCTCATAGGAGGCGATCTTGAGCGCCGGCCGGCCTTCGCGCAGGACGAACTGTTGCCACTGGCCCCCGTCGCCGAGCTGGACCGCGGCGAGCACCGCCGCGCCGCCAGCGCGATCGTCGAGGAAGATCTCGCCGGTGCGCGGCACGCCGTCCCTGGCGGAGAGTGCGAGCGGATCGGCCGCGGCGGGCGCGCCGAGCGTGTGGAAATACACCGCCATGTTGAAATGCCGCTCGGCTTCCGGCGCGCTGTCGTCCGGATAGCGGGTGTACCAGAAGGCGCTGCCGTCCCGCGTCCAGGCGACCGCGCCGCCCGCGGTCGGATATTGGACGCGCGGGATCGGCGCGTCGATCTCGCTCCCCGTCGCGGCATCATAGACGTGGAGCGTGCCGTCCTCGCTGCCGTTGCGCGAGAGCGATACCGCGACCTTGCTGCCGTCGGGCGAGGGAACGTACCAGTCGATCGCGACATGGCCGGCCGGATCGAGCGTGTTCGGATCGATCAGCGCCGTGCGCGACGCGGGGCTGGCGGCGGCGTCGAGCGTGACCAGCGAGGGCTGCTGCTTGGCCGGATCGGAATAGATGGCGAAGACGCGGTTCCCCCGCGCCTCGATCCTCGCATAGCCGGGCGAGGCGGCCTTGATGAGGCCGGTGAGCTTCGCCGCGACGCCGGCGCGGCCCGGCAGCGTATCGAGATAGGCGCGGGTGCGGGCATTCTGGGCGTCGCTCCACGCCTGCACGGCGGGATCGGCGCCATCCTCCAGCGCCCGATAGGGATCCTTGACCTGAACGCCCTGGATCCGGTCGACCGTGTCGCCGGCCGGGAAGGCCGGCGCCGGCGGCACGGTGCCGGCAAACGAGCCGGACGAGGCCATGCCCACCAGCAGGACGCAGCGCTTCAGGCGCATGGCATGATCCTTTCAGGTCCGACCCGTCGATCGCGAGCGCTCAGTCGCGCAGCGGAACGCTCATCGTGAAGGGCAGGTCGGGCGAGGAGATGCTCGACTGGACCCCGCCCGGATGGATCAGCGTCACCCGGCCGAGCGCCGGCAGCACCACCACCGCGGTCATCTCGTCGATCCAGCCGTGCAGCACGGCGCGCGCCGTCTCCAGCGCCGATCCCTCCAGCGTCGCGTCGCCGGATGCCTCCAGCTCCTCGGCCATTTCGAGGACGTGATCGGCGACGCCGCGCGCCTTTTCCTGATGGTCCTGATCCACTGCGTCCTCCCGTTTCGCCGCTCCGGCATGGCGCGCCGCGCCATCGGCCAGTCGTCGCGCGTCATTTAACTCTCCGGCGGCCGGAACGAACAACGCCCGTGCGCTCTTTTTGCCGCATGATTGATCTGGCGGCGCGAAGTGCGACAATGCGCCGGCATCTGGAGACCGCGTCATGGCAGACACCGATACCGAGACCGAAGCCCGGGCGAACGCTGCGCAGACCTATTGGACCGACGAAGGCTGGAAGGCCGGCGGCACGATCCGCGAGGTCGATTACGCGGCCGCGTCCAAGGGGCTCTTCCCCGAGCTCAAGGGCATCAAGATCGTCGATTGCGACACGCACATCACCGAAGCCCCCGATCTGTTCATCACCCGCGCGCCCGCCAGATACAAGGACAAGATGCCGCAGGTCCGCCGTGTCGACGGCGTCGATCGCTGGTTCGTCGGCGATCGCAACTTCGGCTCGCTGGGCGGCAACGTGATCCGCGCCGACAACAACAAGGTACTCGGCCGCCTCGCCTTCCCGACCATCGACGAGGGCCATATCGGCGCGTGGGACACCAAGGCTCGGCTCAAGGCGATGGACGACATGGGCGTCCATGCGCAGATCTGCTTCCAGAATTCCGGCGTCACCCAGGCGGGATCGCTGATGTCGCTGGGCGACAACGAGCTCGGCGTGACGATCCTCAAGATCTACAACGACGCCGCCGCCGAGCGGCGGGAGGAGTCGGGCGATCGCCTGTTCACCATGGGGCACCTGCCGCTGTGGGACAAGGCGGCGATGGAGGCCGAGTGCCGGCGCTGCATCGACATGGACATCAAGGGCTTCGTGCTGCCGGACACGCCCGAGCGGCTGGGCCTGCCCTCGTTCCTCGACGATTACTGGACGCCGATGCTGGAGATGGTGGAGGCGGCCGGCACGCCGATCAACTTCCACCTCAACGCCGCGATCGATCCCAATGTGCTGGTCTGGAAGGGCTTCGATTTCGAGCAGTCGCTTGCGGTGATCGCGACGATGTTCTCGATCGGCAACGCCGCGACGATGGGCAACTGGATGGTCAGCGGCCGTCTGGACCAGCATCCCAAGCTCAAGATCGGCCTGATCGAGAGCGGCATGGGCTGGGTGCCGTTCGCGCTCGAAGGCTATGAGCACCAGTTCAGCGAGATGCTGCCGAACAAGTCGAAGGTGCTGAGCCGCCGGCCGTGGGAATATTTCCGCGACCATTTCTGGGTGACCTACTGGTTCGAGAAAGTCGCGCCGAAGCTGCTGCTCGAGACGATCGGCGTCGACAAGGTGCTGTTCGAGACCGACTTCCCGCACCCGACCTCGCTCTATCCGGGCGTGCAGGAGCATATCATCGATACGCTCGGCGGCTATGACCATGAGGTGCGCAGGAAGGTGCTCGAGACCAACGCGGTCAAGCTTTACAACCTGCCCTTCTAGAGCGGTTCTCGATCCGATTGCATCGGATCGGCCGCTCTGGATCATTGATCTGCCGCGTTCTCCGAGTCAGCAGGTAATTCCGCCTGCTTTCGTCATTCCCGCTTTGGCGGGAATGACGGAGCGGGAGCATCACGCTGCCTTGCGCGCCTCCGCCGGGGCGGGGCTGACACGGTCGCGGCCGTCGGCCTTGGCGTCGTAGAGCGCCTTGTCGGCGCGGTCGATGAGCTGCTGCGGCGTCTCGGCGGCGTGGAGCTGGGCGACGCCGAGCGACAGCGTGATCCGTCCGAGTTCGCGCTGCGAGGCGCGGGTGCGCACCGCGCGCGAGCAGACCAGCCGGCGGAACTGATCGGCCAGCGCCACCGCGTCGCCGAGCGTCTTGCCCGGCACCACGATCACGAACTCCTCGCCGCCCCAGCGCGCCGGATAGCCGAGCCCGTGGAAGAAGCGCTCGAGGCTCTGCGCCACCAGCCGCAGCACCTCGTCGCCGACGCGATGCCCGAAGCTGTCGTTGAACCGCTTGAAATGATCGATGTCGATGAAGATCAGGCTCAGCGACCGCAGCTCGGAGTGCGCGCGCAGCACATGCGCTTCCAGATAGTCGACGCAGGCCTTGCGGTTGGAGAGCCCGGTGAGCGGATCGGTGCGCGATTCCGAGCGCGCCACCTCCAGGTCCGCCTTGAGCGTGGTGATCTCGCTGGACGAGCTGGCGAGCTCGGTCTCCAGCGCCGAGGTCTTCGCGATCATCGCGTCGGTCTGCGCGACCATCTGCGCGAGCAGCGCGCGCTGCCGCTCCAGCGCGCCCTGTTCGACGAGCGCGACGCTGCCCTCGTCGAGCTGGCCGCGATAGTCGCGCGCGTCGTGCTCGGACCGCTCGACATAGCCGGCCATGCGATCGAGCTGGCGCTCGGTCTCCTCGATCAGCCGGCTGAACGTGCCGTGGCCGCTGCCGCCGTAGAGCTCGCGCCGGATGTTGGTCATCGCGCGCACCGTCACCTTGCCGACCGCGCGATGCACCGCGTCGACCGCCTCGACCAGCTCGGGATCGGCGCCGGAGGCGTAGCGATACCAGAATTCATAGTTGCTCGGCGTTGGCGGGATGTCGCCATCGGCCAGCAGCGTGGCGACGCGATCGAGGATGCCGACTGAAGAGCTCACCGGCGCGTCCTTCCGCCCGCGCCGCGCCGACCCCCCGCCGGCACGGATCAGCGTGCATGGAATGCTTCTTGATCCAGCGCCGTGAAGAAAGCGCGGCCGGAAAGGGTAAGCGCGCCGTTAGGGATGATCGAGGTGAGCGCGATCCGTGACATCGCTCGACCGCGATGCGGGGCGGCTACGCGCGGTCCGCGCTCGCCGTGCCGGCTCAGCCCCCGAAGCCGTGCTCCAGGAAGGAAGGGACCGGGCCGTTCCAGCCATCGTCGGCGGCGTCGAGCTCGCGATCCGGCCGGCCCGGGCGCTGCCGCTCGGGCGGGCGGGCCGCGCTCTCCGGCGCCGGCCGCGGTTCCGGCCTCGGCTCGCGCGGCGGTCTCGGCGCGCGCTCGCTCCGCTCGCCGCGCGGCTTGCGCTCGCGCCGGCGCGGGGCGCGCTCTTCCTCGCGGCCGTCGTCGGCGCGGGCGTCGTCGGCGAGGGGGGGGGCAGGCGCGGGCGACGCTACCGGCGCCGCGCCCAGCCGCGCGATCGCCATGCCGGTGAGCTTCTCGATGTTGGCGACGGCCTCGGCGTCTTCCGGCGCCGCCAGCGTGAACGCCTTGCCGGTCGCGCCCGCGCGGCCAGTCCGGCCGATGCGGTGGACATAATCGTCCGGGTGCCACGGCACGTCATAGTTGAAGACGTGGCTGACGCCCTTGATGTCGAGGCCGCGCGCCGCGACGTCGCTCGCCACCAGGATGTTGATCTCGCCGGCCTTGAAGCGATCGAGCTCGCGGATGCGCTCGGACTGCTCCATGTCGCCGTGGATCTGGCTCGCCTTGAAGCCGGATTTCTGGAGCGACTGGGCAAGCTCGCGCACCGTCGTCTTGCGGTTGGAGAAGACGATCGCGGTGCGCATGTCGGCCGCGCCGAGCATCGTCCGCAGGGTGGAGCGCTTGTCGCGCGAGGACGGCACCGGCACGATCGCCTGCTCGATCAGCAGGTTGCTGCTGGCCGGCCGCGCGACCTCGATCTGGCGCGGGTTGGAGAGGAAGCGATCGGCGAGCTTCTTGATCGGCGCCGGCATGGTCGCGGAGAACAGCAGCGTCTGGCGATCGGCCGGCAGCTTGGTGCAGATCTCCTCGATGTCGGGGATGAACCCCATGTCGAGCATGCGATCGGCCTCGTCGATCACCAGCAACGAGCAGCCGTTCAGGAGGATCTTGCCGCGCCCGAACAGGTCCATCAGCCGGCCCGGCGTCGCGATCAGCACGTCGACGCCCTTCTCGAGCGCCGCGACCTGCTCGCCCATGTTCACGCCACCGATCAGCAGCGCCATGGTGAGCTTGTGGTATTTGCCGTATTTCTCGAAATTCTCGGCGACCTGCGCGGCGAGCTCGCGGGTGGGCTCGAGGATCAGCGAGCGCGGCATGCGCGCCCTGGAGCGGCCTTGCGAGAGGATGTCGATCATCGGCAGCACGAAGCTCGCGGTCTTGCCGGTGCCGGTCTGCGCGATCGCGATGAGATCCTTCATCATCAGGACCGGCGGGATGGCGGCGGCCTGCACCGGCGTCGGCTCGGTGTAGCCGGAATCCCCGATCGCGCGGAGCAGCTCATCCGAGAGGCCGAGATCGGCGAATGTCATGCGGGTTCCGGGGCACAAGACGGCGACCAAGCGCGCGCCGCACTGCGGCGGCCCTGTCGATTGGGAGCGGGAGAGTCAAGCATTTCGGAACCGGGCATTTCGCGAATCCGTTCCTATATGCAACCGACACGAGGCGGTGGCATGATCGCGGCGGGCTGTTCGGGCCGCGTCAAGCCGCCGCCCGCGATGACGGACGGATCAAGGAGCATGGCGAGATGGCGACGGTTCAGCGTGACGCGGGTACGGCGCCCGAGCTGAGCGATCTGGAGTGGAAGGTGGTCGGCCTCGCGATCCGCGATGCCGGCGAGGGCCGCGCGCGGCCGGCCGGCGGGCTGCCCGGACGGCTCTGGTCGGCGCTGACCGGGCTCGAGCCACGGCGCCCGCTCGCCGATCCGCGGCTGGAGACGCTGCGCCGCTTCGTCTGCACCGCGCGGCGCCGCCGCGACGAGGCGACGGCGCTCGCCGCGCGGCTGCTCGATCTCGGCTTCAGCCAGCGCCAGATCGCCGCGGTGACGCTGCTCGCGCGCCGCTGAGAAGGCCCGCGTAAACGATTCATTAGACCAAGCGCGCCAATAGCGGGTCTGACCCGTCGTGCTTCCGCGCGACGCAGGCACGGAGGCGCGACGTGAACGACATCCCGCTCATCCGACCAAATCCGCCGCGGCTCAGCCGGCTCGTCGACGAGCTGGAGGCGATCGAGGCATCGGGCACCTACAGCAACGGCGGCCCGGTCTGCCGCCGCTTCGAGGCCGCCGCGACCGAAACGCTGTTCGGCGGGCGCGGCGCGGCCCTCGCGGTCGCCAACGCCACGCTCGGGCTGATGATCGCGCTGCGCCACCTGACGCGCGACAAGGCGCCCGGCGGTTTCGCGCTGATGCCGTCCTTCACCTTCGCGGCGACCGGCCATGCCGCCGCCTGGGCCGGATGCAAGCCGCTGCTCTGCGACATCGCGCGCGCCGAATGGACGATGGACCTCGTCGCCGCCGAGGCGCTGCTGCGCGCGCATCGCGGCAAGGTCGCCGCGATCGTCCCCTACGCCACCTTCGGCACCACCCTCGACCTCGATCGCTACGACTGGCTGGCGCGCCGCTACGACGCCGCGCTGGTGGTCGACGCCGCCGCCTCGCTCGGCAGCCTCGATGTGGTCGGGCGCGGTTTCGGCACCGGCTGCCGCGGCGCGGTGGTCTATTCGATGCACGCCACCAAGACCTTCGCGACTGGCGAGGGCGGCCTCGTCCACAGCGGCGACCGCGCGCTCATCGACGCGCTGCGGGCGATGGCCAATTTCGGCTTCGAGAGCGGGAGGAGCGCGACGCTGCCCGGGCTCAACGCCAAGCTCACCGAGGTCGGCGCGCTGCTCGCGCTGGAGAAGCTGGGAGAGATCGAGGCGGTAGCGGCGCATCGCGCGATGCTGGCCGGGCGCTATCGGGCCGAGCTGGACGGGTTCGCCATGCAGGCGCCGTGCGGGCAGCGCCAGACGATGCAGTTCATGTCGGTGCTGCTGCCGCCGGCGCTGGCGGGCGCGCGCGGCTGGATCGTCGACCGGCTCGCCGCGCAGGGGATCGGCGCCGCCACCTATTTCAGCCCGCACCTCCACGAGCAGCCCTGGTTCCGCGATCATGCCGAGGCGGGGCCGCTCGCGGTCACCGACGATGTCGCCGCGCGCATCCTCGCGCTGCCGATCACGGATGCGATGACGCCCGACGAGGTATCGGCGGTGTGCGCCGCGCTCAAGCTCGCCTGCCTCGATGCCGCGCAGGGCGCGCCATCGGCGACGCGCCGCCAGGCGGTGCCGTGACCGTCGCTCCCCAGGCCTGCGTGCTCGTCGGCGGCGGCCCCGCCGGCACCGCGATGCTGCTCGCCGCCGCGCGCACCGGCCGGCTCGACGCGCTCTGCGCCGCCGGGCTCACCATCGTCGAGCGCGGCGGTTCGCTCGGCGCCGGGCGGCTGGGCGGCTATGCGATCACCTCGGACAGCACCGCCGAGACCTTCCTCACCAGCGTCCGCGAGTCGCCCGTGCGCGCGCTCGCGGCGCTCGCCGAGAGCCCCGAGGCCACCGCGATCGCCGCGCATATCGGCGGGCTCGGCGTGCCCCTCGCGGTCGTCGGCGCGTTCCTCGGCCTGCTGCGGGCGGCGCTCGCGGACCTCGTGGCGCAGGCCGGCGGCACGCTGCTCTGCGGCCACGAACTGCTGGCCGCGCGGC
>CAXTPE010000128.1:0-7705 GCA_964245925.1 uncultured Sphingomonadaceae bacterium
GCGCCATCAGCCGGTCCATCAGGAAGGCGGCGCGGACCATGTAGCCGGTCGCCTCCAGCAGCAGGATGAAGAAGAACAGGATGACGATCTGCGGCAGGAAGGTCACGACCGCGCCGACCCCGGCGATCAGCCCGTCGACGATCAGCGAGCGCAGCACGCCGTCCGGCATCACCCTGGTGACGGCCGTCTGCGCCTCTCCCATCAGCGTGCCGATCCAGTCCATCGGCGCCGCCGCCCAGGCGAACACCGCCTGGAACATCACGAACATCAGCAGCCCGAGCAATATCGGCCCGACGACCGGATGGAGCGCGATCGCGTCGATGCGCCGCGTCCACTGGCGCGCGCCATGCTGCTCGGTGGTGGCGGCGAGCGCGATCGCGCGGGCGCGGCGCTGGAGGACGGCGATGTCCTCGCGCGCGGCGGACGCGGCCGGTTTGCGCGCATTGCCGGTGAGGAGGCCGCCCAATGTGGCGCGCAGCTCGTCGAGCCCGCGCTTGCGCACCGCCACCGTCGGCACGACCGGGACACCGAGCGCCCGCGACAGCTTGGCCGGATCGATGACGAGCCCGTCGCGCGCCGCGAGGTCGATCATGTTGAGCGCGACCACCACCGGCAGGCCGAGCGCCGCGAGTTGCAGCACGAAGCGGAGATGATTGTCGAGATTGGTCGCGTCGACCACCACGACCAGCGCGGCCGGCAACCGCTCGCCCGCCTGCTTGCCGAGCACGACATCGCGCGTCACCGCCTCGTCGGGGCTCGCGGGATCGAGGCTGTAGGTGCCGGGCAGATCGACCAGCTCGACCGGCCGGCCGTCGTCGAGCGTCAGCCGGCCCGACTTCCGCTCGACCGTGACGCCGGGATAATTGCCGACCTTCTGGCGCGCGCCGGTCAGCGCGTTGAACAGCGCGCTCTTGCCGGCATTGGGATTGCCGACCAGCGCCACCATGGGCATCGGGTTCATGGCGTCATGCCGTGACGGCGGTTCCCGCGCGGCGCGCCATCGCCGGCGCCTGCGATGGCGCCGTCCGAGGCAGCGCCTCGAGCAGCACGGCGGCGGCCTGGGCGCGGCGGATCGCGATCGTCATCCGCCCGACCCGGCAGGCGATCGGATCGCGCCCGACCGGGCCCTGGTGCAGCGCCTCGATGCCGACGCCCTCGTCGAACCCCAGCTCGCGCAGCCGCTGCCCCTCGCGCGCGGGCAGGCGCGCCCAGTCGATCGCGGCGATGCGGGCCGGCTGGCGGAGCGGCAACTGATCGAGGCGCACGGCGAATCCTTCGCAACACGGAGGCGTGCGACTGATTATCAATAACGGCGGTGCATTGCCAGCGTGCTGATCGAGAAAGCCGGACCGGCTGTCGAGGGCGCTCTTCCGGGCTTTCTCCCGAACGCTGCCTCAGCGCGCCGGATAGCGTAGCCGGCCGAGCAGGCGTGCCATCGAGAAGCGGCGGTCCGGATCGGGCGCGAGCTGCGCCTTGAGCTTCTCGAACCGCATCACGCCGGCGAGCCGGCGATCGAGGAAGGCGGCGGCGGCGGCCTCGTCGTCATCGTCGAGCGTCGCGAGCAGCGTCGCGGCATGGACGCCGGCCAGCGTCGCGCGCCGCGTGTAGAAGCTGATGTCGGTCGAGGCGTCGCCGGCGGCGCGCCACATCAGGTCAGCGGCGCGCCAGCCGAGCTTCGCGCCGCGCGCGGCATGCCGCGGCTGGGCGAGGGTGGCGAGCGCGCGCCGCGCCGCCTCGCGCTGCGGGCGCAACGCATCGAGCCGGAACAGCAGGAGCGCGCGAATCCGGTCGCGGATCTTCATCGCGGCGACCCGCTCGGGCGGAAACGCCGCCGCCATGTCCATGTCGATCGCGGCGAACCACGCATCGATCATGCCGGCCGCCCCGTCCGGGAAGGCGAGGCGCGCCTGCGCCGGATCGAGCCCCAGCTCGCCGGCCGCGCGCGCCAGCGCCTCGTCGCCCCAGCCGTCGAAGGCGGCATGCGCGGGGATCAGCGGCGCCAGCGCGGCGCGCATCTCGTCGAGTGTCGGATCGGGAGGGAGGTTCACGCGACGGGCTTAGCGGTCCGCGCCGGGCAGCACCAGACCGGACGGGCCCACACCGGACGAGCAGGGGCTGGCGCGGCGATGATGCCGCCCCATATAGCCGCGATCGCCGCCTTGCCAGGGGGAACCGCCAATGCCGAGCCCGTCGCTGCTCGATCCGATCCAGCTCGGCGCCATCGCCGCGCCCAACCGCATCCTGATGGCGCCGCTCACCCGCGGCCGCGCGACCCGCGAGCATGTGCCGACGCCGATCATGGCGGACTATTACCGCCAGCGCGCGTCCGCGGGCCTCATCGTCAGCGAGGCGACCGGGATCAGCCGCCAGGGGCTCGGCTGGGCGTTCGCGCCCGGCATCTGGAACGCCGCGCAGGTCGAGGGTTGGAAGCCGATCACCGCCGCCGTCCACGCCGCCGGCGGACGGATCGTCTGCCAGCTCTGGCACATGGGCCGGATCGTCCACCCGGATTTCCTCGGCGGCGAACGACCGGTCTCCTCGTCCGCCACGACCGCGCCGGGCGACATCCGCACCTATGAGGGCCGGAAGCCCCATGCCGAGGCGCGTCCGCTCGCCGCCGAGGACGTGCCCGGCCTGCTCGAGGATTACCGCGCCGCCGCCCGCAACGCGATCGCGGCCGGGTTCGACGGCGTCCAGCTCCACGCCGCCAATGGCTATCTGATCGACCAGTTCCTCCGCGACAACGCCAATTTCCGTACCGATCGCTATGGCGGCGCGATCCCGAACCGCATCCGGCTGCTGGAGGAGGCGGCGCAGGCCCTGGTCGACACGGTCGGCGCGGACCGGGTCGGCGTGCGGCTCTCGCCCAACGGCGAGGTGCAGGGCGTCAACGACAGCGATCCGCACGCGCTCTTTCCCGCCGCCGCCGCGGCGCTGGACCGGATCGGGATCGCCTGGCTGGAGTTGCGCGAGCCGCATCCCGGCGGCACGCGCGGGCTGCCGGACGTGCCGCCGGTAGCACCCGCCATCCGCGCCGCCTTTTCGCGCCCGCTGGTGCTGAACTCGGATTATGACGGGCCTCGCGGCGCGGCGGCGCTCGGCGCCGGGGAGGCTGACGCCATCACCTTCGGCCGTCCGTTCATCGCCAATCCCGATCTGCCGGAGCGCATCCGCGATCGTCTCGCGCTCGACCCGGTCGACGAGGCGACGCTCTACACCCGGGGACCGGAAGGCTATACCGATTATCCGCGCCACGAAGAGCGCGTCCCGGCACGACCGGAGGCGGCATGACGACGGCAAGCTGGAACGGCGCGGTGATCGCGCGCAGCGACGCGACGGTGGTCGTCGAGGGCAATCATTATTTCCCCGCCGACGCGGTCGATCCCGGCGTGCTCAAGCCGAGCGCACGCAGCTCGATCTGTCCGTGGAAGGGTACGGCGAGCTATTACACGCTCGAGGTCGCCGGCGCCGAGAACCGCGACGCGGCCTGGTATTATCCCGATCCCAGACCCGCGGCATCCGGGATCCGTGGCCGGATCGCCTTCTGGAAGGGTGTGACCGTCACGGCCTAGGTCAGGCCCGGGCCGGCTTCGCGGCGCCGACGAGCCCGGTCGGAGCGGCGTCGCCGCGCGCGTAGACGCCCACCAGCAGGCCGGCGGCAAGCACGTTGCCCGACATCGCCGCGACGATCGCGCCGCGTCCCGGCGTGTCGCCCGGATCGGTGGCGTTGGGGCCGAGCGCGAAGAGCTGGAAGGCGTAGTTGTGCGGTCCGTGCCCGGTCGGCGGATCGGGCGGCAGCCAGCCCTCGCGCAGGAAGCTCGATCGGCCGACGTCGCGTCCGTCCGCGGCGCCGGCGCCGTCCGGGACGATCGCGCCCTCCTCGATGCGGTGCGCGTCCACCGGCAGCCCCCAGACGATCGCGTGGACGAGGGGGGTGAGCGACGGCGCGTCCGGATCCTCGACCAGCAGCGCGAGGCTCGTCGTCCCCTCCGGCAGTGGCCCCCACAGCAATGGCGGCGAGATGCCCTCGCCATCCGCGGTGAAGCGCGGCGGCAGCCGTCCGCCATTGGCGAAGGCGGGACTGCGCAGGTCGATCGTCGCGAAGGCGCCGAGCTCGGGCTGGACGATCGCGAGCTTCGATCCGCCGGCGCGCACGTTGCGGAGCGCGCTGCCGAGCCACTGCGGGACATGTTCGAGCATGATCGTCTCCGGTTCGAGAGCGCACAACCCGCCGCCGCCGCGAAAGCTCCGCTCGACAGCCGCCGCCATCATGCCGCAAACCGGCGCGATGGACGAGGGGCTTGGCCGCGACGACGACGTGCCGGCCGGCGCCGGGACGATCGCCGATCCCGCGCTGGTGCGCGCGATCCTCGTCGCCGCCGCGCGGGCGGGGGAGAGCGTCAGCTATGCCGAGCTGCTGGGCGCGCTCGGCCATCGCTTCACGCGGCCGAAGATGCGCGCGCTCTGCCGCACGCTCGACGCCATCGACCGCGCCGGCGGCACGCGCGGCGAGCCGGAGCTGGCGGTGCTGGTCGTCCGCGAGAGCGACCGGCTGCCCGGGCAGGGCTGGTGGGCCGGCGGCCGCGCCAAGGCGCTCGGGCATGAGGGGAGCTGGACGGGGCCGGAAGCGCGGCGCCTCGTCGAGCGGTTGCAGGCCGACGCGTTCGCCTGGTGGTCGGGCGAGACTGGCCCTGGTTCTTGATATGTTCTAGACGGCCTCGCATGCAGCAGCGGTTCGACTTCGCCTCTGTCGACGTGGACCGCTGGCTGGCGCGGCTGATCGCCTGGGCGGGCGATCCGCTGCCGGCGCGGCGGCGGCCGCCGCTGGGGCAGCTCGTCAAGTCGATCATCAGCAGCCGCACGCGCGACGCCGTCTCCGCCGCCGCCTATGGGCGGCTGGCGGCGCGCTACCCGGCGCTCGGCGCGCTGGCCGGGGAGGCGCCCGGCGCGGTCGAGCGGATCATCGCCGACGTGACGTTCGCGGCGGACAAGGCGGGCTATCTGGTCGCGGCGATGCGGATGATCGCGGACGAGCGCGCGGATCCCGCGCTCGGGTTCCTCGGCGGCATGCCGTTGGCCGAGGCGCTGGCCTGGCTCGAGCGGCTGCCGGGGGTGGGGCGCAAGGTGTCGGCATCGACGCTCAACGCAAGCACGCTGGCGATGCCGGTGTTCATCGTCGACACCCATGTGCTGCGCGTGCTGCGGCGGCTGGGCTTCGTCGGCGCGCATGCCGACATCCGCGCCGGCAGCGAGGCGGTCACCGCCGCCGCGCCGCGCTGGCCGGCCGACGATCTGCTGCGGCTGCACATGCTGGCCAAGCGGCTCGGCCAGGCGATCTGCCGGTGGGACGTGCCCGATTGCGCATGTTGTCCGCTGGCGGCGGACTGCCCGACCGGCGGGGCCGCGCGTCCCCGCTGATGCCGGCCGCTTGGCAACGGGCGCTGCCGGAGCGATAGCGATGCCATGAACCTGATCTCGATCCTCGTCGGCCTGTTCGCGCTCGGCTGGGCGCTGCTCGCCTTCCTGCCGCTGTTCGGCTGGATGTACTGGTTCGTCATCCCCGTCGCGATCGTCGGGATGGCGTTCGGCCTGCTCTCCAGCCGCGATGGCGGTCGCAACCTCAACCTGCTCGTCATCCTCGTCGGGATCGTGCGCCTCTCGATCGGGCACGGCATCTTCTGATCGGCCAGCCGCATCGTGCCACCCGATCTTGGCGGTGCGACGCGGCTGGCCGGCGGGTTACTTGGCGACGACGACGAACTCGGTGCGGCGGTTGTCGAACTGGCCCTGGGCGGTGGCGTTGGTATCGACCGGGTTGCTCTCGCCGCCCGACGCCGCCTGCGCGCGCGCCTTGTCGAAGCCTTTGGCGGCAAGCGCGGCGACGACCGTGTCGGCGCGCTGCCGGCCGAGCAGGGCATTGCCGGGCGTGGCGCCGCGCGCATCGGTATAACCGACGATCTTCACGCCTGTCTTGGGATAGGCGGCGAGGATGCGCGCGAGCGCATCGATGGTTGGCTGGTCCTGCGCGCGCAGCGTCGACGAGCCGGTGTCGAAGTTCAGCTTGTCGAAGGTGAAGGTGCGCGGCGCCGCTTCGCTCGAGGCGAGATAGCGCTGGAGCTCGTAGTTGAGCGTATCGGGCGCGAGGTTCACCGAGGTGCCGTCGGGCAGCCTGACCGCCTCGACCGCGAGCGGCGCGGTCGCCGGCGCGGCGCTGCCGGCGGTGCTGGCGGCCGGTGCTTCCTCCTTGTGGGCAAAGCAGCTGCGCAGCAGGAGGAGCAGCAGGATCACGCCGACGATCGCGAGGATCCACGGCAGGATGCCGCGCTTGGCGGCGGGCGGCGGCGCGGCGCGTCTGCCGGGCGCGACGCCGGCGGCCCCGCCGGCACCCGCGAAGAGCGCGAGCGTCGCCGCGGCCGTGCTGCTCAGATGCACCTTGTCGTCGACCCGCGCGATCGCGGAGATCGGCAGGAAATGATGATCGCCGTCGCGCTGGTCCTTGCGGGCGAGCTTGATGCGATCGCCCTCGACATGATCGACCGTGCCGACATGCCCGCCGTCCGAGCCGACGACCTCCATGTGCTTCGCGACATCCGATGCCTGTACCATGCCATCCTCCTGTTGTTGCAGGACGAACAGATGGTGACGGGCGTCGTTCCGTGGCGGCGCGGGCGGGGCCGGAGAGGCCGCTGGCCGGCCGGTTCAGCCCTTGCCGAACAGATTGCCCGCCAGCCCGCCCAGCTTCGCGCCAAGCCCGCCCTGCTCGCCGAGCAGCGCCGCGAACCGCCCGAGCCCGGCCTCGCCGCCGAGATGGCCGACGATCTGCCGGAGCGCATCCGCCGGCAGCCCGGTATCCGCGGCGGCGGTGCCGACGGTGTCGCCCGGCTGCGGATGCGCGGCGCCGAGCGCGTGGACCGCCTGCTCGACCTGCTCCGGCGTGAGGCCGACCTTCGCCGCGAGGTTCTTGACATCGGCGTTGGCGGCGACCTGGCCGAGCAGTCCGTCGAGCAGGCTCATGATGCGTCTCCCGTGTGTCGGGTGCGTGGTAGCAGAGCGGCGGCGGTGCGGCGAGGCTGGTCGGCGTGATCTGTGGACATCGCCAGGCTGGAGCGCGGGCGGGTGAGCCGGCGCATCCGCCGGCTGCGTCATCGATCGGGGCCGAGCAAGGAGGCGTTCGCGCGGACTACGGTATCCCGCTCGCCAACATCCGCCAGTACGAGATCGGCCGCCACATGCCCCCGCCGCGGACGTGCTGCGCTGTAAGGGCTGGCATTTCACTCCGCCGCCGGCAGATAAATCTCCCCACCCTCGGCCCGGAACCGCTCGCTCATCGCCACCATTCCAGCTTCCGCCTCGACCGCTCCCACCTCCGACGCCGCCAGGAACGTCTCCGCGCCCGCGTTCTGCTTGGCGGCGAACGCCCGCACCTCCTGCGAAATCTGCATCGAGCAGAACTTCGGGCCGCACATCGAGCAGAAATGCGCCGTCTTGGCGCCTTCCGCCGGCAGCGTCTGGTCGTGGTACTGCTCCGCTGTGTCCGGATCCAGGGAGAGGTTGAACTGGTCGCGCCAGCGGAAGTCGAAGCGGGCGCGGCTGAGCGCGTCGTCGCGGAGCCGCGCCGCCGGATGCCCCTTGGCGAGATCGGCGGCGTGCGCGGCGAGCTTGTAGGTGACGACGCCGACCTTGACGTCGTCGCGGTCGGGCAGGC
>CAXTPE010000129.1:0-7683 GCA_964245925.1 uncultured Sphingomonadaceae bacterium
TGCCGATGGTCGACGTCGTGTCGGTCGGCGCGGGCGGCGGATCGATCGCGCGCGCCAAGGACGGCCAGCTCACCGTCGGCCCCGATTCGGCCGGCAGCCAGCCCGGCCCGGTCTGCTACCGGCGCGGCGGCACCGAGCCGACCGTCACCGATGCCGATCTGCTCTGCGGCCGGCTCGATCCGGCGGGCTTCTGGGGCGGTCGGCTGACGCTCGACGTCGACGGCGCGCGCGCCGCGGTCGCGCGGGTCGGTGACGCGGTCGGCCTCGACGTGGACGCGGCGGCGGTCGCGATCGTCGAGATCATCGACGCGCACATGTGCGACGGCATCCGCCGCGCGCTGAGCCTGGCCGGCGCCGATCCGCGCCGGCTCGATCTCGTCGCCTTCGGAGGGATGGGCGCGGTGCACGCGGTATCGCACGCGCGCGAGCTCGGCATGCGCCGCGTGCTGGTGCCGCAGGCGGCGCCGGCGATGTCGGCGCTGGGGCTGCTCACCGCCGACCATCTGCTCGACGAATCGCGCACGCTCCTCTCCGACTGGCGCACGATCGATCTCGGCCGGCTGAGCGCGCTCGCCGCCGAGCTGGAGACGGACGCCGCCGGCCAGCTCGACGGCGCCGGCATCGAGCCCGCGCGCCGCCGGTTCGAGTGGCTGCTCAACCTCGTCTATCCGGGCCAGACCTTCGATACCGCGATGCCGGTCGAGAAGGCGCCCGGCGCGGCGCTGACCAGCGACGCGGTCGCAGCGACGATCGAGGCGTTCCATGTCCGCAACGAATCGTCGCGGCTGGTCGAGGCGCGCTCGCAGGAGCCGGTGATCCGGGGCATCCGCCTCGTCGCCAGCGGCCTCGTCGACCAGCCGAGCCAGAACCATGCCAAGGCGAGCGGCGGCGCGCCGATACCGATCGGCCGGCGGCGCATCTATGCGAGCGGCTGGCACGACGACGCGCCGATCTATGCCGGCGAGGCGCTGGGCGCGGACGACAGGGTGACCGGGCCGGCGCTGATCCAGAGCCGCTTCACCACCATCGTCATCGGTGGCGGCGACGTCGCCGAGCTGCTGCCCAACGGCGACATCCTGGTCGAGGTCGCGCCGCGGTGAGCGAGGTGGCGGGAGCGGCTGACCGGGCCGCCGCGTTCGTCCATGTCGGCCTGTGCGTGTCCGATCTCGCGCGTTCGCGGCGCTTCTACACAGAGGCGCTCGGCTTCGCCCATGATCGCGAGCTGAAGCTGCCGTCCGCGCATATCGACGCGCTGCTGCGGATCGAGCCCAAGGCCGACATCCACGCCGTCTACCTGATGCTTGGCGGGTTCACGCTGGAGCTGATGCGGTTCGATCCGCCGGGCGCGCCGGATGCCGCCCGCCGCGTCTTCAACCAGACCGGGCTCACCCATATCGCGATCGCGGTCGACGATCCCGGCGCGAGCGCGGCGCGCTGCGAGGCGCTGGGCGGATCGATCGTCAGCATGATCGGCCCGGCCGCCACCGTGCGCGATCCCGATGGCCAGCTGGTCGAGCTGCTGCGGCTGACGTCGCACGACAGGATCGAGGCCGATCGCGCGGCGCGCGCCGCGCAGGCATGACCACCCGTCATCTCGTCGATCCCGCGCTGCTGCCGATGCTCGACCTGCTGCCCTCGATGGCGATGTCGGCCGAGGCGCTGCCGGCATTGCGCGCGCGCCACGCGGAGATGAGCCTGGCCTCGATGGGCGCGGCGACCGCCGCGGTCGAGGTGAGCGAGCGCCGCGCCGCCGGGCCGGACGGCGCGCCCGACGTGCGGCTGCTCGTCTATCGCCCGGTCGATCTCCCGCCGGGCGCGCCGGCGCTGCTGCGCATCCACGGCGGCGGCTATGTGTTCGGCACCGCCGAGATGGGCGACGCGGCCAACCGCGCCTGGGCGGAGTCGCTCGGCTGCGTGATCGTCGCGGTCGAATATCGGCTCGCGCCCGACACGCCGTTCCCGGGGCCGCTGGAGGATTGCTACGCCGCGCTGGCCTGGCTGCACGGCCAGGCCCATGCGCTCGGCGTCGATCCCGCGCGGATCGCGGTGCGCGGCGAGAGCGCCGGCGGCGGGCTGGCCGCCGCGCTCGCGCTGCTGGCGCGCGACCGGGGCGGCCCGGCCATCCTCCACCAGAACCTGATCTATCCGATGATCGACGACCGCACCGGATCGACCGCGCCGAGCAACCCGGTATCCGGAGAGTTCGTGTGGACGGCGCGGGACAATGTCTTCGGCTGGGCGAGCCTGCTCGGGGCCGCGCCCGGCGGCGACGGCGTCCACCACCACGCCGCCGCGGCCCGCGCCGGCGATCTCTCCGGGCTGCCGCCGGCCTTCATCGGCACGGCGGCGCTCGACATCTTCGTCGACGAGAACCTCGATTATGCCCACCGGCTGATCCATGCCGGCGTGCCGACCGAGCTCTATCTGGCGCCGGGCGCGTTCCACGGCTTCGATGCGATCGTGCCGGGCGCGGCGGTCTCGCAGGTCTTCACCGGGCGCGCGCTGGACGCGCTGCGCCGCGCATTCGGAGCCTGACCGGCATGGCGAGACTATGGCACCTGCGCGAACGTCCCGGCGCGAGGCTGGACGCGTCGATCTTCAGCCTGGACGAGGTGGCCGATCCGCCGCTGGGGCCGGGGGAGGTCCGCGTCGCCAACCTCTGGCTGTCGGTCGATCCCTATATGCGGGGCATGCTCGATGGCGCCGGCGGCTATCTGCCGGCGCTGCCGCTCGGCGCCGCGATGGCCGGCGGCGCGATCGGCGAGGTGGTCGAGAGCCGGTCCGCCGCCTGGCCGGTCGGCCGCAGGCTGGTCCACCAGTTCGGCTGGCGCGACCGCTCGGTGGTGCCCGAGGCGGCGTGCGAGGCCATCCCGGACAGCCCGGCGCCGATCCAGCGCTATCTCGGCCATCTCGGCATGCCGGGGCGGACCGCCTATTTCGGCCTGCTCGATGGCGCCGGCGCGGTGGCCGGCGACGTGCTGTTCGTCTCGGCCGCCGCCGGCGCGGTCGGCTCGGCGGTCGTCCAGATCGGGCGGATCAAGGGGATGACGGTGATCGCGTCCGCGGCGGGCGCGGACAAATGCGCCGCGCTGCGCGAATGGGGCGCGCACGCCACGATCGACCGGCTGGCGCCCGGCACGATGCGCGAGAAGCTCGCGGCCGCCGCGCCCGACGGCATCACCGCCTATTTCGACAATGTCGGCGGCGATCATCTCGACGCCGCGATCGAGAGCGCGCGGACGGGCGCGCGCGTCACGCTGTGCGGGATGGTCGGCGGCTATGGCGCGGGCGACCGGCTGGAGCTGCCGCAGCCGATGCGGCTGGTGATGAAGCGGCTGCGCATCCAGGGCTTCGCCGAGCCGGATTACGACCACCGCCGCGCCGAGTTCGACGACGCGATGCTGGGCTGGACGCTGTCGGGCGAGCTCGTCAGCGCCGAGACGGTGCACGCCGGGCTCGAGGCCACGCCGGCCGCGCTCCTGGGCGTGCTGACCGGCGGCAACTTGGGGAAGATGCTCGTCCGGCTGTGATCGCCCGCCTTGCCGCGCCCCGGGCGCGGCGGCGGCGGGAAGATATTGCGAGGATGCGGTGTTCGTGCCGGCGTCGCCCGAGCATGTGTTCGACGTGCCACTCGATGTCGCGCGCTGGAACGACTGATGGTGACGCCGGCGCGGGGCGGCTGCACCGCCGCCTACAGCTATCACGGCGTGGTCGCACGCGAGGAGCGCGCGGCGACGACGTTCGGCCGGTTCGGCACCGCGCCGCACGCGATGGTGATGCGGCGCGACGCGCTCGATGGACTGGTACGCAGGGCGACCGGGCGACCGCTGGACGACGCGTGGCGCGAAAGCGTCCGCACCGCGATCGGCGATGGCCGCGCCGGAACCGCAACTCTCCGGCGGTGCGATATGATGCCGGGCCGCCGACCGATCGGTTGCGCGGGTCCGGCCCGCTCCCCTACCATCCGGCGGTCTGGACGCGGGAGAAGGCATGACCCTTGAGGAGCAGTCCGCGTCCGCGCTGGCGCGCGACCCGTCGCTGAACGCGCTCGCGTTCGGCGGCAGATGGTACAGCTGGGGCGAGCTGCGCGACACCGCCGACGAGACCAACCGGCTGCTCGACGCGGCGGGGCTCGGGCCGCGCGATCCGGTCGGCTTCCTGCCCCGCAACCGGCCGTCGGCGGCGGCGGCGATGCTCGGCATGATCGCGCGCGGCCGCACCATCCGGATGATCTACGCCTATCAGTCGCCCACCGGGATCGCCCGCGACGTGGGGCGGCTCGGGCTCGCGGCGGTGATCGGCGCGGCGGAAGACTTCGGCGAGGAGGTGCGCGCGGTGCTGCGCGACCGGGGGATCGCCGGGATCGCGCTCGACGACGGCCCCGGCGCGAGCGCGGTCGAGGGCGCGGCGCGCTCGACCGCCGCACCCGACCCCGATGCTCCCGCCGAACCGAAGCTCCAGATCCTCACGAGCGGCACCACCGGCCCGCCCAAGCATGTCTCGATCAGCTACGAGATGATCGCCAAGCACATCGTCGGCTTCAACGTCACCTACACCAATCCCGACGAGGACGTCTCCGCGCTGCCGCCGGCGCTGCTCTACTTCCCGTTCGGCAACATCTCCGGCGTCTACAGCCTGCTGCCGCCGCTGCTGAAGGGGCATCCATCGGTGCTGCTCGATCGGTTCAACATCGCCGAATGGCATGCCTATGTGGTGCGGCACCGGCCGCGGCGGGCCACGCTGCCGCCGGCGGGCGTGCGCATGATCCTCGACGCCGACATCCCCCGCGAGGATCTCGCCAGCGTCGAGTCGATCGGCACCGGCGCCGCCCCGCTCGACCCGACCGTCCACCGCGCGTTCGAGGACAGATATGGCATCCCGATCCTGCTGTCCTATGGCGCGACCGAGTTCGGCGGGCCGGTGACGGCGATGACGATCGAGCTGGTGCCCGAGTGGGGCAGCAAGAAGTTCGGGACCGTCGGCCGGCCGTTCGCGGGCGCCGTCCTGCGCGTGGTCGATCCCGAGACCGGCGCGGAGCTGCCCGCCGGCGAGGAAGGGCTGCTCGAGGTGATCGCGCCGCGGATCGGGCCGGACTGGATCAAGACCACCGACATCGGCATGATCGACGCGGACGGCTTCGTCTTCCATCGCGGGCGCAGCGACGGCGCGATCATGCGCGGCGGGTTCAAGCTGCTGCCCGAGGTGATCGAGCGCGCGCTGGTCTCGCACCCCGCGATCGCCGCCGCCAGCGTGGTGGGGCTGCGCGACGAGCGGCTGGGCCAGGTGCCGGTCGCCGCCATCCAGCTCGTCGCCGGCGGCGAGGCGCCGTCCCGGCAGGAGCTCGACGAACATCTGCGCGAGCAGGTCTACGCCACCCATATCCCCACCCGCTATCGCGTGCTCGACGCGCTGCCGCGCACGCCGTCGCTGAAGATCGATCTGCCGGCGGTGAAGGCGATCTTCGCCGACGATCCGGCGACCATCTGACGCCGGCGCCCGGCGCCGCGCGCGGCGTGGATGACATGGCGGGCCGCGTCCGGTAGGCCGGCGGACGATGATGACGGGCCAGTCTCTCCGGCGGATGGCGCGCAAGGCGCTCGATGGCGATCCGGACCGTCCGGCGATCCGCGACGCCGACGGCTGGTATGATTGGGGCTGGGTGCGCGACACCGCCGCCGGAACCATCGAGCTGCTGGACGGATGCGGCGCGCGCCGGGACCGCCCGGTCGGCCTGGTCGCGCGCAACCGGCCCGGGGTGGCCGCCGCGCTGATCGCGCTGATCGCCGACGGACGATCGGTGCGGATGATCCACCCCTTCCAGTCGGCCAGGATGCTGGCCGGCGGCATCGCCGGCGGGCTGGCGGCGCTGATCGCGGCCGACGAGGATTTCTCGCTGCCGGTGGTCGAGGCGGTGGAGCGCGCGCGGCTCTGCGGCATCTCGCTCGACGAGGCATCGGGCATCGGCCGGATCGGCGAGGCGTCGGACGCCGCCGCCCCTCCCGACGGCGACGTCCGGGCCGGCGCGCCGGACGACGCGCTCTATATCGAGGTGCTGACCAGCGGGACGATCAGCCCGCCCAGGCATTTCGCGATCTCGCACGAAACGATCCTGCGACGGCTGCTCTCGATGAACGTCGTCTTCCCCGGCAGCATGCCCGACACCGGCGCGCAGCAGGTCAACCTGATGTTCTGGCCGCTGGGCAACATCTCGGGGCTCTACAGCTTCCTGCCGCCGGCGCTGGCGGGGTGGCCGGTGATCCTCCAGGAGAAGTTCGACATCGACGGCTGGCTGGATTTCGTGGCGCGCTACCGCCCGCTGCGGGCGTCGCTGCCCGCGCCGGGGGTCGCGACCCTGCTCGCCCGCGACACGCCGCGCGAGGCGCTGGCGGGGCTGGAGCATGTCGGCACCGGCGGCACGCCGATCAACGTCGACAGCCAGGCCGCGTTCGAGCGGCGGTTCGGCATCCCGCTGCTGATCTCCTATGGCGCGACCGAGTTCGGCGGGCCGGTCGCGGCGATGACCGACCAGCTCCGGCAGCACTGGGGCGACCGCAAGCTCGGCAGCGCCGGCCGCCCCTGGGCGGGCGCGGCGCTGCGCGTCGTCGATCCGGCCTCGGGCGCCGGGCTGCCGGCCGGCAGCGACGGCATATTGGAGGTGATGGTGCCGGCGAGCGACGGCTGGCTGCGCACCTCCGATCTCGCGATGATCGACGCGGACGGCTTCCTCTACCATCGCGGCCGCGCCGATGGCGCGATCTCGCGCGGCGGCTTCACGATCCTGCCCGAGGTGATCGAGCACGCCATCACCCGCCATCCGCAGGTCGCCGCCGCCGCCGTGGTCGGCCTCTCGCACCGACGGCTGGGCGAGGTGCCGGTCGCCGCCGTCCAGCCCCGGGATCCGGCCGATCCGCCCGACGTCGCCGCGCTGGAGCAGCATGTCCGCGACCATGTCTACGCGACCCATGTGCCCACCCAGTTCCGCATCGTCCAGGAGCTGCCGCTGAACCGCTCGCTGAAGGTCGACGTCGCGCGGGTCCGCGCGCTGTTCGAGAAGAAGCCGTGAGCGACCTCGACTGGGATTATCTGCGCGTCTTCATCGAGATCGCGCGCACCGGCCGGATGAGCGCCGCCGCCGACCGGCTGAAGCTGAACCACAGCACCGTCGCGCGCAGGATGAGCGCGTTCGAGGAGACGATCGGCACGCGGCTGTTCGATCGCTCGCCGCAGGGAGTGACGCTCACCAACGAGGGCGCCGAGCTGCTCGTCTATGCCGAGCGCATCGAGCATGAGGCGCAGATGCTGATGACGCGCGTCGCGGGCCGTCAGGCGCTGCTGTCGGGCGTCGTGCGGATCGCGGTGCCGGAGGCGTTCGGCTGCTTCCTCGTCGCGCCCGTGCTCGATCGCTTCCAGGCGGAGCATCCCGAGATCACCATCGAGCTCATCCCCGAATCGCGCCACGTCAGCCTCTCGCGGCGCGACGCCGATCTGGTCGTCTCCACGGTCCGGCCGCGGCAGGGCCGGATGTTCATCAACAAGCTCGCCGAGTTCGACATGGGGCTGTACGCGAGCGAGAAATATCTCGATCGCCACGGCGCGCCGGCGAACATCGCGGCGCTGCCGGCGCATGCGTTCGTCGGCTTCATCGAGGATCTGCTCGACAGCGACGATTATGCGCCGCTCAAC
>CAXTPE010000130.1:0-7575 GCA_964245925.1 uncultured Sphingomonadaceae bacterium
CAGATGGGCGCCGGCTGGTGCCCGCCCGGCATGCTCGGCATCGGCATCGGCGGCACCGCGGAAAAGGCGATGACGCTCGCCAAGGAATCGCTGATGGGCGACATCGACATGGCGCAGCTGAAAGCACGCGGGGCCGTGACGCCGATCGAGCAGCTGCGGGTGGAGATCTTCGACAAGGTCAATGCGCTCGGCATCGGCGCGCAGGGCCTGGGCGGGCTCGCCACCATCCTCGACGTCAAGATCATGGACTATCCGACCCATGCCGCGAGCCTGCCCGTGGCGATGATCCCGAACTGCGCCGCTACCCGCCACGCGCACTTCCACCTCGACGGATCGGGGCCGGCCTATCTCGAGCCGCCGTCGCTCTCGGAATGGCCGGACGTCGAGTGGACGCCGTCGAAGGAGTCGATCCGGGTCGATCTCGACACGCTGACGCCCGAGGTGGTGGCGACCTGGGCGCCCGGCGACCGGCTGCTGCTCAACGGCCGCATGCTCACCGGACGCGACGCCGCGCACAAGCGCATCCAGGACATGCTGGCGAAGGGCGAGCCGCTGCCGGTGAGCTTCCGGGGGCGGGTGATCTACTATGTCGGCCCGGTCGATCCTATCCGCGACGAGGTGGTGGGGCCCGCCGGCCCGACCACCGCCACCCGCATGGACAAGTTCACGAAGATGATGCTCGACCAGGGGCTGCTCGCGATGGTCGGCAAGGCCGAGCGCGGGCCGGCGGCGATCGCGGCGATCAAGGAGGCGAGGAGCGCCTATCTGATGGCGGTGGGCGGCGCCGCCTATCTGGTGGCGCGCGCGATCAAGGCCGCGAAGGTGGTCGGCTTCGCGGACCTCGGCATGGAGGCGATCTACGAGTTCGAGGTCAAGGACATGCCGGTGACGGTGGCGGTCGACGCGACCGGCACGAGCGTCCACACCACCGGACCGCTGGTCTGGCGCGAGAAGATCGCGCGGGAGCGGCTGCTGGAGGGAGTCTAGCCGCCATCGGCGACCACTACTATCGCTGGTGGCGTGAGCTACGGCGAGCGGCCCCGGCTTGCGCCGGAGCTGCGTCCTATTCGGTCGCGATCGCGATCTTGGCGGGATCGAAATAGGCGCGGAAGGCGGTTATGCCGCCGTCGCCGAACTCGATGACGCTCACCCCGCCATAGCCGCCGGGCTCGCCGTCGCGGACGATCTTGCTGCGCCACTCCAGCATCGCGCACTCGTCGTCGGCGAGCACGGTGCGAAACTGACTCTCGATGCTCTCGAAGGCGCCGCGATAGCTGGTCCAGAAGGCGAGCGCGCCGGCTTCGCCCTGCTCGGGCACGTCGCCGAGCGGATTGGAGATCTCCGCGCCGGGCGCGAACAGCGCGGCGATCGGTGCCGGATCGCCATCCGATTCCAGAACGTGCAGCGCATCGATGAAGGCTTCAACGTCGACCGGCATCGTCATGGTCTCCCTCGGCCAACCGCCTGCCACCAAAGCGCTTGCGATACGGTCGGGGTTCCAGACCGATCGTCAGCGCGCGAGCAGCATGCGCGCCTGTGCTGCGACCTGGGCGAGCATCGCGGCGCTTGGGCTCGGGCTGGTCCGCGCGCGGGCGACGAGGGCGGTGAACCGAGCCACCCGATCGACATGCGCGGCGAGCCACGCCTCCACGGCGGCGAGCGGATCGGGCGCGCCGAGCCTGCCCAGGAAATCGAGCCGGAGCTGCTCGAAATCGCGCGCCAGACCCGCGACGAGCAGCCGCTCCCACGGATCGCCGGTCTCGGAGCGCGTCGCCGCCGCCTTCGCCCAGTCGAGCCCGAGCGCCTCGCCGATGCGGGTGTAGGCGGCGGTCGCGGCGACCTCCTCCACGCCGATGCGGCGGCTGAGCGCGGCGGTGCCGATCGCGCCGTCCAGCTCGAACAGGCGGACGATGCGCGCGATCAGCGCCGGCGCGGCGCCGGTGCGCGACAGCCGGGTGGCGAGCAGCGCGGATTGCGAGCGGGCTTCCGCCTTGAGCAGGCCCGCGGTCGCCGCGTCGAGCCGCGCGACGCCGTCACCGAGCTCGGCGACGAGATCGCCGGGCCTGGCACCCGGAGGCGCGACCCGCAGCAGATCGGCGATATGGAGCCGCACGCCCGACGCCGCCCAGCGCAGCAGCTCGATGCGGCCTGGCTCGCTCACCGGCGCCTGTTCGATCGCCTGCCAGAGATCGGCGATCCCCAGCAGGCGGCCGACCGCGACATAGCCGCCGGCGACCTGCGCCAGGCCGACGCCCTCCTCCTCGGCCAGCTCCAGCGCGGCGAGCGGCCCCATGCGGTTGACGACGCGGTTGGCGAGCTTGGTGGCGATGATCTCGCGGCGCAGCGCATGATCGTCGACCGAGGCGCGATGCTTCTCGAGCATCGCCGGCGGGAAGGCGGGGTGGAGCAGGGTGCCATCGAGGCTGCGATCGTCGGTGAGCGTGTCCGCCTCGATCGCCGCCTGAAGCGCGAGCTTGGCGTGGCTGAGCAGCACCGCGAGCTCGGGGCGGGTGAGCCCCTTGCCGTCGTGGGCGCGGCGCAGCAGTTCCTCGTTGCCGGCGAGGCCCTCGACCGCGCGGTCGAGCCGCCCCGCCGTCTCCAGCATCTCCAGCCCGCGCACCTGCGCCGGCAGCGCCGCGGCACCCCCGGCCTCGGCGATCGAGAGCGCGAGCGTCTGGAGGCGGTTGTCCTCCAGCACGAGCTGCGCGACATCGTCGGTCATCGTGACCAGCAGCGCGTCGCGATCCGGCTTGGCGAGCGTGCCCAGGATCATCTCGCCGTTGAGCGGGATCTTGATGTTGACCTCATTGTCCGAGCAGTCGACGCCGGCCGAATTGTCGACGAAGTCGGTGTTGACGCGGCCGCCGGCGAGCGCGAAGGCGATGCGGCCGGCCTGGGTCGTCGAGAGATTGGCGCCCTCGCCGATCACCTTCGCGCCGACCTGGTCGCCATTGACGCGGTGCGCGTCGTTGGCGGGATCGCCGACCTCGGCGTGGCTCTCCAGCGGCCCCTTGATGTAGGTGCCGATGCCGCCGAACCAGAGCAGGTCGATCCTGGCGCGCAGGATCGCGTTGATGAGGCCGGAGGGATCGAGCGTGTCGGCGGCGATGCCGAGCCGGGCCTGGACTTGCGGAGAGATCGGGATCGCCTTCTGCGAACGCGGATAGACGCCGCCGCCGGCCGAGATCAGCGTGGCGTCATAATCCGCCCAGGACGAGGTCGGCAGCGCGAACAGGCGCGCACGCTCGTCCCAGCTCTTCGCCGGATCGGGATCGGGATCGAGGAAGATGTGGCGGTGGTCATAGGCCGCGACGATCTTCAGCGACTTCGACAGGAGCATGCCGTTGCCGAACACGTCGCCCGACATGTCGCCGCAGCCCGCCGTGATGACCGGATCGGCCTGCACATCGATGCCCGCCTCGGCGAAGTGGCGGGTGACCGAGACCCACGCGCCCCTGGCGGTGATCCCCATCGCCTTGTGGTCGTAGCCGTTGGAGCCGCCGCTCGCGAAGGCGTCGCCGAGCCAGAAGCCGCGCTCCAGCGCGATGGCGTTGGCGATGTCGGAGAAGGTCGCGGTGCCCTTGTCGGCGGCGACCACGAAATAGGGGTCGTCGCCGTCGCGGATCGCGACCCCGTCGGGATGGACGACCGCGCCCGCCACGAGATTGTCGGTGACGGAGAGCAGCGAGCGGATGAAGATGCGATAGCTCTCGGTGCCTTCCGCCAGCCAGGCCTTGCGATCGACGGCGGGCGAGGGGAGCTGCTTGGGGTAGAAGCCGCCCTTGGCGCCGGTCGGCACGATGACCGCGTTCTTGACCACCTGCGCCTTCATCAGCCCGAGGATCTCGGTGCGGAAATCGTCGCGCCGGTCGGACCAGCGCAGGCCGCCGCGCGCGACCGGGCCGGCGCGCAGGTGGATGCCCTCGACGCGCGGCGAATAGACCCAGATCTCGCGCCACGGCACCGGCGCCGGCAGGCCGGGGACGAGGCTGCTGTCGAGCTTGAACGCCAGCGCCTCCCGCGCGGCGGACGCGAAGGCATTGGTGCGCAGCGTCGCGTCGACGACGGCGCGCAGACGGCGCAGGATGCGGTCGTCGTCGATCGCGGCAACCTCGGCCAGGCCGGCGTCGATCGCCGCCTCGATGCCGGCGTCGACGGCGCCGCGGTTCGCGGGATCGTGGCGCGCGTCGAACAGGTCGATGATGTTCCTCGCGACGCCCGGTGCCTCGCGTAGCGCCTCGACGACGGTGGCGAGGCCGTAGGAGAGCCCGGTCTGGCGCAGATAGCGGAACCAGGCGCGGAACAACACGACCGCGCGGGGGCTGAGCCCGATGATGACGAGCAACTGGTTGAACGCGTCGTTCTCCGCATCGCCTTCCAGCACCGCGCAGATCGCCGCTTCCGTGACCGCGACACGCTCGAACAGCCCGGTGGCGTCGGCGATCTCGAGGACAAACTCGTGGATATGGCCGAGCGCGCCGCCGTCGAGCACGGTCGGCACCTCCTCCAGCACGCGGAAGCCGAAATTCTCCAGCACCGGCACCACGTCCGAGAGCGGCACGATCCCGCCGGTGCGGTAGATCTTGAGGTGCAGCCGCTGCCCAGCCTCGCCCTCGACGCGATAGAGCCGGGCCGAGCGCGCCTCGGGGCGGGCCAGCGCCGCCAGCCGCAGCACGTCCTCGGCGGCGGCGTCCGCGCTGTAGCGCGCGCGATAGCCGGGCGGGAAGGCGGCGGCATAGGTGGCCACCAGCTTCTGCGCGTCGGCCTGCGCGGAGCATTGCGCGATCGCCGCCTCCATCGCCGGCGCCCAGCCGCGCATCATCTCCTCGATGCGCGCATCGAGCGCGGCGGCGTCCGGCATCGGCGCATCGGGCGCGATGTCGAGCGTCAGCCGCAGGAAGGCGAGATCGCCATCGCCGAGATCGAGCGACCAGGACGAGACCTCGCCTTGCGCCGCCGTCTCCAGCATCGCGCTGATCCGCACCCGCTGCGAGGTCGAGAATTCCTCGCGCGGCAGCCAGACGAACGCGAACAGCTTGGCGCCGAGCGGCCCGCGCGCGAGCAGCAGCTTGGAGCGCGGCCGGTCGCCGAGCCCCATGGCGGTGAGCGCGATCGTCTCCAGCGTGGCCGGCGCGACCGCGATCAATATGTCGTGCGGCAGCGCCGAGAGCGTGTGGCGCAGCGCCTTGCCGGCGTGGCTCGATGGCGCGAAGCCATATTTCTCCTCCAGTCCCGCCAGCCGCCGGCGCAACACCGGCACGCGATCCGGCCGGGCGGCGAGCGCGGCCGAGGTCCACAGCCCGCAATGCACCGAGAGCCCGGCCACCGTGCCGCCGTCGCGCACCGGCAGCACGACGAGATCGAGCGGCACCCGGCGGTGGACGGTGGCGAAGCGATCGGCCTTGAGCAGCAGCGGCGCCTCGCCGCCGGCCGCGAAATGGGCGATCGCAGCGGCGCGCGCGGCATCGCTCCACAACGCCGCGCCATCGACGCGCAGGATGCCGAGCCGATCGCGGGGCACCCCGGCGCCGTCCTCGGTCTGGTGGCCGAGCAGGGTGAAATGGCCATCGAGGAACCAGCGGACGAGTGCCGCGCCCTCGCCATCGGGCAAGCGCTCGGCCTCCTCGCGCATCGCCACCTGCATGCGCGGCCAGTCCGCGACGGCGGCGCGCACATCGGCGAGGATCGCCGCGACCTCGCCGTGGATCGCCGCGCGCTCGTCCGCATCGGCGCGATCGATCTCCATGTAGATCACCGACTCGCGGCGCTCGCCAGTGGCATCGCCGCTCACCAACTCGACGAGGCGGCCATCGCCGTCGCGCCGCGCCGCGACGATCGGGTGGAGGATGCGGTGGACGCCGAGCGACCGCGCCGCGATCGCACCGGCGATCGAGTCGACCAGGAACGGCATGTCGTCGTTGACGATCCCCAGCCGCATCAGCCGCCGCCCGCGACCCTCGATGTCGCTGTCGAGGTGGATCGCGGGCGCGCCGGGCGCGCGCCGCGCGGCGGCCGAGGCCACGAACGCGGCAGCGTCATGTCGTTGCGCGACGGGGAAATTCTCGAGTTCGCCGGGAAGCGCGCCACGGGTCAGCAGCGTCGCGAACCGCTCGACGAGATCGGTGCCCGGATCCGCTGCCACATCCGCTGCGATGTCGGTGGCGGTCATCTGCTGCGTCTCCCCGTTGTCCGGGCGACGCTGCGGCGCCCCCGCCGCGGTCGCTCTCGCGAGAGGCTATGCGCCCGGACGCGGGGCGGCTCAACCCCCTGCGGGAGGGGTCAGGCGGCTGCCTTGGGGCGCCTGCGCGCGATGCCGCCGATGCCGCCGGGCGTGGCCTCGAGCAGCGCGCCAAGCGCGCCGGCCGGCACGCCGGATTCGCGGGCATGGGCTAGCGCCGCGCAGATCGCGGCGAGCTGCGGCCGGGGATGATCGGCGCCGAACACGATGCGCGCGACCGTCATCATCGGCGAGCGCGGGCTCGGCCGCAGATGCGCGTCGGCCAGCAGGTGGAGATAATGGTCGGGGTTCGTTTCGGCGGCGAGCGCCAGATCATAGGCGAGGCTCACCGCGCGATGGAGCGCGGCGCGGCTGCTCGCCTCCAGCGCGAGCGCGGTGCCGGCGAGCGCGCGCGCGGCATCGAGATGATCGGCCAGCGCGGTGCGTCGCGCACGCGGCTGGAAGGGCGCGGTGGCGGCGCGGACGCGCGCCAACAGGCGGGCGTCGCCCGGCGGCTCGGCCAGCGGCGCGCTGCTCGGGCCATCCGCCCACACCGGGCTCGCGGGCTGGTGAGGCGACGGCGCGGCGCGCGCGATCTCTGCGGCGAGGCCCGAGGCGAGCCCGGCATCGGCGAGCTCCTTCCAGTTCACCACGCCATAGATGAAGTCGATCGTCCGGTCGTCGGAGGAGAAGGGCATGAGGATGCCGCGATAGAGCATCTCGTTGCCGCGCTGGCCCACGAACTCGGCCTCGAAGCCGATCGGCGCGCGATTGACGATGATCTGGGGATATTGCTCGGTCAGCCGCGCCAGCAGCGAGCGCGGCGGCACCTCGGCGATGGTCGCGGGCTGCCGATCGGGCGCGCACTCGCCGCGCAGCCGGTCGCCGAGGAAGGCGATCCCGGGATTGTCGGCGTCGCGGCTGAAGTCGAGCAGCACGGCGTGCTCGCCGAAATCGGCGTCATGCTCGGGATCGAGATCGGCGACCGACGGATAGGCGCGGCCGGCGAGCAGCGATACCCAGTGATTATAGGCGCGGACATGCATGCGCCGCTCGTCGCTGCCGATCGATGGCGGCCGCTCCATCAGCGGCTCGTCTTCGCGGGGGAAGCCCGCGGCCTCCTCGCTGCCCTCGTCGATCGACCGCGCGCCGTCCATGCGTCCCATCCCTCCGACACGATCCGCGCGTCCGGCCGCCAAGATCGCACCCTATGGTTGAGGCTTGGTAAAGGCGGGCGGGCGGCCACCGATGGCGCTTGGGGGCTGGCGCGCGCGAACGCGAGCCGCTAGGGAAACCTCGCCCGGCCGCCTTAGCTCAGCTGGTAGAGCATCGCATTCGTAATGCGAGGGTCACGTGTT
>CAXTPE010000131.1:0-7483 GCA_964245925.1 uncultured Sphingomonadaceae bacterium
CCTCGAACACCGGCGGCTTGTCGTCCTGCATGTCCTTGGAATAGGCGAGCGGCAGCCCCTTCATCGTCGTCATCAGCGCGACGAGGCACCCCGCGATCCGCCCGGCGTGGCCGCGCACCAGCTCGGCGGCGTCGGGATTGCGCTTCTGCGGCATGATCGACGAGCCGGTCGAATAGGCGTCCGGCAGCTTGACGAAACCGAACGGCTGCGAGGCCCAGAGGATGATCTCCTCGGCCAGCCGCGAGAGGTGCAGCGCGACCTGGGCGGCGGCCATCAGATAGTCGAGCGCGAAGTCGCGATCCGAGACCGCGTCGAGCGAGTTGGCGGTCGGCCGCGCGAAGCCGAGCGCGCGGGCGGTCATGTCGCGGTCGATCGGGAAGCCCGTCCCGGCGAGCGCGGCCGATCCCAGCGGGCACTCGTCGAGCCTCGTCCTGCTGGCGGCGAAACGATCGCGATCGCGCCGCGCCATCTCGTGATATGCCATCAGATGATGGCCGAGCGTCACCGGCTGGGCGATCTGGAGATGGGTGAAGCCCGGCATCACGGTGGCGGCATGCTCCTCCGCCCGCGCGACGAGCGCCCGCTGGAACGCCTTCAGCCCATCGTCGACCTCGTCGATCGCGTCGCGCACCCACAGCCTGAAATCGGTCGCGACCTGATCGTTGCGCGAGCGCGCGGTGTGCAGCCGGCCGGCGGCGGGGCCGATCAGCTCGCCGAGCCGCGCCTCGGTCGCCATGTGGATGTCTTCCAGCGCGGGGTCGCGGGGAAGCGCGCCGGCGGCATATTCCTCCGCGATCCGGGCGAGTCCCGCGGCGATGGCATCGGCGTCCGCGGCCGCGATGATGCCCTGTTTCCCCAGCATCGCGACATGGGCCTGCGAGCCGGCTATGTCCTGCCGCCACAATCGGCTATCGAACGGCAGCGAGACGTTGATCTCGCGCATCACCGCGGCGGGCCCTTCGGCGAAGCGGCCGCCCCACATCTGGTTGGAGTCTGCGTTGCGGCCGCTGATCGTCCTGCTCCCGATGGCCCCACGCCGGTCGCGCGGCGCGATAGGCGCAAAGCGCCACGCCCGCAAGGCGGCCGCGCTGCTCGCGCTGGTCGTCCTCGCCGGCTGCCACCGCAAGCCGAGCCAGATCCCGGTCAAGGTGACCGACGCCGTCTCCACCGACACCACGTCGGAAGCCGCCGCCGACGAGCCGATCGGCCAGGTCGACATCTCGCATCGCGGCACGCCGGCGCCGGCCGCCGCCTTCGCCGGCCCGGACGGCAGGCCGGTCACGCTCGCGTCGCTCAAGGGCACGCCGCTGATGGTGAACCTCTGGGCGACCTGGTGCGGCCCCTGCGTCAAGGAGCTGCCGACGCTCGACGCGCTGGCGCGCGCCGACACGCGCTTCCGCCTGCTCGCGGTGAGCCAGGACATGACGGGCGCCAGGGCGGTCACGCCGTTCCTCGCCAAGCGCCGGCTCGCCGCGCTGAAACCCTATATCGACAGCCGCAACGCGCTGATGGCGGCGCTCGACAGCGACACCCTGCCGACCACCCTGTTCTACGATGCCGCCGGGCGGGAGCAGTGGCGCGTGATCGGCGCGATGGACTGGTCGGGCAAGCGCGCGAAGAAGCTCATCGACGGAGCGCTCGGCGGTTGAGGGCGTTCGCGCGCTCATGATTACGGTCGCGAGCTATAATATCCGCAAGGGGCTGGGCACCGATCGGCGGCGCCGGCCCGAACGCGTCCTCGAGGTGCTGCGCGAGCTCGATCCCGACGTGGTCGCGCTCCAGGAGGCGGACCGGCGCTTCGGCGCGAAGCTCAGCGCGCTGCCGCTCGACCTGCTCGATTCGCACTCGCCCTGGAAGCCGGTTCCGTTCGAGGTCCGGCCCGGCGGGATCGGCTGGCACGGCAACGCCATCCTCGTGCGCAAGTCCACAGACGTGATCGACCGCTGCACGCTCGACCTGCCGACGCTGGAACCGCGCGGCGCGGTGCTCGCGGAGCTGCGGATCGGCGGCGTGGAGCTGCGCGTCGTCGGCATGCACCTCGATCTCTCGGGGCTGCTGCGCCGGCGGCAGGTGCGCTGCGTGCTCGCCCAGTTGCGCGAGCGGCCGCGCCCCATGCCGACGATCCTGATGGGCGATCTCAACGAATGGTCCGTGCACGGCGGCTGCCTGCGCGAGTTCGCCGATGGTCACCGCATCGCCCCGACCGGGCGCAGCTTCCACAGCCGCCGCCCGATGGCGGCGCTCGACCGCATCATCCTCACGCCCGGCCTCGCGCTGGTGGCGAGCGGCGTCCACCACAGCGAGAAGGCGGCGCGCGCGTCCGATCACCTGCCGATCTGGGCGCGGGTGGAGGCGGGATAGCCGAGCTCCTCCCCGGCTCCGTTCGTTGGCACGAGCGGCATCGGCGCGTGGGTGCGCCTCAGTCCCGCAGCAGCTCGTTGATGCCGGTCTTGGCGCGGGTCCGCGCGTCGACCGTCTTGACGATCACCGCGCAGTAGAGGCTGGGGCCGCCCGCGGGATCGGGCAGCGCGCCCGGCACCACCACCGCATAGGGCGGCACCTCGCCGCGCGTGATGGCGCCGGTCGCGCGATCGACGATCCTGGTGGACGCGCCGAGATAGACCCCCATCGAGAGCACCGCGCCCTCGCGCACGATAACCCCCTCGGCGACCTCCGAGCGCGCGCCGATGAAGCAGCCGTCCTCGATCACCACCGGGCTGGCCTGGAGCGGCTCGAGCACGCCGCCGATGCCGGCGCCGCCGGAGAGATGGACGTTGCGCCCGATCTGCGCGCAGGAGCCGACCGTCGCCCAGGTGTCGATCATCGCGCCCTCGCCAACATGCGCGCCGATGTTGACGAAGCTCGGCATGAGGATCGCGCCGCGCCCGACATGCGCGCCCGCCCGCACGATCGCGCCCGGCACCGCGCGGAAGCCGGCGGCGCGAAAGGCGGCCTCGTCCCAGCCCGCGAACTTGGAGGGCACCTTGTCGAACGCCGGCGCGCCCGCCGCGCCGCCGTCGACCAGCATGTTGTCGTTGAGCCGGAACGAGAGCAGCACCGCCTGCTTGAGCCACTGGTTGACGCGCCAGCCGCCCTGCCCGTCCGGCTCGGCGACGCGCGCCGCGCCGGCGTCGAGCAGCGCCAGCGCCGCCGCCACCGCCTCGCGCACCGGGCCGGTGGTGGCGTGCCCCAGCGTCTCGCGCTCGTCCCACGCCGCCGCGATGATGCCCGCGAGATCGCTCATCCGTCCTCCTCCAATATCTCCTCCAGCCACGCCGGAAGATCGGTGACCACATGATCGATGCTGGCCAGCACCCGCGCGTCCGGCCCCTGCTCCGAACCATTGTCGACCCACGCCGTCGCCATGCCGAGCGCCTTGGCGGGCGCCAGGTTGCGCGCCATGTCGTCGACGAACAGCGCGGCTGCGGGCGTCACGCCGAGCGCGTCGCACATCGATCGATAGGCGGCGGGATCGGGCTTGGGCACATAGTTGCAGGCGATGATGTCGTGCACCGCCTCGAAGCTTTCCGTCAGCCCCAGCCGGGCGAGCACGCGATGCGCATAGGGCGCGTTGCCGTTGGTGAAGACGATGCGGCGGCCCGGCAGCCGCGCGATCGCCCCGATCATCCGCTTGTCCTCGCGGATCAGCGCGAGATCGACGTCGTGGACATAATCGTAGAAGTCGCCGGGCTCGACGGCATGATGGCGCATCAGCCCGGCGAGCGTGGTGCCATGGGCGTGGAAATACTGCTTCTGGATGCGCCGCGCCGCCAGCTCGTCGACGTCGAGCAGGCGGACGATATAGGCGGTCATGCGCCTGTCGACCTGGGCGAACAGGTTCGACGCCGCCGGATAGAGCGTGTTGTCGAGATCGAAGATCCAGCTGTCGATATGGGCGAGCGCCGCGAGCATGGCGCCTGCTAGCCGCTACGTCATGCCAGCGGAAGCTGGCATCTCGTCTCGAAAGGCGCCGCGCGCCGCCGCCGCCTCGCCACACCCCGGCCCACGCCGGAGGTGACGGCCTGGACGGTCAGACCGTGAAGCTCTCGCCGCAGCCGCAGCTGCCCTTTGCATTGGGATTGGCGAACACGAAGCCGGCGGTGAAATCATCCTCCACCCAGTCCATCCGGCTGCCGATCAGATAGAGCACCGAGGCCGCGTCGACGTAGAAGTCGCCGCCCGGGGTCGCGATGCGCTCGTCGAGCGGGTCGGCGGCGGTGACATAATCGACCGAATAGGCCAGTCCCGAGCAGCCGCGCCGCGGCGTCGAGAGCTTGACGCCGATCGCCTGCGCCGGCGCGTCCGCCATCAGCGCGGCGATGCGCGCCTCCGCCGAGGGCGTGAGCGTCAGCGCGGCGGGGCGTTCGCGAACCCTGGTGGCCATCACAGCATTCCTAACTCGAGTTTCGCATCGTCCGACATCTTCTGCGGATCCCACGGCGGATCCCAGACGAGACTGACCTCGGCCGATCCGACCCCCGGCACGGCGCCGACCCGCAGCTCGACCTCGGCCGGCATCGATTCGGCGACGGGGCAGTTGGGCGTCGTCAGCGTCATCGTCACGACCGCGTGACCGCCGGCGATGTCGACGCCATAGACCAGTCCCAGGTCATAGATGTTCACCGGGATCTCGGGATCGAAGATGTCCTTCAATGCCGCGATCACCGCCTCGTAGGTCTCGCCGCCTGGCGCGCCGGCATCGTCGCCGGCGGGCGCCTGCGCGAGGAAGCCCTCGAGATAATCGCGCTTGCGCTCGAAGCCTTCGCGCGCGCCGTCCTCGACATCGCCGACGCGGGCGCGCGGTGGCGCGGGTGCCGCCGCCACCTCCTCGATCGCGATGCGTCCGGCCTGCTCGTCGCTCATCCGAAGATTCCATTCATCCGAAAATCCGCGTTACCCGCTCGATGCCCTTGGCCAGCGCCGCGACGTCGGCGGGGCCGTTGTAGACCCCGAAGCTCGCCCGCGCCGTCGCCGGCACGCCCAGCGCCGTCATCAGCGGCTGCGCGCAATGATGGCCGGCGCGGATCGCGACCCGCCCCTCGTCCAATATGGTGGCGACATCGTGCGGATGCACGCCCTCCACCGCGAAGCTGACGATCCCGGCCGCGTCCTCCGGCCCGAACAGGCGGACCGAGTTGATCGACGCGAGCGCGTCGCGTGCCGCGCGAACCAGCGCCGTCTCGTGCGCGTGGATCGCGGCGCGGCCGATGCCGTCGACATAGTCGATCGCGGCATGCAGCCCGAGCGCGCCGACGATATGCGGCGTGCCCGCCTCGAAGCGCGCCGGCGGCGGGGCATAGCTGGTGCGCTCGAACGTCACCCGGTCGATCATCGCGCCGCCGCCCTGCCATGGCGGCATCGACTCGAGGATGTCGGCGCGGGCCCAGAGCGCGCCGATCCCGGTCGGACCGTAGAGCTTGTGGCCGGAGAAGACGTAGAAGTCGCAATCGAGCGCGGCCATGTCGACCGGCAGGCGCGGCACCGCCTGGCAGCCGTCTAGCAGCAGCTTCGCGCCGACCGCATGCGCGGCATCGGCCACGCGGCGCCCATCGAGCACCGAGCCGAGCACGTTGGAGACATGCGCCAGCGCGACCAGCCTGTGCCGCGGCGTCAGCATCGCCTCGACGGCATCGAGATCGATCCGGCCATCGGCCGTCAACGGCGCGACGTCGATCGCGATGCCGATGCGATCACGCAGCAGCTGCCAGGGGACGATGTTGCTGTGGTGCTCCAGCGTCGAGAGCAGGATGCGGTCGCCGGCCTGGAGATGCGTCGCTCCCCAGCTCGCTGCCACGAGGTTGATCGCCTCGGTGGCGCCGCGCACGAAGACGATCTCGTCTGGCGAGCCGGCGTTGAGGAAGCGCGCGACCGCGCCGCGCGCCGCCTCATAGGCGAGCGTCATGTCCGCCGAGCGCTGGTAGACGCCGCGATGCACGGTGGCATAGCTCTCGGCATAGCCGCGGGTGATCGCATCGATCACCGGGCGCGGCTTCTGCGCGGTCGCGGCGCTGTCGAGATAGGCCCAGCCGACGGGGATCGCCGGGAAGTCCGCCACCACGTCGAGCGGGCGGGTCTGCGCGAGCGTCGCCATCAGCGTGCGAGCCATGCGTCGGCGTCCGCCACGAACGCGTCCCGCACCGCCTCGTCGCCAATGCGGGCGAGCGCGTCGGCGACGAAGGCGCGGGTGAGCAGCGCGCGGGCCGGCGCGGGCGGGAGCCCACGCGAGGCGAGATAGAACAGCGCCTGGCGGTCGAGCTCGCCGACGGTGGCGCCGTGCGCGCATTTGACGTCGTCGGCGAAGATCTCGAGCTCGGGCTTGGCGTTGATCGTCGCGGTGCGCGCCAGCAACAGCCCGCGCAGCGACTGCTCCGCGTCGGTCCGCTGCGCACCGCGCGCGACCTCGACGCGCGCCGCGACCGAGCATGTGCCCTGCTCGTCGGCGACCGATCGCCAGGTCTGGCGGCTCTGCCCCGAGGGTGCGGCATGGCGCAGCACGAGCGCGACATCATGGCGCTGCGCCGCGCGCGCGAGCAGCGCGCCGCCGGCCTCGGCATAGGCCTCGGTGCCGGTGATGCGCAGATGGGCGTCGATGCGGGTGTCGCCATGGCCGGCGGCGAGCGTGGTGGCGACGAGGCTGGCGCCCTGGCCGATATCCGCGGTGTCGGCCATGCTCGCGAAGCCGCCGCCGAGGATGCGCCGCGCCAGCATCAGCCGCGCCGATCGGGCGAGGCCGATGCCGGTCGCGCGGTTCGCCCAGCCCTCGCCGGCGAAGGTCTCGACGATGCTCGCCTGCGCGTCGTCGCCAAGCATGATCTCGCCGGCGATATTGCTGGCGCCGCCCGAGCCGAGATGGACGATCTCGATCGTGCCGGCGGGAACATGGTCGCGCCCCAGCCGGAGGCTCCAGCCGCCGCTGCCGGCGAGGCCGCCGAGCGGATGCGCCGAGGCGCGCGCATCGGCGCGACCGATCGCGACCGGGCCGGGATCGCTGCGCGCCGCGTCATAGACGCCATCGACGAACACCAGGCGCGGGCCGTCACCGATCCAATATGCATCGGCATCGTCGGTCAGCCCGCTCGGCCGCGCCGCGGCGAGCGCGGGCAGCGCGGACAAGTCCGACCAGCGCCACGCCTCGTCGCGCGAAGAAGGGAGGGCGAGCGTCGTCACGCCGCCTGCTCCTCCACCATGCCGGCATAGCCTTCGCGCTCGAGCTCGTGCGCCAGCTCCGGACCGCCCGAGCGGACGATCCGCCCCGCCGCCAGGACATGGACGAAATCGGGGCGGACATAATCGAGCAGGCGCTGATAATGGGTGATGAGCAGCACCGCCCTGTCGGCTTTCCGCATGATCCGGTTGATGCCATCGCCGACGGTGCGCAGCGCATCGATGTCGAGGCCGCTGTCGGTCTCGTCGAGGATGGCGAGCCGGGGGTCGACGATCCCCATCTGCACCATCTCGTTGCGCTTCTTCTCGCCGCCCGAGA
>CAXTPE010000132.1:0-7393 GCA_964245925.1 uncultured Sphingomonadaceae bacterium
GTCAAGGTCGGCACGGTGATCGCGCTGATCGAGGGCGAGGACGAGGATGCGGGCGGGCAGAGCGACGAGGCGGCCGCCGCCGATGCCAGGCCGGTCGAGGAGCCGGCCGACGGCGGCGATCCGCCGATCCCGGAGAGCGCGACCCCGCACAAGATGGAGACCGCCGCGCGCGACATCGTCGCCGACGTCGAGCGGGCGGGCAAGGCCGAGGTCGCCGATCCGGCGATCCCCGCGGGCACGCCGATGGTCAGGACGACAGTCCGCGAGGCGCTGCGCGACGCGATGGCCGAGGAGATGCGCGCCGACGACCGGGTGTTCGTTATGGGCGAGGAAGTCGCGCAATATCAGGGCGCCTACAAGGTGACGCAGGGCCTGCTCGACGAATTCGGCGAGCGCCGCGTGATCGATACGCCGATCACCGAATATGGCTTCGCCGGCGTCGGCACCGGCGCGGCGATGGGTGGCTTGCGGCCCATCATCGAGTTCATGACGTTCAACTTCGCGATGCAGGCGATCGACCACATCATCAACTCGGCCGCCAAGACCAACTATATGTCCGGTGGCCAGATGCGCTGCCCGATCGTGTTCCGCGGACCCAATGGCGCGGCGGCGCGGGTCGGCGCGCAGCACAGCCAGAATTATGCGCCCTGGTATGCCAGCGTCCCCGGGCTGATCGTCATCGCGCCCTATTCGGCGGCCGATGCCAAAGGGCTGCTCAAGGCGGCGATCCGCTGCGAGGATCCGGTCGTCTTCCTCGAGAACGAGCTGCTCTACGGGCAGAGCTTCGAGGTGCCGCGGCTCGACGATTTCGTGCTCCCGATCGGCAAGGCGCGGATCGCGCGCGCGGGGACGGACGTGACGCTGGTAAGCTATACCATCGGCGTCGGCGTGGCGCTCGACGCCGCCGCGAGGCTCGCCGAGGAGGGCATCGAGGCCGAGGTGATCGACCTGCGCACGCTCCGCCCGCTCGATACGGCGACGGTGCTGGCCTCGCTCGCCAAGACCAACCGCATGGTGGTCGTCGAGGAGGGCTGGCCGACCTGCTCGATCGCCTCCGAGATCATCGCGGTCGTGATGGAGCAGGGGTTCGACGATCTCGACGCGCCGGTGCTGCGGGTGACGAACGAGGACGTGCCGATGCCCTATGCGGCCAATCTGGAGAAGCTGGCGCTGCTCAGGTCGGCCGACGTCGTCGAAGCGGCGCGGCGGGTCTGCTACCGCAAGCGTGGGTGACGAAGCCGGAAACACCGCCGATCCGCGCAAAGTCGCGGACCGCCTTGCCCTCTCCCATGGGGAGAGGGAGGGGCCGTCCCCGGCAGGGGCGGGAGGGTGAGGGCCTCCTCCCGACACAACCGATCTGATTCCGCTCTAACCGTCGTCCGGGTCTGCCGGCGCGGTGGCGCCGGCGGGCGGGCAGCGGGGCTTGTCGTGGCGGACGAGGCGCGTCTTGGCGAACTCCGCCGCATCCAGCCCGCTGGACCGGTCGCCGTCGGCGGCCGCGAAGCGGGCAAGCGACTTCACGGCATATTCCTCGAACGAGAGCTTGCCGTCGCCGTTGGTGTCGAGCCTGACGAAGGCGTGTCGGCGCGCCAGCAGGAACTCGTCCGCCGAGACCTTGCCGTCGCGGTCGCGATCGTAGCGCGAGAAGCGCTTCTCCTCGCGGGTCGCCTCGGAGGCCGACGGTGGATCGGTGAGCGGATCGGCGGCGGCGTCTGCCGCGAGCGGCCGGGCGGGCGCGGGGCGGATGATCTGCTGGGCGCCGCCGCGCTGCCAGACGAGCCCCGCCGCCACCAGCAGCAGCGCCGCCGCCGCACCCACCAGATACCGCCACATCGCTCGCATCTCCCCGCCGTCGCTTGAAGTTACGGCGCCGGCGGCGGCGCGCCAAGCCCCGCGTGCCCGGTCAGCCGGTGCGCGACCATGCGGAGCAGGCGCGCCGGCGCGCCGCCCGCCCGGCCACGCGCCTCGGCGGCGGCGAGCGCCGCCAGCATGCCGAGCGGCCGCAACGCGACCGGCCAGCGCTCGCCCCGGCCGCCGCCAATCCGCGCGCGCGCCGCCGCCAGCGCTGCGGCGGTGCCCAGGTCGACGAGCGCCCAGACCTCGCCCGCCCGTGCCGCATCCGCGAAGCCGGGCCGCCCGAGCATGCCGGCGGCGAGCGCGAACATCCATCCGCCGCGATCGCGCGCGTGCGCCGCCAGTGCCGCGTCGTCGACCGGCCCTTCGAGCAGCGCCCCCCAGCCTTCGGCGAGCGTGGCGAGCGCGCCGCCGGCCACGCCAGGCAGCAGAGTCGCCGCGATCGCGCGAAGCAGCGGCTCGCCCGGCGGGGGCGCGCGATCGAGCGCCGCGAGCGCATCGCGCCACCAGGCGAGCCGCATCAGCCCGATCGCGGGATCGCGCGCGGCGGCATGGATCGCCGCGAGCCGCTCGTCGAGCGCGAACAGCGCCGCCAGCGCCAACCGATCGCGGCCATGCGCATAAGCCAGCGCCAGCGCGCGCGCGGGATCGGCGACGGCAGCGGGAGGGGCGGTCATCGGCCCCTCCTGCCGGGTGCCGGCGAGGTTGGCAAAGCCGGCGTTAACCATCCCCGTGAACGGCGCCTTGAAGGCCTTGCGGCTATGGGCGCTCGATTGATCGGCGCGCGTGCCCGGCGGGGATGATGGTGGAATGAAGCTCTGGGGCATCGGGCGATCGGCGACCTTCCTCGGGCGGCTGCGGCGCGACATCGCGGGCAACACGCTCGCGATCGCGGGGGCGGCGCTGATCCCGATGCTGGCGATGACCGGCTCGGCGATCGACGCGGCGCGGCTCTATTCGGTCAAGGTGCGCCTCCAGCAGGCCTGTGACGCCGGCGTGCTGGCCGGCCGCAAATTCATGACCGACGCCAGCGGCTCGACGCTGGACAACAACGCCAGCACCATGGCGACGACCTTCTTCACGAACAATTTCAAGGCGGGCTGGTTTCAGACCAACACCGTCTCGTTCACGCCCGCCAAGACCGCCGACAACCAGGTGTCCGGCAGCGCATCCGCCACCGTTCCGCTCGCGGTGATGGGCATCTTCGGCTTCTCGGCCGTACCGATGACCGTGACCTGCCAGGCGCGCTACGACGTCGCCGACACCGACGTCATGTTCGTGCTGGACGTGACCGGATCGATGTCCTGCCTGCCGACCGATCCCGCCACTTGCGGCACGACGGCGGTTTCCTATACCCGCCCGGACGGTTCGACCGACTATTACAACCCGGAGAAGAGCGGCTCGAAGCTCCAGGCGGTGCGCGACGCCGTCGACAGCTTCTACACGACGCTGGCGAGCAATTCGGACGCCACGACGCACATCCGCTACGGCTTCGTGCCCTATTCCTCGGCGGTCAACGTCGGCAAGGCGCTCTATACGCTGAGCCCGAGCTATCTCGTGAACAAATGGTATTATCAGTCGCGCAAGCTGAACGCGACCACGCCGGAGAGTGCCGCGTCCACCAGCACCATCTACACCAGCGTGAACTCGTCGAGCTCGTGCAACGGCTATGCCGCCGCGCGCAGCCCCGCGAGCGGCTACGATTCGTCCGGCCAGGCGACCAAGAAGACGGTCAGCTACGACAGCAGCGGCAAGAAGTGCACGGTGACGTCGTACACCTACACGCCCAACTGGACCTATACGCAGGTCGGCACGGTCGGCAACCCCGCCATCGACGTCAGCGGCTATGTCGCGACCATCAGCAACGGCGGCTCCGTGACCGATCCGAGCAAAGTCACCGGCGCGACCTCGACGTGGCAGGGCTGCGTCGAGGAGCGCGGCATGGACCCGGGCAAGGACGACGTCAGCGAATATGACATCAACAACCTGGCGCCCGATCTCGACCCCGACCTTGTGCCGACGTCGGATCATACCCGCTGGCGGCCGATGTGGCCGGACCTCGAATATGGCCGCTACAACGGCGACGGGGCCAGCATCTCCAACTACAGCAGCACCGCGGACTACACCTCCAGCGGAGAGACCACGACCAACCCCGGCACCGGCACATATGACTTCTACACGCCGCGCTACTCCGGCAACACCTCGCTGAAGGGCGGTTTCTACACTTGCCCGCCGGCGGTCTCCCCGCTCGCGACCATGACCGAGGCGCAGGTGCTGACCTATGTCAACGCGCTGAAGGCGCACGGCGGCACCTATCATGACATCGGCATGATCTGGGGCACCCGGATGCTGTCGCCGAACGGCATCTTCAGCAGCTACACCCAGCCCTGGCCCGGCCGGGGCGTGCCGCAGCGCGTCATCGTGTTCCTCACCGACGGCGCGATGGCGCCCGATCTGCGCGCTTATAGCGGCTATGGCATCGAATATTTCGATCAGCGGATCATGGGCAACAACACCGGCACGCTGGCGGACTTCCACAACGCCCGGTTCCTCGCGGAGTGCGCCAAGGCCAAGGCCGAGAAGATGAACGTCTGGGTGGTGGCCGTCGGCCAGAGCCTCACCGATCCGCTGACCCAGTGCGCCTCCAAACCGGCCCAGGCGGTCTACGCCGGCACCAGCCAGGATCTCAGCAACACCTTCAAGTCGATCGCGACGGCGGTGGCGATGCTGCGGATCTCCAAATGATCCGCCGCCCGGCCCCCGCCGTGCTCCGCGAAGAGCGCGGCGTGGCGATCATCGAGTTCGCGCTGGTCGTCCCGGTGCTGCTGCTCCTCATCCTGGGCCTGAGCGACCTGTGCTATCGCTGCTATGCGCAGGCGATCCTCGATGGCGCCGTGCAGAAGGCGGGGCGCGACGCGACCATCGAGGGCGCGGCCAGCCAGAGCTCGACGATCGACGCGTCCGTCATCAGCCAGGTCCAGCAGATCGCCAGGAACGCGACGTTCGTCTCGACCCGCTCGAACTACGACACCTATACCAGCGTCGCGCCCGAGCCGTTCGTCGACAGCGGCCAGAACGGCGTCTACGACGGCATCTGCAACCACGGCGAATCCTACACCGACGTCAACGGCAACGGCCTGTACGATACCGATCCGGGCATCACCGGCCAGGGCGGCGCGAGCGACGTGACCAAATACACGATGACCGTGACCTATCCGCGGCTGTTCCCGCTGGGCGGGATGCTCGGCTGGTCGACCTCGCAGATCATCAGCGCGTCGACGATCCTCAAGAACCAGCCCTATGCCACCCAGACCCGCACGACGGCGGGCTCGGGGTCATGCTCGTGAGCATGGTCCACCGTGGCGCCGGCCGCGCGCGCCGGCTGTCGGCGCGCCTGCGTCGCGACACGAGCGCGCTCGCGCTGACCGAATTCGCCTTCGCGCTGCCGATCCTGCTGACGATCGGCATGTTCGGCGTCGAGGAGTCCAACATCGCGCTGACCAACCTGCGGGTCAGCCAATATGCGCTCGCGCTCGCCGACAATGCGTCGCGCGTTGGCGTCGCCAGCTCCAGCGCGTCGACGGTGCAGCAGCTCCGGGAGGTCGACATCAACGATGTGCTCCAGGGCACCCGGCTGCAGGGCGCGAACATCAAGCTCACCACCTATGGCCGGGTGACGCTGTCGAGCCTGGAGCGCAACAGCAGCGGCGGCCAGTGGATCCACTGGCAGCGCTGCATCGGCCTGAAGACCGGCACCGGCTATGATTCGACCTACGGTGTCGCCGGCGCCGGCGCGACGGGCACGGCGTTGGTCGGCATGGGCGACAGCGGCTCGGAGGTGAAGGCGCCGGCCAGCTCCGGCGTGATGTTCGTCGAGATCAACTACGACTATCAGCCGCTGTTCACCAACCTGCTCGGCACGCGCAAGCTGCACTATATCGCCTCGTTCATCGTCCGCGACAATCGCGACTTCACCCAGGTCTACAACCCGTCGCCGGCCGCGACCGCATCGAGCTGCAGCCTCCACGCGACCTGATCGCGGGGACGCGCGCTCGCTCAGGCTTCAGGCACGCTCTCCAGCGCCGCCAGCCACGAGGCGGCGCTGGCGTCGGAGGGCATGCGCCAGTCGCCGCGCGGCGAGAGGCTGCCGCCCGCCGAGACCTTCGGGCCATTGGGGATCGCCGAGCGCTTGTACTGGCTCGCGAAGAAGCGGCGCAGGAACTCGCCGAGCCAGCGCCGGATCGTGGCGAGGTCGTAGGCGACGCGCGCATCCTCGGGGACGCCCTTCGGCCATGCGCCCGCGCCGGCATCGCGCCACGCGTGCCAGGCGAGGAAGGCGATCTTGGCGGGCGGCAGGCCGTGGCGCACCAGATAGTGCAGGAAGAAGTCGTGCAGCGCATAGGGCCCGATGCGGTCCTGCGTGCTCTGCATCATGCCGTCCGCGCCCGCCGGCACCAGCTCCGGCGAGATTTCGGTGGCGAGGATCGCGGCGAGGATGCGGTCGGTCCCGGTGTCGAACTGGCCGCTGTCGATGCACCAGCGGACGAGGAACTGGATCAGCGTCTTCGGCACCCCGGCGTTGACCGCATAATGGCTCATCTGGTCGCCGACGCCATAGGTGCACCAGCCGAGCGCCAGCTCGGAGAGGTCGCCGGTGCCGAGCACGAAGCCGCCGTGGCGGTTGGCGAGGCGGAACAGATAGTCGGTGCGCAGGCCCGCCTGGACGTTCTCGAACGTCACGTCGTAGACCGGCTCGCCGCGCGCGAACGGATGATCGAGATCGGCGAGCAGCTGGCGCGCGGCGGGTCGGATGTCGATCTCCTCGGCCGACGCGCCGATCGCGCGCATCAGCGTCCACGCATTGCCTCTGGTGGCATCGCCCGTGGCGAAGCCCGGCAGCGTGTAGCCGAGGATCGTATCGCGCGGGCGCCCGAGCCGGTCGCAGGCCTTGGCGGCGACGATCAGCGCATGGGTGGAGTCGAGCCCGCCGGAGATGCCGATCACGACATGCCGGGCGCCGGTCGCCTCGATCCGCCGCCGCAGCCCCTCGACCTGGATGTTGAACGCCTCGTAGCAGTCCGCGTCGAGCTTCTCGGGCCGGTTGGGCACGAACGGGAAGCGGCGGATCGGGCGGCTCAGCCCGATGTCGGCGAAGGCGGGGCGATGCTCGAAGGCGATGCGGCGGAACCGCGTCTCGGGGTGGCCGGCGGCGGCGGCGGCATCGTTGAAGGTGCCGGTCCGCATCCGCTCGAGCCGCAGCCGCTGGAGGTCGACGTCGGCGCAGATCAGCTCGGGCGCGCCGAAGCGCGACGATTGCGCCAGCAGCTCGCCGAGCTCGTGGATCATCGCCTGGCCGTCCCAGGCGAGATCGGTGGTGCTCTCGCCGGCGCCGGCCGCGGCATAGGCATAGGCCGCCTGGCAGCGCGCCGACTGCGCGGCGGCGAGCATCGCCCGCTCGCGCGCCTTGCCAATCACGATGTTCGACGCGGAGAGATTGCAGAGCAGCAGCGCGCCGGCGAGCGCGCCGGCGGTGGACGGC
>CAXTPE010000133.1:0-7278 GCA_964245925.1 uncultured Sphingomonadaceae bacterium
TTCGGGATCGGCATAGGCGACGAGGCCCGCATCGGCGTCGACCACCTCGATCGGCACCTGGAGGACGCGGCCGCTCTCCGGATGGATCGGGAACACCGGCGAATAGGTGGCGCGGCGCTCCGGCCCCAGGGTCGGGAGCATCACCGCCATGATCGCGTCATAGTCGCGCAGCACCGCGCGCATCGTCCCGTCGAAACCGCCGCCTTCATAAGCCTCATGCGCGGCGACGAACTCGTAATCGAAGCCGAAGCCGTCGAGGAAGCCACGCAGCATCGCGTTGTTGTGGTGCGCGAAGCTCTCGTGAGTGCCGAACGGATCGGGGACGCGGCAGAGCGGCCGGTCGAGATGCGCCGTCAGCATCTCGTGATGCGGCAGGTTGGGCGGCACCTTGCGCATCCCGTCCATGTCGTCCGAGAAGGCGATCAGGCGGGTGGGCGTGTCGCTCAGCTCTTCATAGGCGCGGCGGACCATGGTGGTGCGCGCCACCTCCTGCCAGGTGCCGATGTGGGGCAGGCCGGAGGGGCCGTAGCCGGTCTCGAACAGGATGTGGCCTTTCGGCGGCGGCCCGTCCGGATAGCGCTTGAGCAGCTTGCGCGCCTCCTCATACGGCCAGGCTCTGCTGGCCAGCGCCGCCGCGCGATGCTCTGGAGACACGCGTCCGTTTGCCATATGTTCCTTGAGCTTTCGATTCCCCCGAGCCTCTAGCCGCAAAAGCGCAAGCATATGAAGCCTTCGCCGCTCCCCGCGATCGTCCGCCCCCCGCCCGAGCCGCTGCCCGAGACGGTGCGCTACACCGCGCGCCCGGGGCTCGGCGCGCTGCCGGAGGGCGGCGGCGCGATGCTGGGCTTCGCCTGCCTGCAGGCCTTCCCGATCATCGTGTTCCTCTGGGCGGTGTGGTGGCCGTGGCCGGCCACGCCGACGACGATGGCGTTCGCGTGCCTCGTGACGATCCTGATCGCGGCATTGAGCGGCGTCGTGTTCTGGATGCTGTTCGGGCGCCGGCCGCGGCGGGTGCGCGGGCTCGCGCTGGCGCCGTTCATCCGGCTGACCGTGACCGACCGGCGCGTGCTCTGGACGCTGCCGTGGCGCGGCAGCCCGCTGTTCGAGATCGGCGCGCGGCGGGTGCGCGGCGGGCTGCTCGGCGAGACCAACCCGAAAGGCGCGGGCGCGGCCGCGCTGATGCTCTATCCCGGCGATCCGGCCGGCGACATCCACGGCTTCGTCCACTTCGACCGGCTGCCGCGGGTCGCCGCCTTCGTCGATGCGCTCGGGCGGCTGGCATGAGCGCGCCGGCGCTCCATGCGACGCACGCCGGCATCTGGATCGCGGACGGCGCCGGCCAGGTGCGGACGGTCGCGCGCGGCGCGGCGATCGCGGCCGCCGCGGAGACGCCGCTGCTGCTGCTGAACGCGCCGGTGACCGCGCAGCGGCTCGGCTATCCCGAGCTCTCCGGGCTCGATCTGCTCGAGCTGTTCGCCTTCGTCCATCCGGCGCGCTTCGCGGTGCCGACGCCGGCCGGGCTGGCGCGCGCGCTCGGGCTCGCGCCGCCGGAAGAGGGCGCGGAGGCGGCGCGCTTCCTCCAGCAGGCGGCCGACGCGTTGCTCGCCACGCTCGGCGCCGCATGGCCCGAGCGCGAGGGGGCGTGGAGCGCCGCTCAGGCGCTGGCCCGCGCGCGCTGGCCGTGGGCGGGCGAGGTGGGGCCACGGATCGCGCGTCCGCAGGCCGCCGAGCGCTGGCTGTTCGCGCGGCTGCCGGAGTGGGAGGAGGCCGCCCCGCGCCCGCCCGCGCGCCCGATCCGCTTGAGCGGGGACGAGACGCTGGCGGCGCTCGATGACCTCACCGGCGCCGGTGCCGAGCCGCGCCCCGGCCAGCGGCGCTATGCGGCGGCGGCGGCGCGCGCGTTCGATCCGCGCGCGTCGCCCGGCCAGCCGCGCCTGCTGCTCGCCGAGGCCGGCACGGGCATCGGCAAGACGCTCGGCTATCTCGCGCCGGCGGCGCTTTGGGCCGCCCAGGCCGGCGGCACGGTATGGATCTCGACCTACACCAAGGCGCTCCAGCGCCAGCTCGACGGCGAGGCGGCGCGGCTGTTTCCCGACCCGTCCGAGCGGCGCGCCAAGGTGGCGGTGCGCAAGGGCCGCGAGAACTATGTCTGCCTGCTCAACCTCGAGGACGCCTTGCAGGGCGGCTTCCAGGGCCGCGCCGCGATCCTCGCGCATCTGGTGGCGCGCTGGGCGGCATACACCCGCGACGGCGACATGGTTGGTGGCGATCTGCCCGGCTGGCTGCCGAGCCTGTTCCGCCGCGCCGGCGCCACCGCGCTCACCGACCGGCGCGGCGAGTGCGTCTATGCCGGCTGCCCGCATTATCGCCGCTGCTTCATCGAGCGATCGGTCCGCGCCGCCGACCGCGCCGAGATCGTCATCGCCAACCATGCGCTGGTCATGCTGCTCGCCGACCGCCGGCGTGAGGAGGGGAGCGCGCTCGCCCGCATCGTGTTCGACGAGGGCCATCATCTGTTCGACGCCGCCGATTCGACCTTCTCCGCGGCGCTGACGGGCCAAGAGGCGATCGAACTCCGCCGCTGGCTGCTTGGCCCCGAGCGTGCGTCGCGCGGGCGACGGCGGGGGCTGGCGGCGCGGCTCTCCGACGTCGCCTCCTACGACGAGCCGGCGGCGCTCGCGCTCGACGCGGCGATCGCGGCGACCGCAGAGCTTCCCGCCGACCAGTGGCAGGGCAGGCTGGCGGAGAGGGCGCCGTGGGGCGCGGTCGAGCGGCTGCTGGCGGCGGTGCGCGAGACGGTTTTTGCGCGCGCGACCGCACAGGACGCGGGCTACGGGCTCGAGACCGAGGCGGCCGAGCTCGACGGGCCGCTGATCGAGGCGGCCGCCGGGGCGGGCGACGCGCTCGACGCGCTGCTGCGCCCGCTGATCGGCCTGCGCGCGCGGCTGGAGGCGGTGCTCGGCGAGGCGCCCGACTGGCTCGACGGGCCGGCGCGGGCGCGGCTGGAGGGCGCCATCGCCGGGCTGACGCTGCGCTGCCGCACGCTCGCGGCGTGGCTGGCGCTGCTCGGGCGGCTCGGCGGGCCGGCCGATCCGGACTTCGTCGACTGGCTCGCGGTGGCGCGGATCGACGGGCGCGAGATCGACGTCGGGCTGCACCGCCACTGGCTCGATCCCACCCGGCCCTTGGCGGACGTGGTGCTGAAGCCCGCGCACGGCCTGATCGTCACCTCCGCCACCCTGCGCGGCGGCGGCGCCGACGAGGCCGCCGGCATCGCCCGCGCCGAGGCCGCGAGCGGCGCCTGCCACCTCGATCGCGCGCCCGATCACTTCGCCGAGCCGAGCCCGTTCGACTATGCGTCGGCCGCGCGCGTACTGATCGTCACCGACATCCGGCGCGGCGACGTGGCGGCGCTCGCCAACGGCTATGCGCGGCTGATCGCGGCGGCGGGCGGCGGCACGCTGGGGCTGTTCACCGCGATCCAGCGGCTGCGCGCCGTCCACGCCCGCATCGCCGACCGGCTCGCGCGGGATGGCCTGCCGCTGTTCGCGCAGCATGTCGACCCGGTCGACACCGGCACGTTGGTCGACATCTTCCGGGACGATCCGCGCGCCTCGCTGCTCGGCACCGATGCGCTGCGCGACGGCATCGATGTGCCCGGCCGCTCGCTTCGGCTGGTGGTGATGGAGCAGGTGCCCTGGCCGCGCCCGACGGTGCTGCATGCCGCGCGCCGGGCCGCGGCGGGCGGGGCGGCGCATGACGACCGGGTGGTGCGCGCCAGGCTCGCGCAGGCGTTCGGGCGGCTGATCCGGCGCGACGGCGATTCCGGCGCGTTCGTGCTGTTGTCGGCGGCGACGCCGAGCCGGCTGCTCGACGCCTTCCCCCCGGGCGTGCAGGTCAAGCGCGTGATGCTGGACGAAGCGATCGCCGAGGTCGCGCTTTCCTCGGGCAGTGCTTTGGGGCATCAGGCCGCGGGCGACCTGCACGCGGGGACCGGATGAAGACGCTGACCCTGCTGCGCCACGCCAAGTCCGGCTGGGACGATCCGGTGGCGCGCGACTTCGACCGGCCGCTCAACGCCAAGGGCCGCCGCGCCGCGCAGATCGTCGGCCGCCATATGCGCGCGCTCGGGCTCGGCTTCGATCGCGTCGTCGCCTCGCCGGCGGTGCGCGTCACCGAGACGCTGGACGCGGTGTTCGACGGCTATGGCAGCCGGCCCAACGTCGCGTGGGATCGCCGCATCTATCTCGCCTCGGCCGCGACGCTGCTCGAGGTGGTGCACGACACGCCGGAGGCCTCCGCGCGGCTGCTGCTCGTCGGCCATAATCCCGGCATCGAGGAGCTGGTGCTCGATCTCGTGCCGGATGCGTCGGACAGCCACGAGCGCGACGAGATCGAGGAGAAATATCCGACCGCCAGCCTTGCCGAGCTGGCGTTCGACGTGGCCGGCTGGGACGGCGTCGCCGCGCGGCGCGGGCGGCTGACGCGCTTCGTGCGGCCGCGCGACCTCGATCCCGCGCTCGGCCCCGATCCGGTGCGGTGATCCCCGCACCGGTGCTGCGGCGCGCGGCCCCGGGCGACGCGGCCAAGCTCGCGCTGCTCGGCGCGGCGACCTTTCTCCACGCTTTCGCGCACGATCATCCCGGCGACGATCTCGTCGCGCACCGCCGCGCGCTGCACGGCGAGGCGCGCGGGCGCAAGGCCGGCCGGCTGCTGCTCTGCGTCCACGAGGCGAACGTCAGCGCGCAGCGCCTCTACGCGCGGCAAGGCTTCGGGCGGGTCGGCAGCCAGCGCTTCATGGCGGGCGCCACCGCCTTCATCGACTTCATCCTGGCGCGCGCGCCGGTCAGGCCGGCGCCTTGTAGTTCCTGAGCTCGTCGCCGGTCAGGCTGACGACGTGGACGACGTTGGTCGATCCGGGCGTTCCGAACGGCACGCCGGCCATCAGGATGATGCGCTCGCCCGCCCTGGCGAGACCCGAGCGCAGCGCCATCCGCTTGGCCTTGGCGATCATCTCCTCGAAGCTGTGTACGTCGCGGGTGCGCACCGCGTGCGCGCCCCACAGCAGCCCGAGCCGGCGCGCGGTCGCGGCGCGCGGCGTCAGCACCAGCACCGGCACGGCGGGCCGCTCGCGCGCGACGCGGCGCGCGGTCGATCCCGAGATGGTGAAGCACACGATCGCCGCCGCGCCCACCGTGTCGGCGATCCGCCCGGCGGCGGCGGCGAGCGCGTCGGCGGTGGTCGCCTCGGTCTCGGTGCGGGTGAAGTGGACGCGCGCGGCATAGCCGGGATCGGTCTCCACGCTGACCGCGATGCGGTTCATCATCGCCACCGACTGCTCGGGCCAGGCGCCCGCGGCGCTCTCCGCCGAAAGCATCACCGCGTCGGCGCCATCGTAGATCGCGGTGGCGACATCCGACACCTCGGCGCGCGTCGGGGTCGGCGCGACGATCATCGATTCGAGCATCTGGGTCGCCACCACCACCGGCTTGCCCAGCCGCCGCGCCGCCTCGACGATGCGCTTCTGGAGCGGCGGCACCGCTTCGGGCGGCAGCTCGACGCCGAGATCGCCGCGCGCCACCATCACCGCGTCCGACAGCTCGAGGATCTCGTCGAGCGTGTCGAGCGCCGCGGGCTTCTCGATCTTGGCGAGCAGCGCCGCCTTGCCGCCGATCAGCCGCCGCGCCTCGGCGACGTCGTCGGGCCGCTGGACGAAGGAGAGCGCGATCCAGTCGACCCCCTGCTCCAGCGCGAAGGAGAGGTCGGCGCGGTCCTTGGGGGTGAGCGCGGCCATCGGCACGATCACATCGGGGACGTTCAGCCCCTTGCTGTTCGAGATCGCTCCGCCGACCTCGACCCGCGTGACGATCCGCGTCGGCGCGACCTCCTCCACGCGCAGCACCAGCTTGCCGTCGTCGATCAGCAGCCGCGTGCCGGGCTCCAGCGCCTGGAAGATCTCCCGGTGCGGGAGTTCGACCCGGGTCGCGTCGCCGGGGTCGGGCGAGCGGTCGAGCACGAAGCGCGCGCCCGTCTCGATGATCGCGCGCCCATCGGCGAAGGCGCCGACGCGCAGCTTCGGGCCCTGGAGGTCGGCGAGGATGGTGGTCGGCCGGCCGACGTCCTTCTCCAGCGCGCGGATCGCGGCGATCACCTCGGCATGGCCCTCGTGGGCGCCGTGGCTCATGTTGATGCGGAAGGCGTCGGCGCCGGCGAGATGCAGCGCGCGGATCATCGCCGGCGTGCGGCTGGCGGGGCCGAGCGTGGCGAGGATGCGGACCTTGCGCGGGCGCGGCGCCGTCGGGCTGGTCATGGCGGACATGCTCCTGTCGCTGCGCGCCGGGCTGCTTTAGGGACTCGGGGCCACGGATCAATCCCGGAGCATGATGCGCGACGCTAGCGCATCCGCCGCCAGCGCCGCGCCGCGACCAGCGCCCAGATGCCCTCGACCAGGCCGAACGGCCAGGCGCCCTGGAGGAAGCCATAGGCCGATCCCAGCAGGCACGAGCCCGCGAAGCCGAGCGTCCACCAGCGCGATCCCGACTCCATCGCATAGCAGACCAGCATGGCGGAGACGGCGAACAGCCCGAAGGCGGTGAGCGGATCGAGATGCATCGGCGCGGCATAGCCGCTCGCCCCCGCCGCGTCGCGCTTGACCGGCCGCGCGCCGCCCCTAGAAGCGCGCGCTCATCGCAGCGGGAGGAACATCTATGGCGGGCGTCGAGAACGTCGCGGCGGACCAGCTCCGCCTCTTCATCGAGCGCATCGAGCGGCTCGAGGAGGAGAAGAAGGGCATGAGCGACGACATCAGGGACGTCTATTCCGAAGCCAAGGGCCAGGGCTATGACAGCAAGACGATGCGCGCGATCGTCCGGCTGCGGAAGATGGAGAAGAACGACCGCGACGAGGCCGACGCGCTGCTGGAGACCTATCGCGCGGCGCTGGGGATGGCTTGAGCGAACCGGCAAAGCCCTCTCCCATGGGGAGGGGGTGTAAAGGCGCTAACCGTTGAAGCTGGGTCAGCCCGGCGCTAGAGCGCGGGCATCCTCGACGAAAAGATGAGAAACGCCGCGATGGCCGGCCATTCCAAATATAAGAACATCATGTACCGCAAGGGTGCGCAGGACAAGAAGCGCTCCTCGCTGTTCTCCAAGCTCAGCCGCGAGATCACGGTCGCGGCGCGCGCCGGGTTGCCCGATCCGGAGATGAACGCCCGGCTGCGCTCCGCCGTCATCGCCGCGCGCAAGGAAGGCATGCCGAAGGACAACATCGAGCGCTCGA
>CAXTPE010000134.1:0-7265 GCA_964245925.1 uncultured Sphingomonadaceae bacterium
TGTCCTTGAGCTCGATCTCCTTGGCGACGGTGACGCCGTCCTTGGTGATGCGGGGAGCCCCGAACGACTTGTCGATGACGACGTTGCGGCCCTTGGGGCCGAGCGTGACCTTCACCGCGTCGGCGAGGATGTCGACGCCGCGCAGGATGCGCTCACGGGCGTCGCGCGAAAACTTTACGTCTTTCGCTGCCATGTTGAATATTCCTTCTCAAATTCGTCACCCCAGCGGAGGCTGGGGTCTCATGCGGCGGAGCGCCGCGGTTGCGTCACGAGATCCCGACCTGCGTCGGGACGATCATCGTCGGCTGCCTCAGCCCACGATGCCCAGGATGTCGCTTTCCTTCATGATGAGCAGATCCTCGCCGTCGATCTTGACCTCGGTGCCGGACCATTTGCCGAACAGGATCTTGTCGCCGGCCTTGACGTCGAGCGGGGTGATCTCGCCCTTGTCGGACTTGAGCCCGCCGCCGGCGGCGACGACCTCGCCCTCCTGGGGCTTCTCCTTGGCGGTGTCGGGGATGATGATCCCACCGGCCGTCTTCTCCTCGGCCTCGACGCGACGGACCAGCACGCGATCGTGCAGGGGGCGGAAGTTCATGGGTGTGACCCTTTCGTAAAGTGAAGCAACGGGCGCCCGAGGCACCCGCGTCGCGCTGTTCTTAGCACTCTGCGGAAGCGAGTGCCAGCGGCGTCGATATGAGCGGTTCGGGCCTCCGGTCAAGCGCGCTCCCGGCTTTTTTCCGGTCCGGCGCCGCAAGCCGTGGACGCCACGCGACGAACCGACGATGGTCACCGCGACGCTCCCTGGCGGACGCGGATGACGCTGGAGTGACGACGACATGCGGCTGGTGCGCGCGATCTGGCGATTCCTGGTGGGTCTCAAGGACGCGCTGGCGCTCCTGCTGCTGATCCTGTTCTTCGGCGCGCTCTACGCGCTGCTGGCGGCCTCGCCCAACCCGACCATCGCCAGCGGCGGCGCGCTCTACCTGAAGTTCACGGGCGGCATCGCCGAGCAGCCCGCCGAGGCGCAGCCGCTCGACTTCCTCTCGGCGGGCGGCGCGCCGGCGGTCGGCGAGACGCGGCTGCGCGATCTGGTCCGTGCATTGGGCGCCGCCGCGACCGATTCGCGCGTCAAGGCGGTCGCGCTCGATCTCGACGGCTTCACCGGCGGCGGCCAGACCGCGATCGCCGATGTCGGCCGCGCGCTCGACGGGGTGCGCGCGCACGGCAAGCCGGTGCTCGCCTTCGCCACCGCATATTCGGACGATTCCTATCAGCTCGCCGCGCATGCCGGCGAGGTCTGGATGGACCCGCTCGGCTTCGTCGAGCCGTCCGGGCCGGGCGGCAGCCAGCTCTATTACAAGGGCTTGATGGACAAGCTCGGCATCACCGCGAAGGTCTATCGGGTCGGCCAGTTCAAGTCGGCGGTCGAGCCCTATACCCGCAACGACCAGTCGCCCGCGGCGCGCGCCGCCAACCAGCAGCTCGTCGATGCGCTCTGGCGCGACTGGCGGGCCGACGTGACGCGCGCCCGCCCGCGGGCGAGGCTCGCGCCCTATCTCGCGGCGATCGCGTCCGGCGCCATCCCCAACGGCAGCTTCGCCGAGCAGGCCGAGGCCGCGGGCCTGGTCGATCGGCTGGGCGACCGCGTCGCCTTCGGGCGGCGCGTCGCGGCGCTGGTCGGCGCCTCGGACAAGCAGGTGCCGGGCGAGTTCCGCGCCATCCCGCTCGCCGACTATGTCGATGCGCGGCCCGAGAAGACCGGCGGCGACGCGATCGGCGTCGTCACCATCGCCGGCATGATCGTCGACGGCAAGGCACCCGCCGGCACCGCCGGCGGCGACACCATCGCCGGCCTGCTGCTCAAGGCGCTGGCCGAGAAGAACCTCAAGGCGCTGGTCGTCCGGGTCGATTCGCCCGGCGGATCGGTGTCGGGATCGGATCGCATCCGGGGCGCGATCATGGAGGCCAAGCGGCGCGGGCTGCCGATCGTCGTGTCGATGGGATCGGTGGCGGCATCGGGCGGCTATTGGGTGTCGACGCCGGCCGACCTGATCTTCGCCGAGCCTTCCACCATCACCGGCTCGATCGGCGTCTTCGGCCTGTTCCCCACCTTCGAGGGATCGCTCGCCAAGCTTGGCCTGGGCGCCGACGGCGTGCGCGCGACGCCGCTCTCGGGCGAGCCGGACGTGCTCAAGGGCACGACGCCGCAGGTCGACGCGCTGATGCAGGCCGGCGTCGACCAGACCTATGCGCGCTTCACAGGCCTCGTCGCCGCCGCGCGCCACCTGCCGATCCAGCGCGTCGACCAGATCGCGCAGGGCCATGTCTGGGAGGGCGGCACGGCCAGGGCGCTCGGGCTGGTCGACCGCTTCGGCACGCTCGACGACGCCATCGCCGAGGCCGCGCGCCGCGCCGGGCTCGATCCGGCGAGCGTCCATCCGGTCTTCATCGAGCGCCAGCCCTCGGCGACGCTGCGCTTCCTGCGCGCCGCGCTCAGCCGCGGCACCGGCGACGACGGCGCCGGCGACGCGGCCGATGCCGGGCGGGGCGCCGATCCCTATGCGATGCTCGCCCGGCGCCCGGATGCGCTGCTGGCCCAGGCGATGGCGGACGCGCGCGAAATCCTCGCCGGTCCCTCGATCCAGGCGCGCTGCCTCGCCTGCCCGTCGTCCGCGCCGCCGCCGCCGCGCGGGCGCGACGCGACGCTGGCCGCCCTGCTGCTCGCACGGCTCGGCTTGAGGTGACGCGCCCGCGCGCCCGCCCCGTCCATGCGGCGCGGCTCGGCGAGCTCGCCGCGCGCGGCTTCGTCTCGGCGATCGCGCTCATCTCGGTGCCGAACCCGGAGAGCACCCGCTTCCACGAGGCACTCGGCGTCACGCCGGTCGGCATCTTGCGGGGCGTCGGCTACACGTTCGGCGCCTGGCGCGATGTCGGCTACTGGCAGCGCGATCTGGCCGCCCGCCCGGCGATACCGGAGGAGCCCGGGACGGGTTGAGACCGCCACGCGATCAGATGTGGATCGGCTTGCCCCGCACCGCCATCGCCGCTTCCTTGATCGCCTCGCTGTGGGTGGGGTGGGCGTGGCAGGTGTAGGCGATGTCCTCGCTGGTCGCGCCGAACTCCATCGCCTGCGCGGCCTGGGCGATCATCGTGCCGGCGACGCTGGCGATCGCCCAGACGCCGAGCACGCGGTCGGTCTTCGCGTCGGCGATGATCTTCACGAAGCCGTCGGGCTCGTGGTTGGTCTTGGCGCGGCTGTTGGCCATCATCGGGAACTTGCCGACCTTGATCTCGCCGGCCTCGCGCGCCTGCTCCTCGGTGAGGCCGACGCCGGCGATCTCGGGCATCGTGTAGACCACGCTCGGGATCACATCATGGTTCACGATGCCGGTAAGCCCGGCGATGTTCTCGGCGACGGCGATCCCCTCGTCCTCCGCCTTGTGCGCGAGCATCGGGCCGGGGACGACGTCGCCGATCGCCCAGATGCCGGGGACGGCGGTGGCGAAGTCGCCGGCGATCTCGATCTGGCCCTTGGCGTTGAGCGCGAGGCCGGCCCGCTCCAGCGCCAGCCCGTCGGTATTCGGCCGCCGCCCGATCGCGACGAGCACGACGTCCGCCGCGATCGTCTCGGCGGCGCCGCCGGCCGATGGCTCGACGGTGAGCGTCGCGCCCTCACCGGACCGCTCGACCTTCGTCACCTTGGTGGAGGTGCGAAGCGCCATGCCCTGCTTCTTGAAAAGCCTGGCGGATTCCTTGCGGATCTCGCCGTCCATGCCGGGCAGGATCTGGTCGAGATATTCGACCACCGTGACCTTCGCGCCGAGCCGCCGCCACACCGATCCGAGTTCCAGCCCGATCACCCCGCCGCCGATCACGACGAGATGCCCCGGCACCTTCGCCAGCTCGAGCGCGCTGGTGGAATCGACGATCGCCTCGTGATCGATGGCCACGCCCGGCAGCGGCATCACCGACGAACCCGTCGCGATCACGATGTTCTTGGCGCGCACCTCGCGATCGCCGATCCGCACCGCATCCTTGCCGGTGAACGCGGCCCGGCCCTTGAGCCACTCGACCTTGTTCTTCCTGAACAGATATTCGATCCCGCCGGTCAGTCCCTCGACCGCCTCCCGGCGCTGCCCGTGCATCGCGTCGAGATCGAGGCCCAGCCCCTCGAACCGGACGCCGAACTTCGCGAGCATGCCGGAATGCGCCTCCTCGAACAGCTCGGAGGCATGCAGCAGCGCCTTGGACGGGATGCAGCCGACGTTGAGGCAGGTGCCGCCGAGCGTCGCGCGGCTCTCCGCGCAGGCGGTCCGGAGCCCGAGCTGCGCCGCCCGGATCGCCGCGACATAACCCCCCGGCCCGGCGCCGATGACGAGCACGTCGAAATCATGGTCAGCCATTCGTCTTCCTTCCGCGTCATGCCAGCGCGGGCCGGCATCTCCCGCGGCGGAGCGCGTCCGCGCCGCGCGAGACCCCGGCCTTCGCCGGGTGACGATGTGATTGCTACAGATCGATCAGCAGCCGGGTCGGATCCTCGATCGCCTGCTTGATCGCGACGAGGAAGGTCACCGCCTCGCGGCCGTCGATCAGGCGATGATCGTAGGAGAGCGCGAGGTACATCATCGGCCGCGCGACGATCGCGCCGTCCAGCACCACCGGCCGCTCCTCGATGCGGTGCAGCCCGAGCACGGCGGATTGCGGCGGGTTGATGATCGGGGTCGACATCAGCGATCCGAACACGCCGCCGTTGGAGATGGTGAAGGTGCCGCCCTTCATCTCCTCCATCCTGAGCGTGCCGTCCCTGGCGCGCTTGCCGAAGTCGCCGATCGTCCGCTCGATGCCGGCCACCGACAGCGCGTGCGCATCGCGGATCACCGGCACCACCAGCCCGTTCGGCGCCGACACCGCCACCGAGATGTCGGCATAGTCGCGATAGACGATCTCCTCGCCCTCGATCGAGGCGTTGACCGAGGGCACGTCCTTCAGCGCCATGCAGGCCGCCTTCACGAAGAAGCCCATGAAGCCGAGCCGCACGCCATGCTTCTTCTCGAACAGGTCCTTGTAGCGGGTGCGCGCCGCCATCACCGCGGTCATGTCGACGTCGTTGAACGTCGTCAGCATCGCCGCCGTCTCCTGCGCCTCCTTGAGGCGGCGGGCGACGGTCTGGCGCAGCCGCGTCATGCGGACGCGCTCCTCCCTGCGGCCGGGAGCGGATGCGGCGGGAGCAGGCGTGGCGGGAGCGGGAGCGGGAGCAGCGGCCGCGGCTGCCGGCGCCACGACCGGCTTGGCGGCGAGCACGTCGTCGCGGGTGATGCGACCGTCCTTGCCGCTGCCCTTGATCTGCGAGGGATCGACGTGCCGCTCGAGCACCAGCCGGCGCACCGAGGGCGACAGCGTCAGCGCGCCGCCCCCCGCCGCCGCCTCGCCATGATTGCCATAGCCCGCCGGCGCCGCCTCGGGCTCGGCGGCGGGCTTCGGCGCGTCGACGGCGGCGGCGGGCGCCACCGCGCCGCCCTCCTCGATCGTCGCGAGCAGCGCGCCGACGTTGACGGTATCACCCGGCTTCGCCGCCTGCGCGCCCATCGTGCCCGCCACCGGCGCGTTCACCTCGACCGCGACCTTGTCGGTCTCGAGGCTCGCGATCGGCTCGTCGGCGGCGACCGCGTCGCCCGGCTGCTTCAGCCAGGCGCCGAGCGTCGCCTCGGTGATCGATTCGCCCAGCACGGGCACCTTCACGTCGGTCGTCATCAGGCGGTCCCGTGTCGAGGTTCGGATCAGCCCGCGCGCTTCAGCGCGGCGGGCTCGGCGAGATGGCCGAGCGCATCGGCGACCAGCGCCGCCTGCTCGGCCTGGTGGCGCTTGGCGAGCCCGGTCGCGGTCGCCGCGCTCGGGCCGCGTCCGGCGTAGCGCGGCCGCATCGGATGACCGGCGCGCACCAGGCAGTCCTCCAGCAGCGGCTCGACGAACGTCCAGGCGCCCGCGTTGCGCGGCTCCTCCTGCGCCCACACCACCGTCTCCAGCGCCGTCATGCGCTGGAGCCGCGCGCAGAGCGCATCGGCCGGGAACGGATGGAGCTGCTCGATCCGCACGATCGTCACGTCCCTGTCGCCGGCCGCGTCCCGCGCCTCGAACAGGTCATAGGCGAGCTTGCCCGAGCAGAGCACCAGCCGCTTCGCCTGCGCATCGGCCGGCGGGGCCGGATCGGAGAGGATGCGGCGGAAGTGGCTGTCGCCGGTGAACTCCTCGATCCCCGAGACCGCCGCCTTGTGGCGCAGCAGCGATTTCGGCGTCATCACGATCAGCGGCTTGCGGAAGTTGCGCAGCATCTGGCGGCGCAGCAGATGATAATAATTGGCCGGCGTCGTGCAGTTCGCGACCTGGAGATTATCCTCCGCGCAGAGCTGGAGATAGCGCTCCAGCCGCGCCGACGAATGCTCCGGCCCCTGGCCTTCGTAGCCATGCGGAAGCAGCATCACCAGGCCGTTGGCGCGCAGCCACTTCGCCTCGCCGGCGGCGATGAACTGATCGATGATGACCTGCGCGCCATTGGCGAAATCGCCGAACTGCGCCTCCCACATCACCAGCGTCTTGGGCGCGGCGGACGCATAGCCATATTCGAAGCCGAGCACGCCGAACTCGGACAGCGGGCTGTCGAGCACCTGGAAGGCGCGATCGACGCTGGAGAGCGGGATGTACTTGCCACCCGTCTTCTGATCGACCCACACGGCATGGCGCTGCGAGAAGGTGCCGCGACCGCTGTCCTGCCCCGAGAGGCGGACGCCATAGCCGTCCTGGAGCAGCGTCCCGAAGGCGAGCGCTTCCGCCGTCGCCCAGTCGAAGCCCTTGCCGCTCGCGAACATCGCCTTCTTGGCGTCGAGCACGCGCTGGAGCGTCTTGTGGATGGTCACGTCGGCGGGCGGCTCGGTGAGCACGGGGACGAGCGCGGCGATCGCCTCCTGGCTCACGCCCGTATCGGCGGCACGCCGCTCGGCGACGCCCTCGGCCGGGGTCGAAAGCCCGTGCCAGTCGCCGCCGAACCAGTCCGCCTTGTTGGGCTTGTAGCTCTTGGCCGCCTCGAACTCCTCGTCGAGCGTCGCCACGAAGCCGTCCGCGGTCGCCTTCAGCCAGGCGTCGTCGATCACGCCTTCCGCCTTCAGCCGCTCGGCATAGACCGCCGATACGGGCGCGTGCCGGCGGATCTCGTCGTACATCAGCGGCTGGGTGAAGCTCGGCTCGTCGCCCTCGTTGTGGCCGAAGCG
>CAXTPE010000135.1:0-7146 GCA_964245925.1 uncultured Sphingomonadaceae bacterium
GAGATCGCGGGCCGGACGGTGCCGGTCACCGAGGAGGTGGTGATGCGCCGCCCGTTCGGCCAGCTCAAGCGCTTCCGCCGCGAGGGCGTCGACGGCGATCCCAGGCTGCTGATCGTCGCGCCGATGTCCGGCCATTATGCGACGCTGCTGCGCGGCACCGTCGAGCGCATGCTGCCCGGCCATGACGTCTACATCACCGACTGGCGCGACGCCAAGCTGGTGCCGACCGACTGCGGCGCGTTCACGCTCGACGACTATATCGACTATGTCATCGCCTTCCTCGAGCGCATCGGCCCCGGCGCGCACATGCTGGCGGTCTGCCAGCCGGCGGTTCCCGCCTATGCCGCCGCCGCGATCATGGGCGCCGACCGCAATCCCGCCCGGCCGCGCACGCTCACCATGATGGGCGGCCCGATCGATACCCGCGAGGCGCCCACCGTCGTCAACACCGTCGCGACCCAGCGGCCGCTCGCCTGGTTCAAGCAGAACGTCGTCGCCACCGTGCCGAGCTATTATCCGGGCGGCGGCCGCAAGGTCTATCCGGGCTTCCTCCAGCTCGCCGGCTTCATGACCATGAACCTCGGCAACCACATGATGAGCCACTACAAGATGTATCAGCATCTCGTCGACGGCGACGGCGAGAGCGCGGACGCGAGCAAGGCATTCTACGACGAATATCTCTCGGTCTGCGACATGACCGCGGAATTCTATCTCCAGACGATCGTCGACGTGTTCCAGCAGCACAAGCTCCCCAAGGGCGAGCTGCCCTATCGCGGCCGGCTGGTCGATCCGTCCGCGATCGTCGATACCGCGCTGCTGGCGATCGAGGGCGAGCGCGACGACATATCCGGCATCGGCCAGACGAAGGCGGCGCTGACGATCGCGACCGGCCTCGCCGACGATCTCAAGCACTATCATCTCGCCAGGGGCGCCGGCCATTACGGCATCTTCAACGGCAAGCGCTGGCGCGAGAGCATCGCGCCGCTGCTCGAGCGCTGGATCGCGGACCATGACGGGCACGGCCGGGCGCCGGCCCCGGCCCCGGCGAATGCGGATGCGGTGGTCGCCGGGAAGGCGCCGGACGATCTCGTCAACCGCGAGACCGGCGCGGTGTCCGAGCAGAAGGCCGTTGCCTAGCATTTCGCTCGGCGGCGCCGCCGCCGCCGCCACCATCGCTATCGCCGCGCTGCTCTGGCCGGCGATGCTCGCCGCGGCCGTGCCGGGTCGCGTGCCGGACGCGCGCGCGACGATCGAGCGGGCGTTCGCGCTCGGCCGGAGCGGGGAGTGCCGGGGCGTGCTCGGGCTGCTCGATCCGCTGGTCGGCGGGCTGCCGGAGGGCGAGGACCGCATCGACGCCCAGCTCCTGCGCATGCCCTGCCTCGGCGCGACCGGGCGCGGCGGCGAGGTCGCGCCCGTACAGGCCGAGCTCGCGCGGGCGGTTCCGGACAATGCGCTGGTGCAGGGCTTCGGCGTGTTCGTGGCCGCCGACGCCGGGCGCTATCCGCAGGCCGCCGACGCGCTCGCCACGCTCGCGGATCGCCACCCCGATACGCTTGCCATGCTGCCGAGCGACCTGTGGCGCGCGCTCGCGCAGAAGCTCACCGAGGCGGGCGACGTCGCCCGGCGCGACCGCGTCGAGGTCGCGCTGGCGCGGGCCGACTGGCAGCCGGTCGATCGGCCGGAACTGCGCGAGACCATCGCCGAGAGCGCCGCCGCCGTGCTCGCCCGGCAGAAGGATGTCGATGGCGCCCGCGCGCTGCTGCCGCGTATCACCATGCCGGAGCTGCTCGTCGACATGGGCGTGGATCGCGGGTTCGCGGCGCTCTGGCCGGATGTCGAGGCGCGGCTCGGCGCGCATGGCCAGGCGGCGGTGAACCGATTCGCCGCCGTCAAGCTCTACGGCTGGGCCGGCGACCCGAACGACCCGCGCACGCGGCGCGACGCGATCCGCGCCTATATCATGCTGGGGCGCTTCGCGGACGCGGCAGCCACGGCGCGGCCGGTCGCGGTCGCCGCGGGCATGAGCGAGGACGATGTCGCCGCCGTGCGCTACGCGGCCCAGGCGCTCGATGCCGGCGGCGACCGTGCCGCCGCGATCGCGCGGCTGGAGCCGTTCGCCACGCTCGATCTCGCCGCGACGCCGGCGGCGGCCGGCGGCATCGTCGCGCTCGCCGATCTGCTCCAGGAGGCGGGGCGCGCCGCCGAGGCGCTCGCCGTCACCCGGCTGGCCGATACCAGGGGCGGCGACGCGCTGAGCGCCTGGGGCCGCGCGCAGGTCGCGAGCAGCGCCGCCTGCGCGCTCGGCCAGCTCGGCCGCGCCGCCGAGGCTCGCGCCGCCGCCGACCGGCTGCTTGCCGGATCGCGCGACAATGCGCCGGCGACGATCGAGGCGCTGCTCTGCGGCGGCCGCGACGAGGAGGCGGCGCGGCTCGCGATCGCGACGCTGGGGGCACCCGATGGCGCCGACCGGCTCGCCGACCGCTTCCAGCCGGAGCGTGCCGGCTGGGCGCCGGCGCCATCCCGGCTGCGGGGCGCCTGGCAGCGGCTGCTGGCGCGCGCGGATGTCCGCGCCGCCTTCGATCGCGCCGCGCGCATCCTCCCGGAGACGCTCTGGCCGGTGCCGGGCGAACAGCCGGTGCCGCGTGCGCCGGGCGCCGTCCCGGACGCCTCGACCACCTGATCGCCCGACCGACCAGGATGCGCCGCAGCCTCGAGGCCAGGATCGAGCGCTGGCCCGTCGCCGGCGCCTTCACCATCGCGCGCGGCGCCAAGACCCATGTCGACGTGGTCGTCGCCGAGGTGCGCGAGGGCGGCGCGGTCGGGCGCGGCGAGGGGACGGCGATCTATTATCATGGCGAGAGCGCCGAGAGCGTCCGCGATGCCGTGCTCGGCATGGCCGGCGCGATCGGCGCGGGCGCGGGGCGGGACGATCTGCTCCGCCTGATGCCGCGCGGGGCGGCGCGCAACGCGCTCGACGCCGCGCTGTGGGATCTGGCGGCGAAGCGCGCCGGCGTGCCGGTCTGGCGGCTGGCGGGGCTGCGCGCGCCCGAGCCGCTCGCCACCGCCATCACCATATCGCTGGCCGAGCCGGCGATCATGGAGGCGCGGGCGAGCGCCGCCGCCGCGCGCTATCCGCTGCTCAAGCTCAAGCTCGCCGGCGAAGGCGATGCCGATCGCGTCGCGGCGGTGCGTCGCGGCGCGCCGCGGGCGCGGCTGATCGTCGATGCCAATGAAGCCTGGACCGGCCGCGACGTCGCCGCCGAGGCGGCCGTGCTGGCGGCGCTCGGCGTCGAGCTGATCGAGCAGCCGGTGGCGGCGGGGCGCGACGCGCTGCTCGACGGGGTGCGCTCGCCGGTGCCGCTGTGCGCCGACGAGAGCTGCCAGGATCGCGCCGATCTCGACGCTCTCGCCGGGCGCTATGACGCCATCAACATCAAGCTCGACAAGGCCGGCGGGCTGACCGAGGCGCTGGCGCTGGCCGGGGAGGCGCGCGCGCGCGGGCTGGCGGTGATGGTCGGCTGCATGCTCGCCACCTCGCTCGGGATCGCGCCGGCGATGCTCGCGGCGCAGGGCGCGCGCTGGGTCGATCTCGATGGCGCGCTGCTGCTGGCGGAGGATCGCGTGCCGGCGCTGACGGCGGACGGCGCGACGCTGCAGCCGCCGGATGCGGCGCTGTGGGGGTGATTTCCGGCGTTGCAAATTCCACCACCTCCGGGTGGACCGGCTCACCCCCCGTAGCGCAGCCCGATCCAGAGCGTGCGGGGCTGGGCGCGCTCGATCGCGCTGGTCGAGAGCGTCGTCTCCACCAGCGCGTCGGTGAGGTTCTCCGCGCGTGCCGTCGCGGTGAAGCCGTGGCCGAGCGGGAGCACGGCGGTGGCGTCCAGGGTCAGCGCGTCCTTGAGCCGCAGCGTGTCGAGGTCGTCCTCATATTGGCGCCCGGCGTATCGCAGCGTGAGCGATCCGGCCGGCCCCCGCGGCCGGGCCCAGCCGAGCGTGGCCGAGGCCTGGTATTCGGGCGTCTGCGCCGGCCGCAGCCCGTCGAGCCCGGCGGCGTTCCCGGAGGAGCGGACGCGTGCATCGGCATAGGCGGCCGAGCCCGACAGGCTCCAGTCGCCGACCGCCACCCGCCCCTCGATCTCGGCGCCGCGCGAGCGGATCGCGGCGATGTTCTCGCGCACGCTGTAGCGCCCCGCCGCCGAGACGAAGCCGACGCCGGGGAACATGCCCGGCCCCTGGCCCTCGGTGACGTTGGCGACGGCATCGGCGAGGCGGTTCCAGAACAGCGTCGCGGCGACGTGGACGGTGCCGATCGGATCCCAGTCGACGCCGCCGTCGATGCCCTTCAGCCGCTCGGGCCTGAGGCCGGGATTGGCGGCGGTGGCGTCGGCGCCGACCCGGAACGGGCGGTAGAGCTCGTTCAGCGTCGGCAGCCGCCAGCCGAGATAGCCCGCCGCGCGCACCGTGATCGCCGATGCCGGGTGCCACGCCGCGCCGCCGCGCGCGGTCGGCCGCGCGCCGTGGCGATCGGGATAGTCCGCGTCGGTGATCGGCGCCCCGGTGGCGAGCGTGCGCTCGTGGAGGTGCCCGCCGGTGATCCACCAGCGATCGAGCCGGCCGCCGGCGGTGAGCGTGATCGCTGGCGACGGCGCATAGCTCGCCTCCGCGAAGCCGCCGACCGTCGCGGTGCGCCCGCCCGCGTCGCGGCCGCGCGTGGGCTCGCCCGCCACGAAGGTGTAGAGCTCGTCGGAGCGGCCTTCGGTGATGCGGGTGTCGGCGCCGAGGCGGAGCTGGAGACGGTCGCCGACCGGCGGGCGCAGCTCGATCCGGCCGCCGGCGCCGGTCGCCGGGACGCTGTACTGGTCGCTGCTGGCGGTGGCGACGGCGCGGGTCGCATCGACGCTCGCGAAGCCGCTCGAGAAGGTGCGCTGCTGGAGATAGGCGAGCGCCTCGAAGCCGAAGCGCCCGCGCCCGACGAGGCGGAGCGAGGCATCGGCGCCGGTGGTGCGGTTGGGCGTGAAGGCCAGGCCGCGCGCGCGCCGGTCGTCGAAGCCGAGCCCGCTCGCCTGCAGCTCGACATCCGGCGCGACCGGGAACACCGCGCGGGCGGCGAGGCTGTACTGGCGATAGGGCGCCGCCGTGTCGGCCGGGCCGCGCGTGCCCCGCGCGATCGGCACGAAGCCGTCGCCCCTCGCATAGGTGCCCGAGAGGAAGGCGAAGCCGCCGCCGAGCCGGCCCGAGACGCCGGCATCCGCGTCGATCGAGTCGCGGCTGCCATGCTCGATGCCGGCCCACAGCGGGGAGAGATCGTTCGGGCCGGCGCTCTCCAGCGCGATCGTGCCGGCGAGCGCGCCCGGCCCGGTGCCGCCGCTGCCGCCGCCGCGCGTGATCGTGACGAGCCCGAGCCGGCGCGGATCGAGCGCGGTCCATGCCACCCAGCCGCCGAACGGATCCTGCTGCGGCACCCCGTCGAGCAGCACCAGCGCACGCGACGAGGCATTGCCGCCGAGCCCCCGCAGCGTCGCGCCCTCGCTGGTGGGATTGGCCGAGCGGGTGTCGGCGCGGCGATATTGCGCGAAGCCGGCGGCGTCGCGGAGCACGTCCTCGAGGCGGTGGCTGGCGTCTCCGGCGAGCCGGTCGCGCGGGATCGTGACGACGTCATAGGCGGCATCGCCCTCGCCGGCGGCGAGCCCCGCGCCGGTGACGACGATCGTCGCATCCTCGTCCGTGGACGGCGCGGCGGCGAGCGCCGGCGCCGCCATCAGCAGACAGGCCGTGAGGGCGAGGGCGGGACGGCGCATCGCGGTGCGATAGGGAGCCGGCCGGATGCTGCCAAGCAAAGCTTGTGGCGCAAGCGCGCGCGGCCTGTGGCAGGAGCGGGCGATGGCCAGGTTGTTCGCAATCGCAGGCGCGATCCTGCTCGCGGCCGCGCTGCTGCTCTGGCGGGCGGCGCCGGCGGCGGATCTCGCGCTGCTGCTGGCGCTGCGCGCGCCGGCCGACGCGGCGGCGATCGGGCGCTTCACCGATCTCGGCGGCGCGACGGTGGAGCTGCCGGTCGCGCTGGTCGCGGCGGCGCTGCTGGGCTGGCGGGGCGAGCGTCGGCGGGCGCTGACGCTCGTCGCGGCGGTGATCGCCGGACGGATCGTCATCGAGGGCGCCAAGGCGGCGATCGCGCGCCCGCGACCACCGCTCGCGCTGCACCTCGCCTCGGTCGAGTCGCTGAGCATGCCGAGCTCGCACACCGCCGGCACGGCCTTCACCTGCCTGCTCGTCGCCGGCGCGTTCGGAGGCGGGTGGCGGGTTGCGGTCGCGATGGTCTTCGCGGCGGCGATCGGGTTCAGCCGGATGGCGCTCGGCGTGCACTTCCCGAGCGACGTGCTCGCCGGCTGGGGCGCGGGGCTGCTGTGGGCGGCGCTGTGGTGGCGGGCGGTGGCGAAGTAGGACGCCGTGACCACCTTCCCCCTGATGAGACCGTTCGTGTCGAGCGGCGTTCGAGCAAAGCCGAGAACGCAGTCGAGACATCGCCTGTAGCCGCATCTCGACTTCGCTCGATGCTGCTCGACACGAACGCTTGTTCAATTCGAGGAGTGCCTCACCCCGCCGCATGCCCCGCCAGCGCCGCGAGCAGCAGCAGGGCGACGATGTTGGTGATCTTTATCATCGGGTTGACCGCCGGGCCGGCGGTGTCCTTGTAGGGATCGCCGACGGTGTCGCCGGTCACCGCCGCCTTGTGCGCGTCCGATCCCTTGCCGCCGTGATGGCCGTCCTCGATATATTTCTTGGCATTGTCCCAGGCGCCGCCGCCGCTGGTCATCGAGATCGCGACGAACAGCCCCGAGACGATCACGCCGAGCAGCAGCGCGCCCACCGCCGCGAACGCCGCCGCCTGGTCGGCGACCGCGCGGATGACGAAATACACCACGATCGGCGCCAGCACCGGCAGCAGGCTGGGGACGATCATCTCCTTGATCGCGGCGCGGGTGACGAGATCGACGGTGCGCGCGTAATTGGGCCGGCTGGTCCCCGCCATGATGCCGGGATCGTCGCGGAACTGGGCGCGGACGTCCTCGACCACCGCGCCCGCCGCGCGGCCTACCGCGGTCATCCCGAACGCGCCGAAGCTGAACGGCAGCAGCGCGCCGAGCAGCA
>CAXTPE010000136.1:0-7137 GCA_964245925.1 uncultured Sphingomonadaceae bacterium
TCTTCCTCAAGGACATCGTCAAGGCCGGCATCCGCGAGCGCTTCGGCGAGCTGCGCAAGATGGGCATCCGCACGGTGATGATAACGGGCGACAACCCGCTCACCGCCGCCGCGATCGCCGCCGAGGCGGGCGTCGACGATTTCCTCGCGCAGGCGACGCCGGAGGACAAGCTCGCCTATATCCGCAAGGAGCAGGTCGGCGGCCGGCTGGTGGCGATGTGCGGCGATGGCACCAACGACGCGCCCGCGCTCGCCCAGGCTGATGTCGGCGTGGCGATGAACACCGGCACGCAGGCGGCGCGCGAGGCCGGCAACATGGTCGATCTCGACAGCGATCCCACCAAGCTGATCGAGATCGTGGGCTTGGGCAAGCAGCTCCTGATGACGCGCGGCGCGCTGACGACCTTCTCGATCTCGAACGACGTCGCCAAATATTTCGCGATCCTGCCCGCCATGTTCGTGGTGCTCTATCCCGGCCTCGCGATCCTCAACGTCATGCATCTCGCGACGCCGACCAGCGCGATCCTCTCGGCGATCATCTTCAACGCCGTCATCATCCCGCTGCTGGTGCCGCTGGCGCTGCGCGGCGTGACCTATCGGCCGATCGGCGCCGGCCCGCTGCTGGCGCGCAATCTCGGCGTCTATGGCCTGGGCGGGCTCGTGGCACCCTTCGTCGGCATCAAGCTGATCGACGTGGCGGTCTCCGCCATCGGTCTGGCATAAGGAACTCCGTCATGCGCTCCGATCTCCTCTCCGGCCTGCGGCCCGCGATCGTGCTCACCGTGCTGCTCACGATCCTGACCTGCGGCTTCTATCCGCTCGCGGTGACGGTCATCGGCAAGCTCGCCTTCCCGCACCAGGCGAACGGCAGCCTGATCGTCGACAAGGGCGTGGTCACCGGCTCCGAGCTGATCGGCCAGTCCTTCACGAGCGACCGCTATTTCAACTCGCGGCCATCGGCGGCCGGCAAGGGCTATGACGCCGGCGCGTCCTCCGGCTCCAACCTCGGGCCGACCTCCAAGGCGCTGGCCGACCGCATCACCGGCGACATCGCGCTGCGCCGCTCGCAGGGGATGACCGGGCCGATCCCGGCCGATCTCGTCACCGCGTCCGCGTCGGGGCTCGATCCCGACCTTTCGCCGGCGGCCGCGCTGATCCAGGTGCCGCGCGTCGCGGCCGCCCGCCACCTGCCGGAGGCGCAGGTGCGCGCGATCGTCGAGCAGGCGATCGTCGCGCCGGCGCTCGGGCTGATCGGCGAGCCGCACGTCAACCTGCTGCTGCTCAACCGCCGGCTCGACGGAGCGCCGCCCGCGCCGTGACGTCGGCGCGGAAAATCCTCGTCGTCGACGACGAGGCGCAGATCCGGCGCCTGCTCAAGATCACGCTCGCGCGCGAGGGCCATGTGGTGGTCGAGGCCGGCACCGCGCGCGCGGCGCTGAGCGCGGTCGACATCGACCGGCCCGACGTGATCCTGCTCGACCTGGGGCTGCCCGACCGCGACGGGCTCGAACTGCTGCCGCTGCTCAAGGCGCGGACCAGCGCGCCGGTGATCGTCGTCTCGGCGCGCGCCGACACCGCGCAGAAGGTCGCCGCGCTCGATCTCGGCGCCGACGATTTCGTCACCAAGCCGTTCGACACCGACGAGCTGCTGGCGCGGGTGCGCGCGGCGGTGCGGCACGGCTTCGATGCCGAGGGCGTCGCCCCGGTCGTGCGCAGCGGCGCCATCGAGATCGACCTCGCCGGCCGCCGCGTCCTGCGCGACGGCGCGGCGGTCGAGCTCTCCGCGCGCGAGCTGGCGGTGCTGGCCGAGCTGGCGCGGCATCCCGGGCGGATCGTCACCCACGCCCAGCTCCTCGCCGCCGGCTGGGGCCCGGCCCAGGACGACCGCATCCAGTATCTCCGCCTGATCGTCCGCGACCTCAGGCGCAAGCTCGAGGCCGATCCCTCCGCGCCGACGCTGATCGTCAACGATCACGGCATCGGCTATCGCCTCGGCTCGGCGTGAACTCGACAGCTCCGCCGGATCGGGATTAGGCCGGCGGTGTGAAGGATCAGCCTCCCGCCCCGGACCGGCCCGCGCCCGAAGCCTTTCTGCGCCAGGCCGCGCAGGAGGGCAGGGGGCGGCTGAAGGTGTTCCTCGGCGCCGCGCCCGGCGTCGGCAAGACCTACGAGATGCTGACCGACGGCATGCAGCGCAGGCGCTCGGGTGTCGACGTCGTCGTCGGCGTGGTCGAGACGCACGGCCGCGCCGAGACCGAGGCGCTGACCCGCGGCCACGAGATCCTGCCGCGCAGGACCGTCGCCTATGAGGGCCGGACGTTTACCGAGATGGACATCGACGCGATCCTCGCGCGCCGCCCGGGGCTCGTGCTCGTCGACGAGCTGGCGCACACCAACGCCGCCGGCTCGCGCCATCCCAAGCGCTACCAGGATGTCGAGGAGCTGCTGGCGGCGGGGATCGACGTCTATTCGACGATCAACATCCAGCATATCGAGAGCCTCAACGACGTCGTCGCCTCGTTCACGCGGGTGCGGGTACGCGAGACCATCCCCGATCGCGTGCTGGAGACCGCCGAGATCGAGGTCGTCGACATCCCGCCGGACGAGCTGATCGAGCGGCTGAAGGAGGGCAAGGTCTACATCCCGCACGAGGCGACGCGGGCGCTCAACCATTTCTTCTCCAAGTCCAACCTCTCGGCGCTGCGCGAGCTGGCGCTGCGCCGCGCGGCGCAGGCGGTCGACGCGCAGATGCTCGACTATGTCCGCGCCCACGCGCTCGCCGGCAGCTTCGCGGCGGGCGAGCGGGTGATCGTCGCGGTGAGCGAGCTGCCGAGCGCCGCGGGCCTCGTGCGCGCCGCCAAGCGGCTCGCCGACGCGCTGCGCGCGCCATGGACCGCGCTCCACATCGAGACGCGGCGCTCGCGGGAGCTTGGCGAGGCGGACCGGCAGCGGCTGGCCGAGGTGATGGCGCTCGCCGCCCAGCTCGGCGCCGCGACCGCGACGATCCCGGCGTCCGACGTCGTCGAAGGGCTCGCCGCGTTCGCGGGCGAGGCGCGCGCCACCCAGATCGTGATCGGCAAGTCGTCGCGCTCCTGGTGGTTCGAGCTGCGCCACGGCTCGGTGGTGGACCGGCTGGTGCGGGGGCTGAACGACGTCGCGATCCACGTCCTGCCCGCCGACCGCGCCGCGCCGCCCGAGCATGCGCCGCGCCGGCGGGCGGCGGGGAGCTGGGGCAGGCCGTGGCACTATGCCGCATCGCTGGGCATGGTCGCGGCGGTGACGGCGCTCGGGCGGGGGCTGGGCGAGGTGCTCGACATCGCCAATGTCGCGCTGCTGTATCTGCTGCCGGTGATGGCGGCGGCGAGCCTCTACGGGCTGCGCGCCGGGCTGTTCGCCGGCGTCGCCTCGAGCCTCGCCTATAATTTCTTCTTCCTGCCGCCGACCGGCACGCTGACGATCAGCAATCCCGAGAATGTCGTCACCATCGTCGTGCTGCTGGGGGTGGCGTTCGTCACCAGCCAGTTCGCGGCGCGGACCCGCGCGCAGGCCGATCTCGCCGCCTCCAGCGCGCGCCAGAACGCCGCACTCGCCGGCTTCTCCCGCCAGCTCACCACGACCGCCAACGACGAGGAGCTGATGCAGTCGATCTGCGCGGAGCTGGCGCGGCTGTTCGATGCGCGCGCCTGCGTGCTGATGCCGTCCGCCGACGGGCCGGAGCTGCGCGCCGCCTGGCCGCCCGAGGACCGGCTGGAGCATATGGAGCGCGCCGCCGCGCAATGGGTGATGGAGAAGGGCCAGCCGGCCGGGCGCGGCTCCGACACGCTCACCGCGTCCGACTGGCTGTTCTATCCGATGCGGACCGCGCGCGGCGTGCTCGGCGTCGCGGGGCTGGCGCGCGACGACGGCAAGGATCCGGTGCGCGCCGGGCAGCTACCGCTGCTGCTGAGCCTGATCGACCAGGCCGCGCTCGTGCTGGAGCGGATGCAGCTCGAGGACGAGATGCGCGACGTGGCGCAGCTCAAGGAGCGCGATCGGCTGCGCGCCGCGCTGCTCTCGTCGGTCAGCCACGATCTGCGCACGCCGCTCACCGCGATCCTCGCCGCCGCCGCCGAGATGCGCGACGCCGCGCCGGCCGGCATGGCCGAGCTGGTCGACGCGGTCGAGGGCGAGGCGCGGCGGCTGAACCGCTTCGTCGCCAACCTGCTCGACATGGCGCGCGTCGAGGCCGGCGCGCTCCGGCTCGCGATCGAGGCGACCGACCTGACCGACGCGGTGGCCGGCGCGGTGCAGGATACGCGCCGCACGCTGGAGGGCCACGACATCCGGCTGGACGTCTCGCCCGGGCTGCCGCTGGTGCGGGTCGATCCGCAGCTCTTCCACCACATCCTCATCAACCTGCTCGACAATGCCGGGCGCTATGCGAAGCCCGGCACGCCGATCCTGATCGCCGCCACGCGGCGGGCGGGCGAGCTCGTCCTCTCGATCCTCGACGAGGGGCCGGGGCTTCCCGAGGGACGCGAGGAACAGCTCTTCGAGACCTTCGCCCGCTTCGAGGGCTCCGACCGCACCAAGGGCGGGACGGGGCTGGGGCTCGCGATCGTCAAGGGCTTCGCCGAGGCGATGGGGCTGACCGTCGAGGCGTCGAACCGCGGCGAGCCGCGCGGCGCGCGGATGAGCGTGCATTTCCCCGAGAGCGTGCTCGTGCGCGAGATCAGCCAGGAGAGCATCGCTTGAGCGGCCGGCCGAGCGTGATGGTGGTCGACGACGAGCCGCATATCCGCCGCCTGCTGCGCGCGACGCTGGAGCGCGCCGGCTATGGCGTCGCCGAGGCGGCGACCGCGCGCGACGCGCTGGATATGCTGGCGGCGACGGCGCCGGACGTCGTGCTGCTCGATCTCGGGCTGCCCGATCGCGACGGCCTCGAGCTGGTGCCGCTTCTTCGCCAGCGCGCGGGCGCCGTCGTCCTCGTGGTTTCCGCGCGGGATGCGACCGACGAGAAGGTGGCGGCGCCCGATCTCGGCGCCGACGACTATGTCACCAAGCCGTTCGACACCGACGAGCTGCTCGCCCGCGTCCGCGCCGGGCTGCGCCACCGGGCGAGCGCGCAGGACGCGCCGGCGCGCGTCGTCGTGGCGGATGTCACGATCGATCTCGCCGACCGCCGCGTGCTGAAGGGCGGCGGCGAGATCCACCTGACGCCGAAGGAATATGGCGTCGTCGCCGAGCTGGCGCGCTTCCCCGGCCGCGTCATCACCCACGATCAGCTGCTGCGCGGCGTCTGGGCGGCCGATCAGGAGCGGCACATCGAATATCTGCGCGTGGTCGTCCGCAACATCCGCCAGAAGATCGAGAGCGATCCCGCCCGGCCCGCGATCATCGTCAACGAGCTCGGCATCGGCTATCGGCTGATCGGCGCGGACGGTTGAGCGCGGGCGAGCTTCCTCGCGTTCACAGCCGTGGCCGCCATCGCTCTGAAATGGCGACGGGATCGTGGATGTGCGCGCCGAGGCAGAGCAGCATGCCGCCGCCGCTCGCGCCGAGGAAGGCGATCGCCGCGGCGCCATAGTCGAGCAGCGTCGCGACGTGGCGGGCATCGGCGTGGGCGGGGGTCGCGAGCCAGTCGATCGCGGCGGCGGCGAACGCGAGGAGCGCCAGCCCGCCGGCCCGGATCGCGAGGTCGGTGGCGGCCGCGCGGCCATGCGCTACATCCCGGCGGCCGGGATCGACGAAGGAGACGCGCTGCATCATTGCCCCCGATGTGGCGGCCGGAGGATTGCCGCGGATCGGCATAGGGAATCGAGCTTCGGAAGCGCGGTCGCGCATATGTTTTTGGCATGCGCCCGCCACGCGGCTGGCCGGACCATCGGCTTGGCACAGGGTTGCGTCTTCGCGGGAATGACGGCGCAGGTCAGGCCGAAGCCGCGCCGCGGGCGGTCTATCCGGCCAGCTCCGGCGCGTCGTCCTCCACCAGCCGCCAGATCAGCGCCGCCAGCTCGCCGACGGCGCGCCGCTGCCCGCCGGCCGCGATCGCGAGGCAGCGCGCCGACGGCCGGGCGGCCAGGCCGCGATAATAGGCGTTGACGGCGAGCTGGAGCCCGGTCTGCGCCTCGTGGATGTCGGCTGCCCCCTGCGCATAGGCACGGCCCTCATCCTCCCCGCGCGCGAGGTGCCGGCCTTCTAGGAAATAGCTGTCCTCGGCCACCAGCGCGATCTCGAGATCTGCGCGCGGCAGGCCGAAGATGTCATATTCCAGCCAGCGCAGCATCCGGTCGAGACCCTCGCGCCGCGCGGGATCGTCGAGCTTGGCGCCCTGGAAGGCGATGTTGGACGAGACATAGCGGTCGCACAGCACGGTGCGGCCGGCGGCGAGATCGGCGACGAGCGCGCTCCGCCGCGTCAGCCGGTCGATCGAGAAGGCGAGGCTCAGGAACTCGGGCACGACCCGCCCGAAGCCGCCGCGCAGGAACTCGCCGATCAGCTCGCCGATCGGCGTCCCGGCCTTGCTCGGGAAATCATAGGTGGCGACCGCATGCCCGGCGGCGCGGAGCCGTTCCGCCAGCAGCGCGAGCTGGGTGGTCTTGCCGGTGCCGTCGGCGCCCTCGATGACGATAAGGCGACCGGGCAGAGGGCCGGGCTGGCGGCCGGGCGGGTCGGATGATCGCGCTGACATTCGCTATGCTCCGGGCGGCCGCCGCCCGTCTCCATCGGCGCGCGCCGCATTGCAAGCGCCGCGGCGGGCCGATGCCCCCCGTCCGTTCCGGGCGAAGTCGAGCGGCCGCAAGTGCTGCCCGCCTCTAGCGCGGCTCCCGATCCGATTGCATCGGATCGGCCGCTCTGGATTATTGATTTGTCGCGTTTTCCGAGCCAGCAGGTGATTCCACCTGCTTCCGAAAACGCTAGAATTCCGCCCGCAGCTCGCCGCCGATGATACGCGGCTGGCCCGGGTTGACGGTGTTGATGCCGAGGCTCGGTCCCACCGCATTGCCGCCGGCATAATATTTCCTGTCGAAGAGGTTGCGCACGAACACCGCGGCGGTGAGCCGCGTCCCCAGCAGGTCGGACCAGGCGAGGCGGGCGTTGGCGAGCGTGTAGGACGGGATGGTGGTGCCCGGCGCGATCGTCGCGCCGACGTTGGAGA
>CAXTPE010000137.1:0-7117 GCA_964245925.1 uncultured Sphingomonadaceae bacterium
CGAGGCATTCGATCGTCAGTTGCGGATCGCGCTCGGTCGCCCAGTCGTAGCTGCGGTAGCGGACCATGATATAGTCCGCATCGGGAGAGAGCACGCCCCAGTTGCCCGCATGATCCGCGGGGCGCTCGGTGGAGAACAGCAGCTCGAAATCGCCGTTCGCATCGAACGCCATGTCGGTGTCGTCGAGATCGTTGTAGCCGCCGCCGGTGTCCTCGAAGGCGCCATCGCGCATCCCCGCCATCCCGGCGCCGGTCGAGAAGGTGAGCAGCTTCACCGTGCCGCGATTGCCGGCGACCCGGTAGCGCCGGCCCGGCGTCAGCGGCGAATAGAGATAGATGTCGTCGGGGTTGGGCTGGAGCGTGTAGACCGGGTTCCACAGCGGCGACCAGTCCGGATGGTCCCCGTCGGCGTGGAAATAGGCGAAATAGGAGAAGGACAGGCTCATCATGATCTGGCGGAAGATGTCCGCCCGATAGGCGGGATCGTCCGGCCGCCAGGTGTTGGCGATCTCGCCGACGGCGCCTTCGAGGTCGCCGAGATGGGCCAGCAGACCCGCGCCCGGGGCATCCGTCATCGTGTCACACCTGTCCTCGTTGCGTTCCGAGCGATCGAGCTATGGAGAAACCGCGGGCGAGGCAAACCGGGCGCGGCGGCGCCGGCCGATCCATCGCGGGGCCGATACCGTCCCGGAACGCCGATCGAGAAAGCGCTCTTCCGCGCATTCCCGACAGACTCTAAGCTCGGCGCTCGGATTCGGGGATGGACATCGTCATGAGCGCCGGCGGCCTCGAGGCCGCGTTCCTCGCGAACCGGCCGGCGCTGATCCGCTTCCTGCGCGCGCGCGGCGCCGGCGAGGACGCGGAGGATGTCTCGCAGGATCTGTGGCTGCGCCTGTCCGGCATCGCCGGGCCGGTCGACGATCCCGCCGCCTATCTCTACCGCATGGCGGACAATCTCGTGATCGACCGGCGGCGCTCGCGGCTTCGCCGGAGCCGCCGCGAGGAGGAGTGGGAGGCGAGCGCCGGCGCCACCATCCACGGCGTCTCGGACGTGCCGTCGCCCGAGCGGTGGATGCTCGCCCGCGAGCAGTTGCGGACCATCGAGGAGCGGCTCGCCGCGCTCGGCGAGCGGACGATGACGATCTTCCGCCGCTTCCGCGTCGATGGCGCGAGCCAGCGCGGGATCGCGGACGAGCAGGGCATCAGCGTGAGCGCGGTCGAGAAGCATCTTCAGAAGGCATATCGCGCCATCGCCGCGCTCGCGCCGGACGATGCTGCGGAACCGGGCGATCGAGATCGTCTCGGCACGGAGGGGACCGCGGATGCCGGCGATTAGCGAACGGGCGATGGAGGAGGCGATCGCGTGGCGGATCCGGCTCGCCGACGCCGATGCGGACGCCTGGTCGCGCTTCACGCTGTGGCTCGAGCGCGATGCGGCGAACGCCGCCGCCTATGACGCGCTGGCGCTCGCGGAGGGCGAGGCCTGCGAAAGTCTCGCGGCCCGGCCGGCCGGCCGCCCCGCGCCGGCGGCTGCCGCCCGGTACGCGCCGGACCACGGCCGCCAGACCGGCCGGCGGACCCGCCGCGTCGTCGGCGGCCTGGCGCTGGCGGCCGCGCTCGTGGCGGCGATCGGGGTTCCCGCGCTGCTGCGCCGGGGCGGCACCGGCTACACCATCGTCACGCGACCCGGCGAGCACCGCATGATAGGATTGGCGGACGGCACGCGGATCGACCTCAACGGCGGCACCCGCCTCGGCCTGGATCGCGCGAACCCGAGGATGGCGCGGCTCGATGCCGGCGAGGCGCTGTTCAGCGTCCGCCACGATCCCGGCGTGCCCTTCGAGGTCGCGATCGGCAGCTCGCATGTCCGCGACATGGGCACGGTGTTCAACGTGGCGCGGGTCGCGGGCGTCACCGAGGTCGCCGTCGCGGAAGGCGCCGTGCTGTACAATCCCCGCGCCGAGGCGGTGGCGCTGTCGGCGGGAGACCGGCTCGTCGATCCGGACGGCCCGTCGCCGATCCGCCGGAGCCGCATCGACCGGCGCAACGTCGCGAGCTGGCGGCAGGGCCGCCTCATGTTCCGCGACGCGCCGCTCGCCGAGGTAGCGGACGCCATCGGCCGCTTGACGGGCGCGACAATCGCGGTCGATCCGGCTATCGCGGGGCGCCCGTTCACTGGGATCGTGATGATCGACCGCGATCAAGCCAGGTTGTTCCGAACACTCGGCCCGCTCCTCGATGTCCGGACCAGCCACGACGCCGGCGGCTGGCGCCTGCGACCGTCGACCAGTGCGGTGCGGTGAGGCGCGCGCCGCGCTTGCCATCGGACGTGCCGTCGGGCTCGTCGCGGCGGTCGCCGCCCCCGCGGTCGCCAAGCCGGTCTTCCTCCTCGATCTTCCCGCCGCGCGACTGGCGGATACCGCGATCGCGATCGGCGGCCGGGCCGGCGTCAGCGTCGGCGTGAGCGATCCCGGGCTCGCCGCCCTGCCCGCGCCCGCGGTGCGCGGGCAGCTGAGCGTCGAGGCCGCGCTCGCCCGCATGATCGAGGGGTTGCCGGCCCGGATCGCGCGGATCGATCGGCGCACCTATGCCGTGCTGCGCGCGATGCCGCGCCGCGAGCCGCGACGCGCCGTCACGACCGGCCACGGCGCCGCGCCGCGCCCGGCCGACGACATCGTCGTGACGGCCAGCAAGCGCGGCAGCCGGGTCGCCGATTTCCCCGGCACGATCGCGGTGCTCGCGCCGACGCCCGGCGAGCGCGCCGCGGGCGCGCGCGGCACCGACGCGATCGTCGCCCGGCTGCCGTCGCTCGCCTCGACCCATCTCGGACCCGGGCGCAACAAGCTCTTCATCCGCGGCGTGGCGGATTCGAGCTTCACCGGCCCGACCCAGGCGACGGTCGGCCAGTATCTCGGCGACATCCGCCTCAACTACAACGCGCCCGACCCCGATCTGCTGCTCTACGACATCGGCTCGGTGGAGGTGCTCAAGGGGCCGCAGGGCACGCTCTACGGCGCCGGCTCGCTCGGCGGGATCATCCGGATCATCCCCGCGCCCGTCGCACTCGACCGGGCGGAGGGAGCGGTCATCGCCGGCGCCGCGGCCGCCGCGCATGGCGCCGGGAGCAGCGACGTCGCCGCCATGCTCGATCTGCCGATCGTCCCGGCGCGGATCGGCGCGCGCGGCGTCGCCTACCGGGTGAGCGACGGCGGCTATATCGACGATGCCGGGCGCGGCCGGCGCGACACCAACCGCACGCGCACGTCCGGCGGGCGCCTCGCCGTCGATGCCCGGATCGGCGGCGACTGGGCGATCGAGGCCGGCGGCACGCTCCAGACCATCGACAGCGACGACAGCCAATATGCCGAGCGCGGCCTGCCGCCGCTCACCCGCCGGACCGCGATCGCCCAGCCGTTCGACAACGACTATCTGCTGGGCGACCTCATCGTCACCGGCATGCTCGGCGGCGGCCGGCTCGTCTCCGCGACCGGCGTCGTGCGCCACGATGTCGTGGCGAGCTACGACTTCACGCCCGCCGGCGGCGCGCCACGGCGCTTCCGGCAGCATAATGCCATCACCCTCGTATCGAACGAGACCCGGCTGGCGCGGACCCATGCGAACGGCACCGGCTGGCTGATCGGCGCGAGCCTGATCCGCGACGCGGAGCGGCTGACGCGCACGCTGGGCACGCTCGACGATCCGGCGCGCATCACCGGCGTGCACAACGACATCCTGGATGGCGCGCTCTACGGCGAGTTCACCGCCGCGCTCGCGCCGCGGCTGCAGATCACCGCCGGCGCCCGGCTGGCGCTGGCGCATCTGAGCGGCGGCGGGATCGACGAGAAGCGCGAGGGCGGTGACGAATCCGCCCGGACCGAACGGCGGCTCCAGCCCCTGCTCGCCCTGTCCTGGCACCCGGCCGCGCGGCTGACGCTGTTCGCGCGCTACGCCGAGGGGTTCCGGGCCGGCGGCCTGTCCGTCGCCGGCGAGGACGGCGACAATGGCGCGCGGCTCGTCGAGCGCTTCCGCGGCGATACCATCGGCAGCTATGAAGCCGGCGCGCGGCTGGGCGGGCCGGCCGATCGCTGGAGCGGCGCGGTCAGCCTCTCCTATGCGCATTGGGAAGCCATCCAGGCCGATCTCGTCGATGGCGCCGGCCTCCCCTACACCGCCAACATCGGCACCGGCCACATCCTCGGCTTCGAGGCGAGCGCGGGCTGGCGGCCCTCCGCCGCGCTGTCGGTCGATGCGTCGCTGTTCCTCAACGACAGCGACCTCGCGCGTCCGGCGGCGCCTTTCGCCACCTCGAAGGGCGCCGCCCTGCCGAACGTCGCCAACCTCGGGGGCCGGCTCGGCGCCAGCTATTCGCGGGCGATCACGTCCGGGCTCGGCCTGACGCTCGCCGCCGACGCGCGCTATTTCGGGCGGTCGCGGCTCGGCATCGGGCCGAGCCTCGACATCCCGCAGGGCCGCTATGTCGACAGCGGCGCGAGCGTGCGGATCGGCACCCCGCGCGGCGGCGTCACGCTCGGCGCGTCCAACCTGCTCGACACGGCCGGCAACCGCTTCTCGCTGGGCGATCCGTTCGACGTGGCCGGCCGCCGGCAGACCACGCCGCTGCGCCCGCGCACCATCCGTCTCGGCCTCGATGCCCGGTTCTGAGGCGGGCGCGGCCCGGCGGATCGTTGTCGTGATGCACGATTTCCCCGCCGGCGGGACCGAACGGATCATGATCCGGCTCGCCAACGCCTGGAGCCGGCGCGGCCGCGACGTGACCATCGTCTGCGGCAGCGAAGCGGGGCCGGCGCGGGGCCGGGTCGCCGCGTCGGTCGGGGTGCGGCGCACGTCGCGGGAGATCGCGCGCGCGCCCGGATCGCGCCGCAGGCTGGGGCGTGCCGTCACCGCGCTGCTGCGCGACGATCCGCCGGACGTCGTCGTCGGCCCCGGCAATTTCCACCTGCCGGTGCTGCATGCCATGCGGGGGCTGCCGGCGCCGCTGGTCTGCAAGCTCAGCAATCCGCTGGCGGCGCGCGCGCGCGGCGCGCTTGCCGCCCGCCTGTTCGCCTGGGCGACGCGGCGCCGCGCGCGCGCGCTCGCGCTGCTGGTGGCGATGACGCCCGCGCTGGCGGAGGAGGCCCGGCACATGCTGGGCGAGGTTCCCGTCACCTGCGTCTTCCAGCCCAATTTCGGCGACGACCAGCGCTTGCCCCCGCAACGCGCGCGCCGCTGGCCGCCGCGGCTGCTCTGCGCCGGCCGGCTCGTGCCGCAGAAGCGCCACGATCTCGCGCTGCGCGCGTTCGCGGCGCTCGCCTGCCCCGGCGCGACGTTGACGATCGCGGGCGACGGACCCGCGCGCGCGGCGCTCGAACGGCTGGCGGAGACGCTCGGCATCGCCGCCGGGGTCCGCTTCGCCGGCGCGCGGGCCGACATCGCGCCGCTGCTCGGCGAGGCCGACCTGCTGCTGCTGACCTCGGACTATGAAGGCTATCCCGCCGTCCTGCTCGAGGCGCTCGCCGCCGGCCTGCCGGTGGTGACGACGCCGTCCTCGCCCGCGCTCGACGAGATCCTGCTCGATCCCTCGTTCGGCCGGATCGCGCCGGCGGCGCCCGGCGCGCTCGCCGCCGCGATCCGGGCGGTCGCGCGCGGCCCCGGGCCGGACCCGGATGCGCTCGCGCCGCTGCTCGATCGCCACCGCGAGAGCCGCTCCGCCGACGCCTGGCTCGCCGCGCTCGATCGCGTCGCGGCCGCGCGGCGCTGAATCGGCATGGGTGATCTTGGAGCATGATGATTTTAACCTTGCCCACCCCCGTCATCCCCCCGTCATCCCCGCCTTCGCGGGGATGACGAAGACGGAACAGCGCTGCGACCCGATGTCGCCCCGCGCTAACGTCCGCCGGTCGGCAGCCGCGCCATCACCGCCGCGCCGGCGGCGGCGAACGCCGCGTCGCCGAAGCGATCGAGCACGCGCGCGCGCGCGGCGGCGCCCATCGCCGCCAGGCGATCGGGCCGGGCGAGCGCGCCGGCCAGCGCCGCGGCGAGCGCGGCCGGATCGCCGGGCGGGACGATCCAGCCGGTCTCGCCCGCCGCCACGCTGTACGGCAGCTCGCCGACCGCCGAGACGATCGCCGGCAGCCCCGCCTGCATCGCCTCGTGCGCGGCGATGCACAGCCCCTCCGATCGCGACGGCTGGACGTAGAGGTGGAGCCCGGCAAGGAAGCCGCGCGGATCGGCCCGGAAGCCCGTGAACCCGATCTCCAGCCCGGCCTCTCTTGCGCGCGCCTCCAGCCGGCCGCGCTCCGCGCCCTCGCCGGCGATCTCGACGGTGAACGGGTGACGGCCCTCGAGGCGTGACAATGCCGCGATCAGCACGTCATGGCCCTTGACCGGATGAAGCCGGCCCAGCGCGCCGATCCGGATCGGCTCCCCCGCCCGCCAGGGCGCGGCGACCGGCGCGCGTGCATCCGCCGCGAACAGCGGCCATGTCGCCAGCCGCGCCGGCGGCACCTTCAACCGTTCCGCCGTGAGCGCCGTCACCGCATGGCTGTCGCCGATCCAGAGCGCGCTCAGCGGCTGCGTCGCGCGCAGCAGCCGGCGGTTGGCCGGCTTGAGGAAGGCGGCATGCTGCCAGCTCACCACCGGCATCCGCCGCCGCAGCCCGACGAGCTGGCCGAGCAGCGTCGCGCGGGTGAGCGAGGTCCACAGCAGCGCGGGCCGCCAGCCGCGCACCTCGGCATCGAGCCACGCCGCCGCCGCGCGATGATCGCGCTCGCCGCCGGCGCGCACGCGCACGTCCAGTCCCGCCGCCGCCATCGCCGCGACGGCGCGCCCGTCGCGGCGGGTGAGCGCCAGCACGCGCACCTCGCCGCCGTGCGCGCGCAGCACGCGCGCGATCGCCGGCACCGGCAGCGCCGCGCCGCCGCCCTCGACCGAGTTGATGACATAGGCGATCCGCATCAGCCCGGCGCGAGCCCCGCCTCGCGCGCCGGCGCGCGGGTGATCCGCCGCAGCAGGATCGCGAGCAGCAGCGTGGCCGCGATCGCCTGCGCCACCGACTGCACGCCCGCGCCGACGAGGCCGAACGCCAGCAGCGCCGCCGGCAGCGCTGGCAACAGCAGCAG